>NZ_BAAGYS010000011.1:0-501301 GCF_054779195.1 Parasphingorhabdus pacifica
CACCATCGTCCCCGCCACCAAACCCACCAAGACCCGACCAAAACCACCTAAGTAAGCGGTATTGGGCCTAGATCATCCTCAGACCAGGTGGTTCTCGAACGCGAACGCCGCGGCCGCGGTCCGGGACCCGACGTCGAGCTTGGCGAAGATGTTCGACAGATGCCGGGCGACCGTCTTCTCCGACAGCACCAGCGTCGCCGCGATCTCGGGATTGCTGTTGCCCGCGGCGACGAGCCGCAACACCTCGATCTCGCGTGGACTCAAGCCGCCGGGTGCCCGCGCATCCCCCAGGAGCTTGGCGACGTCGTGCTCGGCCGGTGCGGCACCGAGGCGCGCGAACGCCCGCCGAGCCTCGTCGAGATCGGCCGCCGCCGACTCCGCGTCACCGAGGAGGCGCAGTGCTCGTCCGATCAGCACGCGACACCGGGCCACCTCGTACGGTGCGGACAACCGGGACCAGCCGTCGGCAGCGCTCCGGGCGGCCGCGAGCGCGTCCTCGGCGTCACCGGCAGCGACGGCGACCGATGCGGTCGCGTACTCGCCGGCCGCTCGGAGCGCGGTGCAACCGAAGGCCGATCCGAACCCGCGGAGCTCGTCGGCCAAGGACGCGGCGTCTTCGATCTCACCCACGTCTGCCAGCACGTCGACGGCGGCCGGCAGCATTTGTGAGCGGTGCACCGGATCCCGCGCCTCGGCCAGCACGCGGTGGATCGCGGCCGACGCCGCATCGGGCCGGCCGCGAGCCAGCCACAGCAGCGCCCGGCCGGGCTGGGCCGGGTGCCCGTACCCGGCCGCTTCCGCGTAGGCGGCCTCGGCCGCGTCGTGCTTGCCGCTGATGCGCAGCGCTTCGCCACACTCGTAATGGGCCTGTCCGACCGCGGGGCTGCCCCCGGCCGCGGCGTACCGTCCAGCCGCATGCTCGAGCTCGCTGATCGCGTCCCGGTAGGCGCCTTGCAGCCGCATCAACTGGCCGCGGTGGACCGCACACTGGCCGGTGAACGCCACCAGGCCGGGCTGGCTCTCGCACCAGACGGTCAGCGCGTGGGTCCACTCGCTCATCCGGCCGAAGTCGGAGATCTGCTGGCAGGCTTCGACCGACGAGCAGTAGATAACCCCGGAGAGGATGGGGGAGACCTCCCCGGCCAGAACCGACACCATCGCCTCGTCGAGGAGGCGCAGCCCGGCGGCGACCTGTCCCGAGAAGATGGTCAGCCTGCCCTCGGTGTGCAGGCCCATGGCGGTCAGGTCGGGGTCGCTGAAGCGTCGGCCGTACTCGGTCACCCTCGGCGCGGTGGCAATTGCTTGTGCGAACTCGCCTTTGGCGATGTGCCCGAACGTGGCCCGTTCGAGTAGGTAGCCGCGCTCCACCACATCCCCCTCGACGCTCTCGAGCAGTCGCTCGCCCCGGGCCAGCCAGCCGCTGCCGATGGCGGCCTCCCCGCCCTGCCACAAGGTCAGCGCCAGCCAGTACGCCGCTCGGACGGCTCCCAGGGTGTTGCCGTCCTCGAGCTCGGCCTGGTAGGCGCGCTGCCACGCCTGGACGCAGTCGTTGCGGCGGCCCAGCAGAAACGCGGTGACCGCCAGGGCAGCGAAGTCATCCGCCCGCAAGTGCGTGTCGCCCAGGTCCGACAGCGCGCGGTACGCAGCCACCCACTCGCGGCGCTCGTAGGCTTCCCGCGCCCGGTGCAGATCGTCGACCAAGCCCATCGCACACCACCTCGACTCGAGGTTAGTCGTGCGTGCGTAAGGTGCGCAGCCGCGTGGTGCCGATGGCCACGGCCAATGGCAGCAGAGCCAGCAATGCCGCCGCCGACTGCACGTGGAACTGCACGACCCCGACCGGGACCGCCCGGGAGTCCGAAGACCACCAGGGCGCCGGCGATGACGGCCGTGGGAATGCGGGCGAAAGTCGTCGTGCGAGCGACGGCGACCGCGAACAGGACGGTGCCGAGCGCGAACGGCACCGCACCGGCGACGAGAATCGGCACGAACCACGACTCCAGAGCGGTCAGGGTCGCCGCGAGGTCGGCTCCTGTCTCATGCGCCGCGACCACGGCGAATTCCATGCCGGGGAGCACGGCCAACATGACGCTCCCGATCAGCACCAGCCCGAGCCCGCCCGCGCCGGAGGCGAGCGCGAGGGCGAGGTGGGACAGGCCCCACCGCGTGATGTCCGCCGACGCGGCAGCGGCCACGCCGGCGCTGTCGGGCAGCCGGCCGGCAGCGGCGGGTGCCAGAGCAGGGCGGCGTCAGCAGCACCGGGCCGGCGGCGACGACCAGCGCTCTGCCTTTGGCCCAAGGGTTCTCGTTCGTGGTTGCGGGTCGGTTGGTGAGTGTGGCAGTTATCGTCAGCTCCTTCGTACCTAGCAGGCGTGGTCAGGCGGCAACTGAGGCACTGGCGCCCGTCCGGGCCACGATCCGGTCGGCGAGGTACGCCGCGTCGCGGCCCACTCCGTTGATCTCGCCCGAGGCGAAGCAGTACTGGAAGGCCAGGCCGCAGAAGTAGAAGCCCGGTACCGAGTCGACGACGCCGCGGTATTCCACCGGCCAGCCGTCCTCGATCGGCAGAGGGAGGTCGATCCAGTCGTAGGCCTGCCGGAATCCGGTGGCCCAGACGATGCTCGCGACGTCGAATGTGCGCCCGTCATCGAGGCACGGCAGTCCCTCGGTAACGCCCGCGACGTGCTCGGTGATCCACTCCGCGCTCCGTGCGGCGAGGTGGTGGCGCTTGACGCGTAGCTGCGGGACACCGTGGTGGCGGACCTGCCGCATTGTCTTGCGTCCCATCGGCGTACGCCGGGTGAGTACGTGGCGGAAGGCGAACTCGATGGCCGGGAACATCATGCGGAATCGCCGCGAGCCCCACTCGAGCGGAACGTTCCCGCGGGCGGGTCCGACCAGGGTGGTGGAACGCGTCTTGGCCAGTTCGTAGGCGATGTCCAGCCCGCTGTGTGAAGCGCCGACGACCAGCGCCGGCCCGTCGGGCAGCTGGGTGGGCCGGCGGTACTCACTGGAGTGGATCTGCCGGATCCGGGGATCGATCTCGCCGGCGAAAGCCGGGACCTGCGGCGTACGGCCGAAGGTTCCGGTGGCCACGACGACGTTTTCGCAGGTGACCTCCTCTACCCCCAGGGTGGCGGTGAACCCGCCGCCCTCGTGCGCGGTCAGCCGGTCGACCCGGGTCCGCATCCGCACCGGGAGGTCGTTCTCGACGGCGTACAGCTCCAGGTACGCGGCGAACTCGTCCTTGTTCGGAAACGCCCACGGGTCGCCCGGGAACGGCATGCCGTCCAGGCTGTTGGCCCGCGCTGGGGTGAACAGTGTGAGGCTGTCGTAGTGCCGCCGCCAGTTGTCGCCGATCCGGTCGAGTCCGTCGACGATCAGGCAATCGCGGTCGCGCTGCTTCAGGTGGTAGGCGGTGGACAGGCCGGCTTGGCCGGCGCCGATGATCAGGGTCTCGATGTGCTGTGTGGTCATGCCGTTGACGCTAGGTATGGCGTGCCGCACCCCACATCGGTCAGCACACTCAACCGCTCACCCATGCCGATGGGTGGATCCACCCATCGGCGCGGTTGAGTGATCAACAAAAATGCGCCCCGGGCAGGATTTCGAACCTGCGACCATCCTCTACCTGCGCTTATGGCCCTACCGGTTATGGACCTATAGTCGTTAACTTGCGGGCTCGTTCATAGTGGCCGGAGCTCGGTCGACAGGGTGCCGTTCATCGCGCTTTGAGATCGCCGTGGAAGCGCTGAGAGACAGCTTCCGGAAGGGCTCCGGGCAGAGGAGCATGGCCCATCCTGGTCGACGTTGGCCGAGGGTAGCCCATGCCGAGCAATCGGCTTCGTCTCAGTTCTCGTCTCAGTTCACCCTCGTTCGGCCCTGCCCCAACTGTTGCAGCCGTTTCGTTAACCACCACGTGAACAGCAGAAACGAAGCAGTGAACGATCTTTCCGGGACCTGAAAAGCGGAAGGTCGGCGGTTCGACCCCGCCCCTGGCCACCGCTCAGACCAGTAAGAAGGCCCCACCGGTTTCCGGCGGGGCCTGTCTTGTTTTTGAGGTCGCATGCCGCCTGCGGGGAGGCGTTGATCTGCCGCTCCGTCGCGCCGGGTCTCTCCTGTGACATAGCGTTCTTCGTGGACGCTCGACGACTCCACCCCGCTGTTGCGGACGTGCCCGCTTCATTTCTCAGGGGAGCCACCAGTCGACCTCGAAATTTCGGGGACGAAGTAATTGGAGCAACTCGTCGCGGCTCGGGCGGTGCGATTGGGTGAGTAGGCGATTCAGCTGGTCCACGTTGGCGGGGCCGTCGAAGCCGGTGACGCTGAAGAGACGGCCACCGCGGTCTGAAACAACGCGAGCGAGGGATCGCTGTTGAAGGTGTCGTGCGTGATCACCTTCGTGATCCCGTCCCCGAGCGGAACGCAGGTTCGGATCCGCGTGGCACCGCAATTCGGTCCGTGCGTGTAGTCCCCGCCGGGGAGCGGGTTGTGGATCCGGTACGTCCCCCTGAGCCCGTGACCGTCCGGTGTCGTGATCGGAAAGCTCACCCTCAGTCCGAGGTCATCGACGGACGCGGATACGACCTTGTTCCGTCGTCGGTCGGCAGGCCGTCCGGGATGAGCAGGTCACGCCAGGGCCATGGCGAGTGCTTCGTGAGTGCGTAGAAGTGTCTCTGATCCCTGGCTCGGGTGTATTCGCTGTGCGCCCACCAAGCCGTCCCGCACACCATGGCGACGATCACGCTCAAGGCGACCATCGCCGCCGGCGGACGTCGCGGCAGCGTCTTCGGATCATGGACCGACCAAGCCGCCGGCACCTGCCGGTCAGGCCGGGTGGCTGACCGGCAGGTTGACCGCGTAGCGGTAGATCCATTGACCGCACGGCCGCTGGTGCGACCTGTCGTACATGGCGACGTTCGGGTCCTGGTTTTCGTCGGGGGCCGAGGAGATGGGGAGTGGCGTTACCGGCGAGCCGTCCGTTCCGGTCGGGAGGACGAACTCGCGGCCGTCCTCGGGGCCTCCGAACAGTTCTATGCGCGCGTGAAGATTCACGGAGCTAACCCCTCTCAGTCCAATCATGACGCTCCTTCACGTAATGGACTTGTGTCAACTCTGGTTGGTTCCGAATGACACCCGATCGGGTAACCATCGATAGGGGAGTTACTCACCGGAGTTCTCTTTCTCCTGGGAGTGATCAATGCTCGTGGTTGATGGGAGAGGTGGGAATGGCCGGCATCACTCGGAAGCCGCCGGCTCGATGGAGCGCTGGTGAGCGGAGTCGGCGGGGTCGCCACCCCGGGATGTGACCTCGGGCAGCTACCTCGCATCGCCGCTCCGGTTCCCGTCCCGAGCCGGGCCGGAAACGTAGAGCGCCCCCGCGCTCGACCGGCCTGGGGGTCACCGGGAGTGCGGGGGCGCGAAGTCCACCCCTGGGGGTCAGGTGGACGGAGCCAATGTTACTTCGTAGTACCTCAGATGTCTCTAGCTGCAGAGATCTTTTTTCGGCGGAATTCGGGAGAAAGGGTCACAGCCAGTCGCGCCACTTGAACACTGTGTACAGGAGTGCGGCTACGAGGCCCATCAGAACCAGGGAGAGCGGATATCCGAACTTCCAGTCCAACTCGGGCATTGTGGTGAAGTTCATTCCGTAGACGGTTCCCACCAAGGTGGGAGTGAACAGGATCGCCGCCCATGAGGAGATCCGCTTGACGTCCTCGTTCTGCGCGAGGCTGGTTTCGCTGAGCCTGGTCGTCTCCTCGGTCTGTCGTTGGGCGACGAGCGAGGAATGCACGGTCAGGATGTTCGGCAGCAGCTGACGGAAGGAATCCACCCGGTCGGCCACGTGCGCCGCGTGATCGCGGACATCCCGCAGATTGTGCCGCAGCTCGACGTCGACGTCGTAGGTGTCGAACCCGTCCTCCAGAGCTTCGAGCACGCCGAGCAGCGGACGGCTGGCCCGTTGGAACTCGATCACCTCGCGGGAGAGCTGGTAAATCCGGCGGGACACCGTCGGCTCACCGCCGAAGACCTCGGTCTCGATCTCGTCGAGGTCCTTCTGCAGACCCTCCACGACGGGGAGGTAGTCGTCGACCACCCGGTCCAGCAACGCGTAGAGGACCGTTTCGGGGCCGTGCCGTAGGAGTTCCCGCTCGTCCTCCAAGCGCGTGCGGACCTGGGCGAGGTCGGGTTCCTCGGCATGCCGGACCGTGATCAGGAAATCGGGGCCGACGAACACGTGCACCTCACCGATCTCGATGCTCTCGGTCGTGTCCACGTAACGGGCCGGGCGCAGCACCACGAATAGCGTCTCCCCGTAGCGTTCCAACTTCGGGCGCTGGTGGGCGAGGACCGCGTCCTCGACGGCGAGGTGGTGCAGGTCGAACTTCTCGGCGACCGACTCCAACTCGGCGGGGTTCGGGCGGTACAGGCCGATCCAAGCGAACCTGCCCTTGCGGGCCGTTTCCGCGCGCAGCTGGGTAAAGGTCTGGTCCAAGTTCTCGGGTACGTGTTGGCGTTGCCCCTCGTCGTAGATCGCGCTGTCGATCAGCACCATGGCGAGCGGTCCTTCCGGGGTGGTGGCTGCGGTTCAACGAGGGTTCGCGAACCGCACGAGTGCGAGAGCCTGATCGTCGTGGCGTTTCGGGCGTGGCCAGCGGGTGCCGTCCGCATCGGACTCCTCCGCTGCGCGCACGGTGTCCAGCACGCGTTGCGGACCGTCCGAGACGGCCTGGTCCAGCATCGCCGCCCAGCTCGGGTAGAGACCGTAGTCGTCGACGCCGCAGGAAACGCCGTCGGTGGCGATCAGCACCGAACGCACCGCCTCGCGGGGCCACCGGGCTCGGGCGGCCCGGAACGCGGCAGCGGGATCGGCCTCGGCGACCCAGAACCCTCCGTCGACGTTGCGCCATCGCCCGGTCGCATCGCCCGAGTCCCGCAGCGCGTTCCAGTGCTCGTCGTCGAATCCGCCACCGGAGCGCAACCTGTCGCGGTAACCGTCACCACCGGGAGCGCGCAGGTTCGCGAGTCGATCATCGGTCACGGGGTGCGCGCCCGTGCCGGTGAACACCACGATCGGACTGTCCGCCAGCACGAGCGCTTCGACGTGCGCGTCGTCCCACCGGAGCAGTGCCACCGTGCTCGACGGTGCGCTCCCGGGCTGGAGGTCGTGGGTTGCGGCGACCTCGCTGATCGAATCGGCGAGCAGCCGAGTCAGATCGGCATCCTCCGCCAGCCTGGGTCCGAGGGCCTCGCTGAGCCGTTCGGCGTACCAGCCGCCGGTCCGATCCGTCGGTCGCAGCGAGGTCGCCCCGTCCAGTACGGATACGGCGCGGGGCAGCACCCGCACGACGTCTTCGCTGGTCCCGCTGCCCGCTTGCTCGGCCACCTGCACGATCGGCATGCCGGGAGGTTATCCGCCTCGATGGTCGCCGACCGTCACGAGCGGGAGGAAGAGCTGCGTGATCGGTCCGATCAGGAGCGCGAACAGCACCGTCCCCACCCCCACCGTGCCGCCGAGGAACCAGCCCGTGGTCAGCACGGCGAGCTCGACACCGGTGCGGATCCCGCGAATCGACCAGCCGGTGCGCGCGTTCAGACCGGTGGTCAGGCCGTCCCGCGGGCCGGGACCGAGGCGTGCGCCCACGTAGAGAGCCGTGGCGACACCGTTGAGCAGGATGCCGCCGATCAGCAGCGCCAGCCGCAGCGCGGGCGTGCTTCCGGCCGGGATCATCGCCAGTGCCAGGTCTACCGAGATCGCGATGATCGCGACGTTGGCGATCGTGCCGACCCCGGGACGTTGCCGGAGGGGGAACCAGGCGAGCAGGACCAGTACACCGGTCAGGGCGGTGACGGCCCCGAAGCTCCACCCCAGGCGCGGGGCCAGCCCTTGGTGCAGGACGTCCCACGGGTTGAGGCCGAGGCCGGAGCGGACCATGAGCGCCATGCTGGTGCCGAACAGGCTCAGTCCCACCACCAGTTGGAGCAGACGTGGAGCGGGGCGGTCGCGGATCGAGATATTGGAAAGGTCCAAATTCGGAGCGTTGGTGGACACGGCGTCGTGTCTAGTCACGATTGGATACTAAAACAAGAACCAATCTGGCATTATTGGACACATGTCTTCGCCGTGGTTGAGCCGGATACCCGGCCGCAAGCTGGCAGAACTGCTCGGAAACGGAGCGACGAAGACCTCGTCGCGTGGCGTGCACAGCGGGGTGCGCCAGCTCGTCCTGGACGGTCGGCTGCCACCGGGAACCAGGTTGCCCGCCGAACGGGACATTGCCGAATCGCTGGGAGTGAGCAGGACCCTCGTGGCTCGCGCGCTCGAGCGGCTTCGCGACGAGGGCTTCATCGCGAGCAGGAGAGGAGCCGGCTCGTGGGTGAAGTTACCCGACGGGGACCGGGAAACCACCAACGGCGGTTGGTTCCCGTCCGGTGATCCCGACATCTTCAACCTGGCGCAGGCAGCACCCGGCGCCCCGCCCGAACTGGGTGCGGCCACCGACCGCGCCCGCGTGCGGTTGCCCGAGGAGTTCGCGGGGCACGGTTACCAGCCCCACGGCCTGCTTCCGTTGCGGCAGCGAATCGCCGAGCGGTTCACCGCCAGGGGGCTGCCGACCGACCCGCGGCAGATCCTCGTGACCAACGGTGCGCAACACGCGTTCGCGCTGGTGCTGCGAACCCTGGTAGCGCCCGGTGACCGCGTGTTGGTCGAGCATCCGACCTACCCCAACGCGCTGGAGGCGATCCGCGGGATCAACGCGACCCCCGTAGCGGCACCCATGACCGAACACGGATGGGACCTCGATCTCGTCGAAGCCGGTATCCGCCAGACCTCCCCTCGGCTGGCCTACTTGATCCCGGACTTCCAGAACCCGACCGGATTCCGGCTGGACGAGCCGGGACGCGAACGGTTGGCGGCAGCGTTGCGGAGCAATCGGACCACGGCGGTCGTCGACGAAACCCTCGTCGACGTCGACCTCGGTGACCAACCGCCACCCCTGCCGATGGCGGCGTTCGGCCCGGAACGCGTGATCGTGACCGGCTCGGCGAGCAAATCGTTCTGGGGCGGTATTCGCCTGGGGTGGCTGCGGGCACCCGAAGAACTGCTGCAGCGAGTGGTGACCGGCCGTGCCGCACTCGATCTCGGCAGCCCGGTACTCGAACAACTGGTGCTGACCGAGCTGTTCGACGAGTCGGAAGCGGTACTTCGACGCAGGCGAGCCGAATCGATCGTTCGCCGGGACCGGCTGGTGTCGGCGCTGGCCGAGCACCTCCCGGAGTGGTCGTTCCGAGTGCCGGACGGTGGCCTGGCGCTGTGGTGCGATCTCGGAGAACAGGTAGGCAGCAGGCTCGCGGTCGCGGCCGAGCGGCAGGGCGTGCGGTTGGCGGCCGGTTCCCGCTTCGCCGTGCACGGTGCGCTGGAACGGCACGTGCGGTTGCCTTACACGCTGGAACCCGAGCACCTCGAGGAAGCCGTGCGCCGACTCGCGCTCGCATCCGCGGGGCTCGGCGGCCTGCCGGCAGGCGGACCGAGCGAAACGCAGGTCACGTGAGAAGTGAAAGAGGGAGCCACCCGCCGGCACGGCCCCTCGTCGTGCCGGCAGGTGGCTCCCCACGGTGTCGCCTCGGTGCTGCAGGGGCAGTGCGGCACCGAGGCCGGGGCGCCGGACAGAGACCTCCAGCAGGTCACGGATCCTGCTGGCAGCTGCCTCACCTGGGTGCCCCGATTCCGATCCGCCCGGGCGCAGGCGGCACGGATCGGATTCTGCGGTGGCGGATTCGACACGCCACCCGGGTCTGGGGATGGGAAGAAGCGGGCGAGACTCGACGCTCGCCGGTCAGGCGAATCGCCGCAGATTCAATCCGGTGACGTCGAGGGCTCGACCGACACGATGCCGGTGAGCAGAACGCCTTCGGAGGAGCTGTGGGTCGAGGCGGCAGGCATCGGATCGAAGGTGGTTGCCGTCAGGATCGCGAGATGCCGGTGTCCGCTGCTCATGCCGCTCGCCGATCCGGCGGCGGACATGGTCGGTGCTGGCGGAAGCTGTGCCGGAGCGGGGCCGCCGGCCGGTTGATCGGCTAGCGGTTCGGGGTGATTCGCGGATACCGGGGGCACCGATGCGGTCGTGGGCCGCTCGTTCGTATTGCGGACGCGTATGTCGTCTTCGGAACTCATCCGGACCGGTTCGGGATGGTCCGGGCCGGGCGGCAGCTCCACGGCGGTCGGGCCGGGAGGTGGGGAAGACGCGTGCGGCGTGGCTGCCGGTGTGTCAACCAGTCCCGGAGGCGTGAAGGAGGGCAGGTTGGGTGGGGAGATCGTGACCGGGGCGGGTTTGCCGACCTGCGGTTCGGCGGGTTTCCCCGGAGACGCGGGCTTTCCGGGGTCCACAACTGCCGGTTCGGCAGGAGCTGCCGGTTGTGTCCGTTGGACCGGCGCGGGTTCGGCGGGCGCCGCCGGTTGGGCCGGTTGGACGGATGCGGGTTCGGTCGGCTGGGCGCGTGGGATTTCCGCCGGTGCGGCGGGCTCGACTCGCCGGATCGAGATGCCCGATCCGTTCTGACTCGGGGAACCCGTGGATTCGGCGGCGGTGCCCGATTTCTCCGCGGTGCCGGTGTGCGCCGTGTTCGCGGCAGCCGGGCCGTCCGTCGGCCTCGGTTCGGGTGCACCCGTCCTCGACTCGGCGGACGAAGGGGTTCCGCTTTCCGGAGTAGGCCCCGGCTGTTGGGTGGACGCGGTGGCATTCGTGCTCTGTCCGACTTCGGTGGCGGGTTCCGCCGCGCCGACCGCCGTCGCACCCAGCCACGTGCCCAGGGCGATTCCGCCGACGAGCGAGGCTCTCGCGGCCAGCGCACGCATGCGTGCCCAGCGACTGCGCTGTGCGCAGGTACTGGTCACGCCCATCACCGCCTGTCTGGATTCTCCACGCGAACGCGCGACATCATCTTCTCGTGAGTCAGGATGGTCGGCACCCCATGCGGTTTTCAACCACCCGGACAGGGGGTGTCATGCCGCCAAATGCCGCTGTGCGGCCACCTTGCAGAGATTCTCCATGCAATCAGGCGACCGCGAAAGGTCTTTGGGTTCGCCGGACGGGTGAGATCCGGACACCGCGCGGCGAGTCCCCTGTGGACGCGCGAAGTCGGGCGCAAGGTGTCCCTTGTGGAACGCAGCGTCGAGAACGGATGGACCCTGAGTGATCTGCGGGACAGTTGGTCGCGCTACGCGGATGATCTACTGCTGCACGATCCGGGTGGTCCGGCCGAATGCCTGGTCCGGAAGGGCGAGATAGTCACGGCCAGGTCCCGGTTGGATCCGGTGCTGGGGAGGTTGCGACGCTGGGTGGACCGGGTCCGGTACGACGACGACCTGGAGCTGGCGCGGGTGCGCTTGCGAAACGAGGAGCAGGACCGTTGCGTCGAGATCGCGGCCGATACGGCGGATGCCGTGGTCAACCACGTGCATCTCGGTTCGACCGTGATGTTCGGGACGCCGGTGATGTTCGGGACCGGTTCCGGCGCCGAGCCCGCACCGCTGTCCACGGAGCCGCCCGAACGGCGATGGGAACCGGCCGTCGCGGTGGGGATTCTCGACACCGGGCTGGACCCGCATCCTTGGTTTCGCGATCGTGCCTGGTACGAGCGGGTTCCCGAGGTTCTCGACGCCGATGACGACCGTGATCAGGACCGGCAGGCGGGGCACGGAACGTTCGTCGCGGGAGTCGTCCTGGGCAATGCGCCGGGAGCCACCATCAGGGCGCACCGGGCGTTGTCGTCGCTGGGATTCACCGATGACCTCACTGTGGCCTCCGGATTGCGGTCACTGCGGCGTGCGGCCGGGCGACGCGGTGAGCGCGTGGGAACAGTGCTGCTGACCGCCGGATGCCACACCGCGGACGATGCGTGCCCGCCCGTGCTGCGGGACGAAATAGCGCGTGATCCCGATGTGAAGGTGGTCGCCGCGGCCGGGAACCACGCCACCGACCGGCCGTTCTGGCCTGCCGCACTGCCCGACGTGCTGGCGGTGGCGGCGACCGGTGCGGACGGTCGGCGCGCGGACTTCTCGAACCACGGTCCGTGGGTGGACGCCGCGGCTCCGGGCGTCGACGTGGTCAGCAGTTACGTCCGGCTGGCGCAGCGCGGTCGCGGTCGTACTTACGGGTTCGCGAGTTGGAGCGGGACGTCGTTCGCGGCCCCTCGGTTGGCGGCGGAGGTGGCGTCCGCTCTCCACGCGGGTCACGAGACAGCCGACGCTACTTCGATCGCGTGTCAGAAATACCCGTTCGAGGGTTAATCGGCTTGGAATGAATCTGTACGGGCCGTCGAGCCCTCTTAAACGCGAACGGATTGATCAGCTTCGCGGGGAGAGGGGAGGTGCGGTCGTGCACGAGATCGGTGAGGTCGGTGTATCGCCGCTCCTGTGGCAACGGGTGCAGCAGGGCGACGAGATGGCCTGGCGCGAACTGGTGGACCGCAACAGCGGAGTCGTGTGGGCAGCGGCGCGGGTGTACTCGTCGCACCGGGCCGATGCCGAGGACGTCTACCAAGCCACCTGGCTGTTGTTGGCGGAGAACCTGGCGAACCTGCGAGAACCCGCCGCGCTGCCCGGCTGGCTCGCCACGACCGCCCGCAGGGAGTCGTTGCGTCTGGCGCGAGCCCGCCGGCGAGAAGCCCCGGTCGGGGTGGACGCGGCGATCCTGGGCTCGAACGGGCACGTGGAGGGGCCGGAGAACGCGGCGCTGCGTTCGGCGACGAACTCGCGGATTTGGCAGGCGTTCGCCCAGCTCTCGCTGCGATGTCAGCAACTGCTCCGAGTCGTGGCGATGGCGCCGGATGCCAGCTACGCGCAGGTGAGTGAAGCGCTCGGCCTGCCACGCGGAAGCATCGGCCCGAAGAAGGGACGCTGCTTGTCCGCGCTGCGGCAACGTCTCGCCACGGTCGGAATTCCCGAGGAGGTCGCCGGATGACCGCTCGCACGCCATCCGAACTTCGCGTCCTGCGTGATCTGTTTCAGGTCTGCGACCCGACACCGGACCACCTGCTGGGAGCGGCTTACGCCGCGCACGCCCGTGGCTGGAGCGGGGCCGTCCCGTTGGCGCTGGTCGGAGATTCGACCGACACGTCGGTCGCGACCAGGGCGCGAGCAACGACTGAGTCCCGGGTGCTCACCTTCACGATGCCCGGCCGGATTCTCGAGGTCGACTTGGTCCCGACCGTGCCGGGAGTGTTCCGGGCTGCGGGCATGGTGATCAGTCGTGCCGGTCAGGGCGCCCCGTCGGGTGAAGTAGTGCTGCGCACCCCGGGAGGGCAACAGTCCGAGCGGTTGGACAGGCACGGGGCGTTCACCGTGGACGACGTGCCCAGCGGTCCGTTGAGCATGGTTTTCCAGCCCACCGGTGCGCAGCCGGCGGTTGCGGATTGGTTCGTCTGTTGAGCCCCGGCGTCACAGAGGTCCCGGCCGCTCCGGAAGACCCGGCCGCTCCGGAAAACCAGTGCGGGGCGACGTCACACGGCACCCGCCCGGAACTTGCTGCCGGTCCCATCGCGACCGCGGAGCCGGATCGAGTGGTCGAGTCGGCGTTGTGGTGGCGGGAGCACGCGAGCTCCGCACCAGAGGAGGCGGCAGCGGCAGCCGCGGATTGGTTGGCGAATGATCGGCAGGAGCCACACTTCCTGGCGTTGGCCAGGCACGTGGCCTGCCTGGCCGCTGTCGAGCTCGGTCGGACCCGCGAGGCGTTGCGGCACGTGCGACTCGGGCTGGCCGCTGCCCGGCGTGCCGAGCTACCTGAACGGGAAGCGCAGCTGCGGTTGACGCTCGCGTGGATCGAACTCGAGCGCGGGTCGGCGAGCGAGTGCCGTGCGCAGCTGGCCGCGGCCACGTCGCAGCTGAGTGGTATCGAGGCAGCGCGCGCGGCATGCCTGTTCGGATTGGCCCACGTCCGCACCGACGATCATGCCGAAGCGGTTCCGGAACTGACCGAGGCGTTGCACCTACTGGCCGGACACGATGACCGGCGCTGGCGGGCGAACGCGCTGCTCGGCCGGGGGTTGGCGCATCTCTACAGCAACCGGCTGGATGAGGCCGACGCGGATCTTCGCGCGGCCGAACGCGCGTTCGCCGCGGACGGTTATGAGCACCGGGCGGCGGCATGCCTGCACAACCAGGGGTGCGTGGCTTTTCGTGCCGGTGATCTACCGAGGGCGTTGCGGCTCTTCGACGCGGCGGTAGCCGCCGGACTGGACACCGACGCCTGCCCCGAGACGCTGGCGGACCGGGCGGAAGCACTCGCCGCTGCCGGACTGGACGGTGAGGCACGGGAGGCGTTGCGGGTGGCGGCCTCGCGACTGCAGGCCAGTGGTCGAACGGCCCGATTGGCCGAGACGCGGTTGTCCCTGGCGGGAATCGTCCTGCGGGACGGTGACGCACTCGCGGCGGCCGACCAGGCTCGGCAGGCGCGCGGGCTGTTCCGGAGCCAACGCCGTCCGGCGTGGGCGGCGTTGGCCTCCGCCACGATGTGGCAGGCCAAGCTCAGCTCAGGGCAACACTCCCGCTATGCGCTGATGATGTCCCGGCGAGCGGCAGCGACGTGCGCGGTGCACGGCTGGGCTGCTGCTGCGGCGGAACTGCGGTTGACCGCGGGCCAGGCGGCGCACCACGCGGGCATGCGCGGGCTCGCGGAGAAACTGCTCAGGTCGGCGTCCGAGTCCAGGAAGGCCGACGCGGCGACCGCGCCGGTGCGGGCCGTCGGGTGGCTGGCAGAAGCTCTGCTCTCGCGGTACGCGGGCGATCGGGACAAGGTGTTCGAGGCGTGCCGGGGCGGGTTGCGAACCATCGAAGCACACGCGGCGTCGATCACGGCTTACGAACTTCGGGTGCGGGCCTTCGGCTGGGCGGACCAACTGGGGGAGATCGCGGTCGGCGCCGCACTGGAAACCGGCGATCCCAGGCTGGTGTTGCGCTGGACCGAAAGATCAAGGGCCAACGCGCTGCATCGGCGTTCACTGCACCCGCCCGCGGATCCGGAACTGCGGGAGGCGCTGGTGGAGCTGCGAGGCGAGGTGCTGCGCAGCCGAGCGGACCAACGGTCTCCGGAACAAGACGCGGAATCGCGGATCACGGCCCTGGAATCGAGGGTGCGGCACCGGGCGATGCTGGTCGATGGTGCCACCGGTGGTCTGCGTACCAGATCGGGCATCGCGGAAACGATCGACCAACTCGGCCAATCGGTACTACTGAGCCTTTTCACCCACGACGAATTCCTCTACGCGGTGTCCGCTGTGGATGGACAGGTGAGCGTGTCCGAATTGGGCAGGGAATCCGATGCGGTGGCTTCGGCCGACGCGCTCCGGCACTTCATGACCCGGCAGGCGCAGGGCGGATCTCCGAGGTTCGTTGCCGCACTGGAAAAGGAGGTCGGGAACGCTGCCACCGCTCTCGAGCGGCAACTGTTGTCGCCGGTGTCGGCTGCTCTTCGGCGGGGCCGGCCGCTCGTGGTGGTTCCCACCGGGCAGTTGCACGCACTGCCCTGGGCCGCGTTGCCGTCGTGCAGGGGGCGCAGTGTGACGGTCACGCCGTCGTTGCGCTGTTGGCTGCGAGGAAGAGCGGATGCGCGGGAGGGCGGGAACAACGAACACGTCTGGGTCGCGGGGCCGGGATTGGAGCACGCCGAACGGGAGGTGGAAACCCTGCACGACGAGTACGGCGGACGTCTGCTTTCCGGTGGAGATGCCACTATCGAGCGGGTGCTGCGCACTGTGGACGGTGCTACGAGCGCGCATATCGCGGCGCATGGCTGGTTTCGGGACGACCAGCCGTTGCTGTCCTGTTTGGACCTGGCCAACGGTCCCGCGTACGGGTACGACCTGGAAGGGCTGAAGCGTGGCCCCGCGCTCGTGGTGCTCTCGGCGTGCGAAGTGGGCCGATCGAGGATCAGCCGAGGCGATCAGTTGACGGGACTGACCTCGGTGCTGCTGGGGCGGGGAACCGCCACCGTGATCGCGAGCGTCGTGCCGGTACCGGACAAGCGCACCGCGCGGGTGATGCTCTCGTTGCACGCTGCGCTGCGCTGCGGTCTGGCGCCAGCGGAGGCGTTGGCGTCAGCCCAGGACGAGCACGGGGAATGGGGGTTTCTGTGCCTCGGCTACGGAGGGCGCTGACGCCAACGCGGCTCACCGGCAACGGCTCGGCCGGGGCGATCACCTCGGCGGGCCGTCCCGCCGGATCAGGACGCCCTGCCCGGGCGGACAGCCCTGCAGGATCGAGCAAACGTTCCAGGGCCGCCGGGAGGTTCGCTCGATGTGCACCGGCGGTGTTCGACGCGGCCTCAGCGCAGCTTGCTGAGCCGGTTGAGCGCCTCGTCGAGCACGTCGTCCTGCTTGCAGAACGCGAAGCGCACCAGGTGCCTGGCCTTCTCGGGGTTGTCGCAGAAGACCTGAACCGGGATCGCCGCGACACCGGCGCGTTCGGGCAGTGCACGGCACAGCTCGGCGCCGTCTTCGAAACCGAGCGGGCGCACGTCGACGCAGACGAAGTACGTCCCTTCACCGGCAAGCACGTCGAACCCGGCGGTGGCCAGCCCGTCACTGAGCTTGTCCCGCTTGCGTTGCAGGCTCTTGCGGAGCTGCTCGGACCATTCCTGCTCGTGTCGCAGCGCGTGCGCCACGGCCGGTTGGAACGGAGCTCCACCGACGAAGGTGAGGAACTGCTTGGCCGCGCGCACGGCCGCGATCAGCTCGCTCGGGCCGCACACCCAGCCGACCTTCCAGCCGGTGGCGCTGAAGCTCTTGCCCGCGCTGGAGATCGACAGCGTGCGTTCGGCCATGCCGGGAAGCGTGGCCAGCGGAGTGTGCGCCCGACCGTCGAAGAGCAGGTGTTCGTAAACCTCGTCGGTGATCGCGATCACGTCGTTCTCGCGGCAGACCTCCGCGATCGTCGCGAGCTCGTCGTCGGTGAACACGGCACCGGTCGGATTGTGCGGGGAGTTCAGCACGAGAGCTCTGGTCTGCGGGCCAACAGCGGCGCGCAGACCGTCCACATCCAGCTCGAAGCGCTGATCCGCCCCTTGGGTGAGCCCGACCGTCCGGCGCACTCCGCCCGCCATCGACACGGCCACCGGGTAGGCGTCGTAGTACGGCTCGATGAGCACGACCTCGTCCCCGGGCTCGACCAGAGCGAGCATCGACGCGCTCATGGCCTCGGTGGCGCCGACCGTGACGAGCACCTGCCCGTCCGGGTCGTACTCGCTGCCGTAGCGGTCGCGGCGGTGCTCGGAGATCGCGGCGCGGAGGTCGGGTTCGCCTGCCCCCGGCGGGTACTGGTTGAGGCCGTCGGCGATCGACTGCTGGGCCACGCGGAGCATGCCCTCGGGGCCGTCGGTGTCCGGGAACCCTTGCCCCAGGTTGACGGCGCCGGTCCGCCTCGCGAGTTCGGTGATCTCCGCGAAGATCGTCGAAGTGAACGGGCGCAACCGGGAGGTGAGGGCAGGAGTTCGCACGGCACGGCAGCGTAGTCGACCGCCCTGGGTGGCCGGCAAACCTCATCGGCTCCTGCGGCCTCGCGAAGGTCCGGTCGTGCGGGGCCGCGTATCGGCACCGCCTCCTGGTCACCCGTCTGTCCGCCCGCCTGGTCGGCGTGCCTTCTGGCTTCCGAGCATCGGGGTGACCTGCACCTTCGGTCACACTGCTGACTTCGTGGGTGGTGACACTGACACAATCGACGTGTGCAGACAGCGGTAGCGGACGAGGAGAAGCGGCGCGGACTACGGCGGATGAAGGCTGTGGCAGGCGGACTGCTGCTGGTGGCCGTCGTGATCTTCGTGGTCGCAAAGTGGCAGGAGAACGCGGGTGCCCCGGCCTGGGTCGGGTACGTGCGGGCAGCTGCCGAAGCAGGCATGATCGGTGCGCTCGCCGATTGGTTCGCCGTGACCGCGTTGTTCCGGCGGCCGCTCGGGCTGCCGATCCCGCACACCGCGATCATCCCCAACCGGAAGAACACGCTCGGCAGGAGTCTGGGCGACTTCGTGGGCACGAACTTCCTGTCGGAGCAGGTCGTGCGGGACAAGCTGCACCGTGCCGAAGTCAGCAAGCGCGTCGGTACGTGGCTCGACGACGAGGGCCACGCCGAGCGGGTCACGGCGGAACTCGCGACCGCGGCGCGCGGGGCGGTGCGGGTACTGCGGGACGAAGACGTCCAGGCGGTGCTGGAGCAGTCCGTGGTGCGAAAGGTCCTCGACCAGCAGTGGGGTCCACCGCTGGGGCGGATCCTCGGGCAGGTCTTCGCGGACGGGTCGCACCACAAGCTCGTCGACCTGGTCTGCGACCGCGCCTACGACTGGGTGCGGGACAACCACGAGACCGTGATGCGAGTGGTGAGCCAACGCTCCCCGTCGTGGTCGCCGAAATTCTTCGACGGGATGGTCGCCGACAAGGTCTACACCGAGGTGCTGTCCTTCGCCTGGGCGGTCAAGACCGACCCGGAACACCAGATGCGCAAGGCGGTCGACCGATTCCTCGTCGAGTTCGCCCACGACCTGCAGCACGACCCGAAAACGATCGTCAAAACCGAACAGATCAAGCAGCAGGTCCTGGAACACCCCGAGGTGCAGAACCTCGTCTCTTCGGCGTGGGAGACCGCGAAGAAGATGCTGCTCGACGCGGCCGAGGATCCGTCGAGCGAGCTGCGCGTGCGGGTCCGTGACGGGTTGCGCTCGCTCGGGCGCCGACTCGCGGAAGAGACCGAGCTCCAGGGCAAGTTCGACGGTTGGATCGAGGACACCGCCGTGTACGTGGTGTCGAACTACCGCCCGGAGATCACCACGCTGATCACCGACACGGTCGAGCGCTGGGACGCCGAGGAGACCTCGCACAAGATAGAACTGCAGGTCGGGCGGGACCTGCAGTTCATCCGGATCAACGGCACGGTGGTCGGCGCGCTGGCCGGCCTGGCGATTCACACGTTCGCCGAGCTGCTGCTCTGAGAACCTGACCCGCCGTCTGCCGGCGGGTCGGCGCAGCCCGGGGTGGTGGTGCGGGGCCTATTTGGCGATGTGGCGTTCCCGCCAGCCGCGGGCCTTCTCCCGGTTCCCGCACACGCGCATCGAACACCAGGTCCGGGACCGGTTGCGTGATCGGTCGTAGAACGCCATCAGGCAGTCCTCGGCCGGACAGATCTTGATGCGCTCCCAGTGACCGGTGTGCACTACGCGCACGGCCGAGGTCAGGATCGAGCCGAGCGCGTCGGTCCCGGTCAATGCGGGAATACCGTTGTCGAGCGTGACGTGAACCGGCCAGTCGGGGGTGACGAGCGTGTCCGGGAACGTGTCGCATCTGGCTGCTTCGCGCATGGCATCGCGCAGCTCGCGGACCGCGTTCGCCTCAGGTGGTTCGGCCAGTCCGTGCTCGACGCACCATCGGCGCCATTCGGCCGGGTCGTCGAGAACGTCGGTGCCGTATTCGATGTCCCTGGTGTTGAGGAAGGCCAGCACGCGGTCGATGTCGCGACCGAGGTCGAGATCCGCTTTCGCGGCGGGCCGTTCCGTTGCTGGTGCGGCGCCTTTACTGCTCACAACACCATCGTATGTGCATAGGGGGTTGCGTGCGGTCTGGCTGGTCCGCATACTTTCAACACCAGCGATAACCGCTTAAACGGTTTTGATGGTTAATCTGGGGCGAGGGAGCATCGGCAGCGGAAGTCTCGATCCGGCGAGTCCGGGCGGACCGCGTCGACACGGCGGGGCCGGTCGGCGCGGTCTCGTCCGGTGGTGCTGGTGTTCGGCGAGCCCTACTGCCACCGACGAGAGGGCGTGTGATGACTACATCCGAGACGCGGACCCTGCGGCTCGCCGCGTTCGCGATCGACAGCCGAAACCCGCGAGAGCTCGCGGAGTTCTACGGCCGGCTGCTGGGTTGGGCGATCGACGAGTCCGCTACGGAGGACGACTGGGTGGTGCTGGCCGATCCGTCCGGCGGCACCTCGCTTGCGTTCCAGCACGACCCCGACCAGATTGCGCCTACCTGGCCGGAGAAGGACCGTCCGCAGCGGATGCACGTCGACGTGCGGGTGTCGACCTTGGACGAGGGGCACGAGCGTGCGGTGTCCGCCGGAGCAGTGCAGCTGCCGCAGCCCGCCGACCAGGTCGACAGCGACTTCCGGGTTTACGCCGATCCGGAAGGCCACCCGTTCTGCATGTGCGCAGGCAACTGAAGATGTGCGCAGGCAACTGAAGCGAAACGTGACCGGTGCGGACGGTGGCCGGTCGGCTTCGTGACGTGTGGACGGTGACCGGTGCGGAGCCGGCCATCGCGGATTCCGCTGGTGGCCGGTTCCCGGGCGTCCGCCGCGTGGTCGCGGGTGTTTCCGGAACGGTGTCAGCCGTCATCCCGATCGAGGTCGACCGGGAAGTCCAGGTGTGCGATGCGGTCCTCGTCGGTCGTGACGTGCCGGAGGATCCGCTGCACCCGCTCGCTGTGTTCGGTCCAGTCGTTGATCCTGGCCATGAGCTCGACCTCGACGTCGGTCGGGGGCTCGTCGGCGGGCGCCAAGGACGCCGCGATCACGTTGTCGACGCGCCGGAGCGAGGCCATCAGTCCATCGCGAACCGATTTCGGCATCAGCACGCGGTCCACGTCCGGGGGGAGGTCCTCGCCGGGTGCTTCGTGCTGACCCATCCGTCCTCCCCTGTGTCGAGATGTTCGACGCTATCAGCCATTGCGGTGATTCTCGGGTTCTTGATGTGCCTGGGCCGGGTGAGGCGGACGCTTCGTGCAAGCAGAGTGCTTGCAATAGTTAGCACGCGTGGCTACCGTGGATGTTGTCCCGGGAGGTGGTCGTCGTGGAACGGGTGGACAAAACCGTCAACAAGGCCGTGAACCAGGCGGTCAGCGACCTGGGCGGCTACATCCGGGCGCAACGCAGCAACGCCCAGATCTCCGTTCGGCAGCTGGCCAAGAGCGCGGGCGTGTCCAACCCGTACCTGAGTCAGGTGGAGCGCGGGTTACGCAAGCCGAGCGCGGAGATCCTGCAGCAGATCGCCCAGGCTCTGCGGATCTCGGCCGAGGCGCTTTACGTGCAGGCGGGGATCCTGGAACGCCGCGAAGGCGGGCCGGTGGTCGATGCGGTCACCGCCGACGCCGACCTCAGCGAGCGGCAGAAGCAAGTGCTGCTGGACATCTACGCCTCCTTCCGGCGGGAGCACGACGGCTCTGCGGAAACACCCGAGTCAGGGCCGGCCGACGGCGAGGCGTCCCAATCGCAATCCGAGGAGTGATCGCCATGCCAACGCTGCCGAACAACGACGAACTGCACAAAATGCGCCAACAGGCGAACGAGGTCGCGCGCACGCCGCTGCTGGCCGCGCTGGGAGCGGGTGACATCGCGGCCAACACCGTGCTGGACCGGTTGAACAAGCTGCGCGACCAGCTGGCCGAACAGACGTCTTCCGCTCGTGCGGGAGCCGGTGAGTTGCCCGGTGAGTGGCGCGACCGGCTGGACCCGGCGGAGCTGCGCAAGCAGGTCGATGCCTACACCCGCCAGGCCAGGGAATTCTACGGGTACCTCGCTGATCGGGGTGAGGACACGCTCGGGCGTCTGCAGTCGCAACCTGGTGTGCAGCGGGCACGTGACCAGGTCGTCTCCGCCCAGGGCCGGGTCGAGGAAGCCGTCGAGGAGGTTCGCGACCTCGCCGACGACGTGCTCGGCAAGGTAGGCCGCTCCACCCGTACGTTCGGCGAGAATGCAGCCGAGACGACGGAGCGAGCCGCCGAAGACGCGGCCGAGACGGTCGTCGACATCGGCTCGAAGACGGCTGGCGCGACCCGCGGTGCCACCCGCAAGGCCGCGAACCGGGCTTCCGAAGCGAAGTCGACCGACAAGTCCGAGGAAACCGACAAGTCCGAGGACACCACCGAGTCCGAGGGCACGGCCAAGTCTGCCGACACCGCCAAGTCTGCCGACACCGCCAAGTCTGCCGACACCGCCAAGTCTGCCGACACCGCCAAGTCTGCCGACACCGCCAAGTCCTCCGATGCCAAGGCCGGTCAGAGCGGTGCCGCACGGAGCAACGGCAAGCAGTCGAAGTCCGGTGCGAACAACAACACCAAGAACTGATGAGGTCTGGGCCTCGGGTTGATGCCCCGGGGCCCATCGGCCACGTAGGGTGGATCCGTGCTGTTGGCTTCTTGGATCCTGATGATCCTCTGGATCGCGGGCATCCCCGTGGGTATTTACGCGTTCGTGCACGCTCTGTTGCAGCGTGCCGACGCCTTCACCGCCGTGGACAAGTTGACCAAGCCCGCGTGGCTGGGGATCACCGGTGCGGGTGCACTGGTACTCATCCTCTTCCGGAGCGGGCCCTACACGATCATCTGGATCGCGGGCCTGGTTGCGGTGCTGGTCTACATCGTCGACGTCCGACCGAAGGTCACCGAGGTGCAGAAGGGCAGTTCTTGGTGACAGCCCCGCTGTGGACGGCGCACGGTCGCGGTGATCCGGTCACGCTCGTCGTGCACGGACTGGGGGCTACGGAAGCCGAAGCACGCATTCCCGCTTCCGGATTGCGCGGTACCCGCGTGGTCGTCACCCTGCCCGGGCACGGGCGGGCTCCGGATGCCGAACCTGGCTACTGGGACTACCAGCGGATCGCCGAAGACGTGTTGGCGGTCGCCGACGAGGTCGGCGCCAGCCGGGCGGTCGGCGTGTCACTCGGGACCGGTGCGCTCGTGCGGTTGGCCGCCGAGCATCCCGACCGCTTCGAACGGTTGGCGCTGCTGTTGCCCGCCGCACTGGATCGGCCCAGGGACGACACCGCGCGGCGGACCTTGGAACGACTCGCCGACGGGGTGGACGCCGCCGCCGAGGACGGCGGCGCGTTGCTGCGCGAGCTGGTCGCCGATGACGTGCCCGCCGGTGTCGAAGTGGGCGATTACGTCGCGCAGCGCGCCGAAGCGCTCCTGCGGCTCGGAACGGCACTGCGCACACTGCCCGAACGAGCCGCCGTGCCGGACGCGGGAGCGCTCGCCCCGGTCACCTCGGAAGTGCTCGTGCTCGGAGCGACGAAGGATCCGCTGCACCCCGCCCAGGTCGCCGAGGACGTGGCGGCCGCGTTTCCATGGGCCGAGCTGGAACTTTTCCCCTCCTCGGCGCCGATGCTGACCCACCGCCACGAGCTGCGCGGGCAGCTCACCCGCTTCCTGCGCTGAGCCGCGCCGGACGGCCGGAACCGCCCCGGAATCGGGGTGGTGTTCTCGTCGGATGGGAGCCGGGTCCCACAGCGGGGAACGGGCGATGCCTCGTATGGTTCGGACATGCCTGTCGACTGGTCGCTCGCCGCCGGAACCCTCCGAGTCGTACCCGCGACGGAACGCCCCGAGCTGCTCGCTCCACCGGTGCTGACATCGGTGCGCGAGCTGGACGCGACGGAGGTGGCGCGCGTGGGGGTCGCCGAGATCGACCCCGAAGTGGCGGACACCATCGCGTTCTGCGAGCGATACGGGTCGCCGCTGGAGTTGTCGGCGAACTGCGTCGTCGTTTCGGGCAAGCGCGCCGGCGAGGTCCGCCACGCGGCCTGCTTGGTGCCCGCGACCACGCGCATCGACGTGAACGGAGTGGTCAAACGGCGCCTCGACGTCCGGAAGGCGTCCTTCGCCCCGGTAGACGAGGCGGTGAACCTCACGGGCATGGAATACGGCGGGATCACCCCGTTCGGCCTTCCCGGAGAGTGGCCGATCCTGCTCGACGAGGTGGTGGCCGAAGCTCCCGCGCTCGTGATCGGCAGCGGCTTGCGCCGGAGCAAGATCCTCACCGCCGGCGACCTGCTGACTCGGCTTTCCGGGACGGAGGTCGTTTCCGGGCTCGGCCGCTGACCCGGGCCCGCAGGAAGAAGCGGTTGGACGCGGCCTGGAAGACCGTGGCCACCGCGAACAGCGCGGCAACGACCTGACCGGCTCGCAGCACCGCGAAGAGCAGCTCCCAGCCGTCGGAGTCGGCGAGGAAGTCGAGGGTGGAGTAGCCGGTGGCCATCGACGTCAGCACCGGAACGAGCGTGCACAGGGTGCCGATCGCACCCAGCGTCACCGCCAACGCGACTCGCACCCAGTGTTCTCCGCGTCGCAGTCGCAGTGCCAGCGACCAGAGGACCGTGTAGATCATCATCCGGACGGCGGCATCCCACACGGTCGACCCCGGTGCGGCTTGGGTGCTGAACGCCTGCGCGACGCGCAGCAACGTCTCGGCGATCCCCGCTCCGACGGCCGTCAGCCACAACGAGATCGAGCTTTCCACCTCCTGAGGAGGGCGGCGCTTCGCGACCTTCTGGGCTGTCATGGCACTTCCTCCGGGTGGGGATCGCTTGCCCGACGATCATCGTCCGCCCCATGCGGTTCCGTGCATGTGGGGGACCCCCAACGTGGCGGTGGAAGCTTCCGTCGCCGGTGGGTGGCGTGTGCCCGCCCGGCAGAAAACCCCGCCCGGCAGAAAACCCCGCGGGTCTTTACACCCCGCGAGTCAGAACACCACGGTGCGCTTGCCGTGGACGAGGACCCGATCCTCGAGGTGCGCGCGGAGTCCGCGGGCGAGCACGACCTTCTCGATGTCCCTGCCCTGGCGCACGATGTCGGCCACGGTGTCGGTGTGGTCGACGCGCGTGACGTCCTGCTCGATGATCGGTCCCGCGTCGAGGTCCGGAGTGACGTAGTGGCAGGTGGCACCGACGAGTTTGACCCCGCGCTCGTACGCCTGGTGGTAGGGGCGCGCCCCGGCGAACGACGGCAGGAAGCTGTGGTGGATGTTCAGCGCGCGCCCTGCCCAGGCCTCGCAGAGATCCGGCGGGAGCACCTGCATGAAGCGGGCGAGCACCACGGCGTCCGGGTCGTGGGTGTCCACCAGCTCGCGGACCTCGCCGAACGCGGCTTTCTTGCCAGGGGCGTCGGTCGGGAACGGCACGTAGTGGAACGGGATGCCGTGCGCTTCGGTGATCGATCGCAGCCGGGTGTGGTTGCCGATCACCGCGCACAGGTCCACGTCCAGTTCACCCGAGCCGATGCGTCCCAGCAGGTCGTGCAGGCAGTGCCCCTCGTGGGAGACGAGAACCACCACTTTGCGTCGGCTGTCGGTGTCCCGGACCTTCCACTCGGTCCGGCCGCCCAGTTCGGCGGCCACGGCCGCGAACCGGGTGCGCAGTTCGGCCACATCGAAGGGGAGGGAGTCCGCACGCACTTCCTGCCGGGTGAAGAACCAGCCGGTCTCCGGGTCGGTGTGGTGAGCCGCTTCGACTATCCAACCACCCCACTCGGCGAGGAACGAAGCAACGCGGGCGACGATCCCGGTGCGGTCCGGGCAGCCCAAGCTGATCACGTAGCGGCGTTCGGAAGGGGACACGGCTGGTCATTGTTGCAGTTCGTCGCCGTTTGGGCTCAGCGACCGGCGATCGCTCCCGCCAGGGAGGCCTCGCCGGTGACGACGGCGTGGCTCGGACGACCCCACACGTGGCGGTACACGGCGTCGGCGGTGCCTGCGACGGTCGCGTCGACCTCCGGCTGTCCGAGCGCGGCGTCCTGCGGTGGGCCGATTTCGGGCGCCAGCCCGGGGCTGAGCTGGACCAACCAGGTACGTCCCGCGTCCGCCGCGTGGTACAGGACCCGCCCCGCCGACTGATCACCCGACCAGTCGCGGGCTCCGGCGAGTACCGACAACATCTCGTCCACCCCGTCGGCGGCCAGTTCCGGATCGAAGATCAGCTGGTGGACGCTTTCGGCGGCCAACCCGGTTCGGGCGTGCTCGGCGTCGAGGCGGTGGATCGCGGTTTCGTGGGTCATGCGTCGGAGCCACGAGCCGGGGGTTCCCCCGGGGAAGAACGACCAGACCGGTTTGGCCGAGTCCATGGTGGACAGCTGGTCCCGCAGTGCCTTGTGGCGGGCGTCGAACCAGGAAAGCGCCTCGTCGAATTCCTCCGGCGGGCTGGGCGGCCGCGGTGCGGCGTCCTCGGGGCCGAGCTGCAGCGCGAGGTCGGCCATCGCGTACACGCGTCCCAGATGCCGCACGAGCTTGCCGACGTTCCAGCCGGCGCAGGTCGAAACCTCCGCGTTCTCGCCCGCCTGCACCGCCGCCGCGCGGAACGCCGCGGCCTGCTCGTTCCAAGCCCGATGGTGGAAGTCGCTCGCCATGCGGCGCAGTCTACGAGCCGCTGGGGGGCTCGTTCCAGAGCCGAGCCACGCCCAATCGAACTCGTGCACGATCTCCTGCGACGTCATCGAGGTGCGACGGCCGACCAGTCCAGGGTCACCTCGCCGAGTCGCCAACGTCGCCGCCGGTCCAGCACCGGCCAACCCGCTCCGGCCAGCCGGGACACGGCTTCCGTCCATCGCGCGCGCGGTCCGAACGGTGCCATCGGCGCGGCCTTCGCCCAACAATCGTCGAACCGGCTGAGCATCGCGTGCACCGGTTCACCCTCGATGTTCCGGTGGATCAACGTCTTCGGTAGCCGTTCGGCCAAATCGGAGGGCCGTTCCAGATCGGCGGGCAGGCACGCCAGGGTGAACGTGCGCGGGCCCTCCCGGTCCAGCGTCACCCAGGCGCAGCGGCGGCCGATCTCGTCGCAGGTGCCCTCGACCAGCAGGCCGTCCGGCGCGAGCCGCGAACGCAGCTCGCCCCACGCCTCCCACGCCTCGGGTTCGCTGTACTGGCGGAGCACGTTGAGCGCTCGGACCAGCGTGGGGCCCCGCGCGCCGCTCACACCGCGAGCCAGGCCCGCGAGTTCGAAGCCGCCCTTCCGGAACTCCAGCGCGGGTGGGTCCGCAACGAGCTTGCCTTCGGCCACCCGGTCCTGGTCGATCTCCAGCCCGAACGTGCGCGTGTCGGCGCGGACCGGCCGCAACCGCGACGCCATCTCCACGGTCGTCACCGGGGAGGCGCCGAAACCGAGGTCGACCACCACAGGATCGTCCGCCCGGTGCAGCGCACGGGTCACCCACGGCGTGCCTGCGATCCATCGGTCGACGCGCCGGAGCCGATTCTGGTTCGTCGTTCCGCGTGTCGGCATGCCCAGGGCACGAGCTCGGCCGGCGGCCAGCCGCGGTGCCCGCTTGCGCGGTGTGGAACTCATCGGATGAACGACCTCAGTGGTGCCGGAACAGCCACTCGGAGGTGTACTGCTCTTCGGAGGCCAACAGCTTCTGCACCTGATCGGCGACCAGGTCCTCCAACTTCGACCCGACGAAGGGCACGTTGACCCGGATGCTGCCTTCCACCACGAATTCGCTGACCTGCTGGGTCTCCCCGTTCCCGATGGGCGAGAGCAGGTCGCGCAACCACATCGAGCCGGTGATCGAGCACGGCGCACCGGCTACCTCGGCGGCGATCTCCCCGGTGTAGTGACCGTCCTCCTCGCGCCGCCACGACTCGCTGCGGTCGATCATCAGGTCGCCACCGACGACGGTGCGGGCGATCGACGGGAGCGACTCGGCGCTGACTCCCTGTCGGAGCTGGTAGTGCACGTTGTCCTCACCGGCCGTGTGCTCGACCAGCTCGGTTTTGGAGCCGCCGAGATCCCGCAGCCGGTCCCGCAGGTAGTCGATGTCGATCAACGCACCGTGCACCCGCGAAGCGGGCCACTCGGAGGTGCTGCGGTGCTCGATGCGGCGTGCCATGTACGGGAGGTTACCTTTGGCAGTCGTGAACCCCTCGACGTCCGGTGCCGAAGACACCCGTTCCGGCACCAGCACCTCCGGCACCGGTTCCCCGCGCGCCTCCGGGGCTGATGGTCCCGGCACCGAACCGTCCGGAGCGGGTGACCCCGACGCGTCGTTCGCCGACTCGCCCCCGCTCGCCGGGTGCACCACCCTGCGGCTCGGTGGTCCGGCCACCGACCTGGTGGTGGCCGACGAGCCGGATCAGCTGGCCGACGCGGTGCGCTCGGCCGACGCTTCGGAGCAGCGGCTGTTGCTGCTCGGTGGCGGATCGAACCTGGTCATCTCCGACCAGGGGTTCGAAGGCCGGGCGGTGCGGATCGCCACTCGGGGGCGCCGGTTCGACAGCATCGGCGACGGGCTGGTGCAACTGACCGTCGAAGCAGGCGAGGACTGGGACGCCGTCGTCGCCGACACGGTAGCCCAGGAACTCGGCGGGCTGGAGTGCCTGTCGGGCATCCCCGGGCTCGCCGGGGCGACACCGGTGCAGAACGTCGGGGCGTACGGCGTGGAGGTCTCCGAGTTGCTGGCCTCGGTGGACCTGCTCGATCGCCGCAGCGGCGTGATCCGGACGGTCCGAGCGGAGGACCTCGGTCTGACCTACCGCAACAGCATGCTCAAGCACAGCGAGGCAGCGGTGGTGCTCCGCGCCCGCTTCGTGCTGCACGACGGCGGAATGTCCGTGCCGATCCGCTACGCCGAACTGGCCAGGATCCTGGGCGTGCAGCCGGGCGAGCGGGCGGATGTCCGGCGCGTCCGGAACGCGGTTCTCGAACTGCGGCAGGGCAAGGGCATGGTGCTGGACTCGGCCGACCACGACACCTGGAGTGCCGGGTCGTTCTTCACAAACCCGGTGGTGGCCGGACCGGAGCTGCCCCCCGTGCTGGCTCGGATCACCGCCCAGCTCGGTTCCGAGGTGCGGATTCCGCAGTTCCCGGCCGGGGACCGCACGAAGCTCTCGGCGGCGTGGCTGATCGAGCACGCGGGATTCCCCAAGGGGTACCCCGGACCGGGCGAACGGGTGCGCGTGTCCACCAAGCACACGCTGGCGCTCACCAACCGCGGGTCGGCCGCGACGACGGACCTGTTGGCGCTCGCGGGTGAGATCCAGCGGGTGGTCCGATCGAAGTTCGGTGTGTCCCTCGAACCGGAACCGGTCTTGGTGGACTGTTCGCTGTAATGAGGGCGGGTCGAACGGCCGTAAGAGTGACTCCTAGTGACTAATGTTTAACCCTGTGTGCTAATGGTGGTGGAGGGGCACCATGTTGAGCATCAGGGAACTTCGGGACCGAGCGGTCATCCGTCCGATCAAGCGGGCGGTCGAGGACCAGCTGTTGGACCTGCCCGGGGTGACGGCGGTAGACATCGGTGAGCAGTGGACATCGGGTCGGCCCACCGGGCAGCAGGTCATCGTGGTCTCGGTCGGCGAGAAGCGCCCGGTCGGCGAGTTGCCGTCCGGAGCCGTAATACCGGCCGACGTGCTCGGAATCCCGGTCGACGTCGTCGAGGAAACCCCCGAACTGCGACACCTCCAGCGCGGCGTCGACGAGCCGATGGCGTCACTGGAGGAGCGGTTCGAACTCGGCAGCACGGTGACCGGGGGGAGCGGGGTGGTTCCGTCCCGACCGGTCCACATGGCCGGAGTGGACGGATCCACCGCGGGCAGGTATCGCCGGATCGGCACGCTGGGAGTACTCGTCGCCGGCAACGAGCCCGCCGTCGTGACGATGGGATTGACCACTTTCGACGTCGCCTGCCTCGACGACGGCTGGTCGGTGGGCGACCGGATGGTCGATCCGGACGGGGGACGGGTGTACGCGGACCTCGCCAGGGCCGCACTGTCCGGTCGGGTGGACGCGGCGGCCGTGAGCCTGGTCCCCGGTGTGGAGTACGCGTACCGGATCGCCGGTGTCGGCCCCGTCACCGGGCAGGCAGTGGCCTATCCGGGCGAGCTCGTTCGCAAGAGCGGCTACGGTACCCGGGTCACCGAAGGAACGGTCACGTCCACCGACACGACCGTCCGCGTCGATCACGGGGAAGCCCTGGGGGTGCGGGTGCTGCGCGAACAGTTGCGCATCGACGCGCCCTCGCCGAACTCCCCGTTCGGCGGGCGAGGCGACGCCGGTGCGGCCGTGGTGAACGCGAATGGCCGGGTGGTGGGCCTGCTCGTGGCGGACAGCTGCGGTGGCCGCACCGGCTTCGCGTGCCCCATCGCCGACGTCCTCGCCGAACTGGACGTGCGGCTCTGCGTGGCGTCCCAGAGCCTGTCCGTCTGACGAGGCCCGCCGGTTTCGAACGCCGGGGAGTGCGAAACCGGCGATCGCCCTACTCGCGGTGCGCGCGCGTCGCGGAGTGCTGGTCGCGCGGCTTGAGCACGATCCGATCGAGGTTGACGTGGGAGGGCCGGGTGACGGTGAAGCCGATCACGTCGGCCACGTCGTCGGCGGTCAGCGGCGTGAGTCCACGGTAGACGGTTGCCGCGCGTTCCTTGTCGCCGCCGAAGCGGACCTCGGAGAACTCGGTCTCGACCATGCCGGGAACGACTTCGGTGAAGCGCACCGGCTCGCCGAGGTGCTCACCGCGCAGGGTCTGGTGCAGCGCCGCCTGCGCGTGCTTGGCCGAGGTGTAGCCGGATCCCTTGTCGTAGGCCTCGTCGGCGGCGACCGAGGTCACCGTCACCACGTGCCCGTCGCCCGACGCCACCAGCTTCGGCAGCAGGGCCTTGGTGATCCGCAACGTGCCCATCACGTTGGTCTCCCACATCCAGCGCCAGTCGTCCTCGTCGGCTTCGGCGACCGCGGCGACTCCCTTGGCCCCACCGGCGTTGTTGATCAGGACGTGGCATTCGGGCACTCGTTCGACGAACGCGGCTACCGAATCCGGGTCCGTCACGTCGAGCGGCACCGCGGTGCCGTTGATCTCGGTCGCCAGCTCCTCCAGGCGGTCCGCACGGCGCGCGCCCAGCACGACGTGGAACCCTTCGGCGGCCAGTCGCCGTGCCGTTGCCGCGCCGATGCCCGAGCTCGCCCCGGTTACCACGGCCCGGCGCAAGCTGTCTGCTGTCGAAGTTTCCTTTGCGGTGCTCACGGATTCGATCCTCTCGCAGAAACCGGCCCCCGGGGCTGTCCGGGGCGACGGCTGTGACGGGTGACACTCGTACGGTAAGTGGTCCGGACAGGCTTCCGCGGCTGCAGGGCGTTTCCGATGAGCCGCAGGTCGGAGGGTGTGAACAGCACCATCCGGGGGTGCCGACCGGCTGGTTCGGAGCGGGCGTGGGAGTAGCGTTTCCCCGTGATGTGGAGGGAAGCGGGAATGATTCGGAGCCCGGAGGCGTCGGAACTCACCGCACCCGAAGGGATCGGGTCGCGATGATGACAGGCTTCGATGGGCAGTACATGACTACCTCCGTGCGCACGCCGCGACGCGTTGCGGTCTTCTCATTGCACACCTCGCCCCTGGAACAGCCGGGTACCGGGGACGCCGGTGGCATGAACGTCTACATCGCGCAGACCGCGACGAAACTCGCCGAGCTGGGCACCGAGGTCGAGATCTTCACCCGTGCGACCTCTTCGGAAGTGCCGCCGGTGGCCGAACTCGCCCCCGGCGTCACGGTTCGGAGTGTGCTGGCGGGTCCGCTCGAAGGGCTCGAAAAGAACGACCTCCCCGCGCAGCTGTGCGCCTTCGCGGCCGCCGCGCTGCGGGTGGAGGCGCGGCACGAACCGGGCTATTACGACGTCGCGCACTCGCACTACTGGCTGTCCGGGCAAATCGGCTGGTTGGCGCGGCAACGCTGGGGAGTCCCTCTGGTGCACACCGCGCACACGCTGGCCAAGGTCAAGAACGCGTCTCTTGCCGAGGGCGACACTCCCGAACCGCGCGTGCGGGTGGCCGGTGAGGAAGAGGTGGTCGCCGGAGCTGATCGGCTCGTGGCCAACACCGACGTGGAAGCCACCGACCTGGTCGACCTCTACGACGCCGATCCGGCTTCGGTGGCGACGATCCCGCCCGGCGTGGACCTGCGGAGGTTCACCCCGGGCGATGGGCAGCAGGCTCGGGCCGCTCTCGGACTGTCGCCGGACTCGCTGGTTCTGGCGTTCGTCGGGCGGATCCAGCCGTTGAAGGCGCCGGACGTGCTGTTACGGGCCACGGCCGAACTCGTCCGCAGGTACCCGGCACTGCGCAGCAAGTTGACCGTGCTGATCGTCGGTGGTCCCTCCGGCAGCGGGTTGGAACGTCCCGATTCGTTGCACGAGTTGGCCGCTCAGCTCGGCGTCACGGATGTGGTGCGGTTCCTGCCTCCGCAGGGCGGCGCGCAACTTCCCCGGATCTACCGGGCGGCCGACGCGGTCGTGGTGCCGAGTTACAGCGAGTCCTTCGGCTTGGTGGCGTTGGAGGCGCAGGCCTGCGGTACGCCGGTGGTAGCGGCGGCGGTCGGCGGGTTGCCGGTCGCGGTTTCGGACGGTGTTTCGGGGCGACTGGTGTGTGGGCACGGCACCGCCGAGTGGGCGGATGCGCTCGCCTCGATCACGCTGGACGACGAGTTCCGGGCACGGTTGGCGCGCCACACCGCTGCCCACGCCGCCCGCTTCTCGTGGGAACGGACGACCGAAGCACTGCTGGAGACGTACGTGCAGGCGAACATGGCGTTCCGGACGCGGACGCGGATCAGGGAGGTACCAGCGTGAACCTCGAGCAGACGATCAAGTCCACATTGGATTCCAGTGGGCTGGAGTACCGGAACGATCAACCGGGCAAGTTCTTTGTCACGTTGCCCGGCAACAAGAAGCTCCAGACCAACTGCTGGCTGATCGTCGCCGAGCACGCGCTGGTCGTCGAGGCCTTCGTCTGCAGGCAGCCGGACGAGTCGCACGAGGACGTCTACCGGTACCTGCTGCGCCGCAACGCCCGGCTCTACGGCGTGCACTACACCATCGACGGCACCGGGGACATCTACCTCGTCGGTCGCATCGGTCTGCAAGCGGTGAGCGAGGACGAACTCGACCGGATCCTCGGGCAGGTGCTGGAGGCCGCGGACGGCGACTTCAACACGCTGCTCGAAATCGGCTTCGCCACGGCGATCCGCCGCGAATGGGGTTGGCGCGAATCGCGCGGCGAGTCGCTGGCCAACCTGACGCCTTTTCGGGAGCTGGTGGAGCGGGCAGGCGCGCTACCCCCACGCGACGCGCCTTAGAGGGATTGCGGCTCCGGGGGCCGGCCGTGTGGGTGGTGAAAGCGTCTGGCGCCGCTTGTGGGGTCGGAGTCGCCTCGCCCCTCTCCGTGACCCGTGGCCCCCTGGATCGGTGCGTGGTCGTTCGGGGAGTCGTCACCCGTTCTTGCGGGTCCCGGCTGGTTCGGCCGGGACCGCGCGGGGCGGCTCGGGAGAGAGGGGGAGTCGCGAGCTCGAGCCGCCCCACGTGGTTGGTCCCGCCTGTCGGGCCTGATGGGCGGGGGGCACCCTAGGCCCGGCGGGGCGTGATCCGACGGGGGAAGACGAACCACGCTCGGTTGCTCTCCATGGACCGGGGAGTGCGTGGGAGCCGGTCGAGGAGAGCGATGTCAACTTCGCAGAGTCACGGCTTAGCCACAAGAGTGTTTTATTGCTCCATTCGTGTGAAGCTCACTGACTGATGTAACGCCGCGAAATCAAAATCTTCTCGAATGGTGCAGTGTTGTGACCGGCGACACTTTTGTGTCACGTTCCAGGTGGTCATCCAGTAACCGTCGAATGACAAGCACAACCAAAACTGCGGTCCGCCGCGAGCTGAGTCACGCTGGATCCGGCCGGTGTTTCACATCACACACACCGGACGTCGCCGACGGGGAATCAAGGAAGCCGAATCAGGGAAGCCGAACGAGGGAAGCCGAACCAGAGCGGTCGGACCAGAGCAGTTGGACCAGAGCAGTTGGACCAGAGCAGTTGGACCAGAGCAGGGAGCGCCCGATGACCGAACGCAATGCCACCACCCGCTGGAGCGGTGACCTCGCCTCCGGCTCCGGAAACGTCTCCTTGGAATCCTCGCGTCTCGGCGACTACTCGGTGACGTGGGCGGCCCGGACCGAAGCCCCCGAAGGCAAGACCAGCCCGGAGGAACTGATCGCCGCTGCCCACTCGTCCTGCTACTCCATGCAGCTCTCGGGCCTGCTCGGGGCGTCCGGGACACCACCCGAGACGATCGCCACCAGCGCGGAGGTGGGGTTCGGCCCCTCGGGAGAAGGTTTCGCGATCACCGGGATCACTCTCACGGTGCGTGCGCGGGTGCCCGAAGTCGATGCCGAGTCTTTCGAGCGGATCGCGCAGCAGGCCAAGGAGGTCTGTCCGGTGTCGGCGGCGCTGACCGGCACCAAGATCACCCTCGACGCGGCGCTGGAGTGACGCGGCCCTCGGCTGGTGCGCCCTGGCAGGTGACGGGCTCGGGTGTCTTCGGCGCGACCTATAGCCTGGCGACATGACTGTCGGGACTTTGGTACTGCTGCGTCACGGTGAGAGCACATGGAACGCCGAGAACCTGTTCACCGGGTGGGTCGACGTTCCCCTCTCGGAGAAGGGCACGTCCGAGGCCGAGCGTGGCGGCCAACTGCTGCACGAGAGCGGTGTGCTGCCCGACGTGCTGCACACGTCGCTGCTCCGCCGCGCCATCGCCACCGCGAACATCTCGCTCGACGTCGCCGAACGGCACTGGATCCCCGTCCGGCGGGATTGGCGACTGAACGAGCGGCACTACGGCGCTTTGCAGGGCAAGGACAAGAAGCAGACCCTGGAGGCATACGGCGAGGAGCAGTTCATGCTGTGGCGCCGTTCGTACGACACGCCGCCGCCGGAGATCGACCCGGGGGACGAGTTCAGCCAGGACTCCGACCCGAGGTACGCCGACCTCGGTGACGGCGTGCCGCGCACGGAGTGCCTCAAGGACGTCGTCGGCCGCCTGCTGCCCTACTGGGAGTCGGCGATCGTGCCGGATCTTCGCGCCGGGCGCACCGTGCTGGTTGCCGCGCACGGGAACTCGCTGCGCGCGCTGGTGAAGCACTTGGACGGAATCTCGGACGCCGACATCGCCGGGTTGAACATCCCGACGGGTATCCCGCTGCGTTACGACCTCGACGAGAGCCTGGCGCCGACCAACCCGGGCGGCACCTACCTCGACCCGGATGCGGCCGCGCAGGCCGCCGCGGCGGTGGCCGGCCAGGGGCGTTGATCTCGCTGGTTCGCCGCGACCGGCTCGTGCGATGAGGGCGATTCGATCGGTGGGCCGGATTCGTCCGACGCTCGCGGTGATCGGCCCGGCACCCTGGGTGCCGGGCCGATCACTTATGAGTGACCCTCGATCGAATTTGGGGGCGGCGTCGCGTGTCTGTGCGCGAAACTCGCCGGAAAGCCGGTGGCGTCCGGGATGTGAATCGATCACCACTACCGGGTGAACCAGGAATGAAGAAGTCCCTGATTCGTGTCACGGGTATCACTGAACGCCCTCGTGGGCTGGTCTTCTACCGCCGTCTCTTGCTTACGATGCAGTTGTGACCGCAATGGGCTATACCGCCCTGATCATCGGTGTCCTGGTGTCGGGAGTGGCGGGCGGATTCCTGCTCGCCCGGCTGACTCGCCGCGAATACCGCAAGCCGAAGGGGCCCACCGTCGCAGACCTGCTGCAACGGCTGGTGCACACCACCAACAACGGGGTGGTCGTGCTCAACGAGCTCGGCGACGTGGTGTTGCACAACCCTCGCGCCGATGAGCTGGGCTTCATCCGGGACAACCGAGCCGACCCTCGCGCTCGTGAGGCCGCAGAGCAGGCCATTCACCTGGACTCTCCGGTCACCGTGGACCTCTCGCCGCTGAACCGGAACGCGATCCGCGGACGCATTCCGTCCGCGGTGATCGGCGAAGCTCGGCCGCTCGGCGACGGGTTCGCCGTGATCGACGCGGGCGACGAGTCCGAGTCGGTGCGGCTGGAAGCCACCCGGCGGGACTTCGTGGCCAACGTCAGCCACGAGCTCAAGACCCCCGTCGGTGCGCTGGCGCTGCTCGCCGAAGCCGTCATCGACGCCGCGGACGACGCGGAGGAAGTCCGGCGCTTCTCCACCAAGATCCTGCACGAATCGACCAGGCTGGGAACCCTGGTCTCCGAGCTGATCGCGCTGTCGCGCCTGCAAGGGGCCGAACGGCTGCCCGAGCTGAACACCGTGGAGGTCGACGCGATCGTCGAAGAAGCCCTCGGGCGTTCGCGGGTCGCCGCGGAGTCGGCGGGCATCGAGATCACCGTCGACGACGACACCGGGCTGCTGCTCGATGGTGACCGAACGCTCCTGGTCACCGCGCTGAGCAACCTGATCGACAACGCCGTCTCCTACTCGCCCCCGAACAGCCCGGTCTCGATCAGCCGCCGGTCGTTCGGCGACTTCGTCGAGATCGCGGTCACCGACCGGGGCATCGGCATCGAGCCGGAACAGCAGGAACGGGTCTTCGAACGCTTCTTCCGGGTCGATCCGGCGCGGTCGAGAGCGACGGGTGGTACCGGCCTGGGACTGGCCATCGTCAAACACGTCGCCGCCAACCACGGCGGTGAGGTGAAGCTCTGGAGTCGGCTCGGAACCGGATCCACCTTCACCCTCCGGGTGCCCAAGCACGGTGTCGCGGGCGAAGAGGAGCCCGAGACGTCGGAGCAGGTCACGCGGTCGGAAAGTGAAAGTGCGGACGGGATCACAGCCGTCGAAACGGGAGGAGTCCGGTGACCAGGGTGCTGATCGTGGAGGACGAGGAGTCCTTCGCCGACCCGCTTGCCTTCATGCTGCGCAAGGAAGGCTTCACGGCAGCGGTCGCGACGACCGGACAGGAAGCGTTGGACGAGTTCGACCGCAACGGTGCGGACATCGTGCTGCTCGACCTCATGCTGCCGGGCATGAGCGGGACCGACGTGTGCAAGCAGCTCCGCCAGCGCTCGGCCGTGCCGGTGATCATGGTGACCGCGCGGGACAGTGAGATCGACAAGGTCGTGGGGCTCGAGCTCGGTGCCGACGACTACGTCACCAAGCCGTACTCGGCGCGCGAGCTGATCGCACGGGTGCGAGCGGTGCTCCGCCGGGGTGGGGAGGCGGACGAGGCGGAATCACCCGCGCTGGAGGCCGGTCCCGTCCGGATGGACGTCGAACGGCACGTGGTGACCGTCTCCGGGGAGGAGGTCAGCCTGCCCCTGAAGGAGTTCGACCTGCTCGAGTACCTCCTGCGCAACGTCGGCCGGGTGCTCACCAGGGCGCAGCTGATCGACCGGGTGTGGGGAGCCGACTACGTCGGCGACACCAAGACCCTCGACGTGCACATCAAGCGTCTGCGCTCGAAGCTCGAACCCGACCCGGCGGAGCCGACCTATCTCGTCACCGTGCGTGGGCTCGGCTACAAGTTCGAAGTCTGAACGCTCGGTTCCCGGCGGTGCGCGGCCCCATCGCGTAGGTGGCTCACCGGGCAGCGCCGCTCGACGGCGGACATCGGCCCGCGAGTGGAGCTGAGGTGCATTTCACATCGGTGAGTGCGCCTGGTGCGGGGCGCGTCCAGCGGATGCGTCCCGCACAGCTCACCGGGTGGAGTGCCGGGGTGGACGATCCGGAGAACGACGCACGGCGCGGACGTTCCCGGAAGACCCCGCCTGCCCCACTTGATCCATAGCAGACGGTAACGTTGTCGGTCATGCGCCTAGGGGTGCTCGACGTCGGATCAAATACCGTCCACCTGCTCGTGGTGGACGCGCACCGTGGTGCCCATCCGACGCCGATGACGTCGGAGAAGACCGTGCTGCGATTGGCCGAGCGCATTTCCGCGAACGGGTCTCTCACCGAGACCGACGCCGATGCGCTCGTGCACACCGTGTCCGAGGCCAAGGAGGCTTCTGTGCAGGCCGGGTGCGAGGACCTGATGGCCTTCGCCACCTCGGCCGTACGCGAGGCGGACAACGCCACCGAGGTGCTCGACCGGGTGCACCGGGAGACGGGTATCCCGCTGGAGGTGCTTTCGGGGGAGGAAGAGGCCAGGTTGACGTTCCTGGCCGCACGCCGCTGGTACGGCTGGTCGGCGGGCAGACTGCAGTTGCTGGACATCGGTGGTGGCTCGCTGGAGTTGGCCATCGGCGTCGACGAGCAGCCGGACATGGCCGCTTCGTTGCAGTTGGGGGCGGGAAGGCTCGCCCGGACGAAGCTTCCGCAGGACCCGCCGTCGCAGGCGCAGGTCAAGGAGATGCGGGAGTGGCTGGACAGTCAGCTGGCCAATACTGCCAAGCGATTCCGCAAGGTCGGCAAACCGGATCGGGTGGTCGCCACCTCGAAGACCTTCCGGACGCTGGCTCGGTTGACCGGGGCCGCACCCGCTTCGGCGGGGCCTCGGGTGCCGAGAACGCTCACCGACACCGGCTTGCGGCAGCTGTTGTCGTTCGTCACCCGAATGTCGGCATCGGATCTGGCCGGACTGGACGGGGTCAGTAGTGCCCGATCGCACCAGCTGATCAGCGGTGCGCTTGTTGCGGAGGCCACCATGCGAGCGCTGTCACTTTCGGAACTCGACATCTGCCCCTGGGCGTTGCGGGAAGGGGTGATCCTGCGACGGCTGGATCACTCGAACGGAGACGATGAGACCGCGATGCAGGTGCCTGCCGCGCTCGGACCTGGTCCGGGGCGGTTGCGGTGGGCGCCGGATACTGGACGGAAGGCCCGGCACGGGGCACGGTGGAACCAATGAGTCGGGACAACGGGTCGGATCCCAGTCAGCGAACCGTCGCGGAGTTGCTCGCCGAGTACGGCGGCAACTCGCAGCGGAACGCTCGCCGGCGTCGCAGGCGCGCGGAGGACCCGACCGAGACCGCTCCGCAGGCGATCATCGAGCGGGTGATGTCGGACAGCGGCCAGATGCGTGCCGTGCGGCCCGACGAGGAACCACCGACCTCCCGGCGGGAGTCGAACAGCAAGTCCGGGAGCGGCGCACCGGCGGCCGAGCCACCGGCTGCCCCGGCCTCTAACGACCAGGAAGAGTCGCAGGCGGGCCCCGCACCGGCGCCCGGTTCGGCGTCCGCGCCGCAACCACCCGGCGCTCAATCACCGGGCGCTCAATCACCAGGCCCGCAGTCGCCCGCACCGCAAGAATCGGGCCCGCAAGCATCCGGCCCGCAATCAGCCGGCCCGCAAGCAGTGGCTCCGGACGCGAACCGGCCGTCGGCTCCCGAGTCCCGGGCGATGCCGCCGCCCGCTGCACCGCCTCGACCTCCGGAATCCGCAGGCCCGGTGTCTGGCGGCCCGGTGTCTGGCGGCCCGGTGTCTGGCGGTCCGGCGTTGGGCGGTCCGCAAACCGGCGAGTTTCCGGCACTGGGCGCGCAGTCGAGCGGGTCCCAGCGGGTTCCGAACACCGGTGGGCAAACTCCTGCCGCACCGAATCCGTCGGGGCAAGCGCCTGTCGCCCCCAGTACCGGACCGCAGCGAGAGCAGGCAGGACCGGCGGCACAGCAGGCCGCCCCCGCGCCCGCCGAGCAGGCAGCGGGAGCGGGTGGGCCGGACGAACCCCCGGCGAGTGGAGCCTCCGGTTTCTGGGCGCGGCGGTTCGCCGCACCGCGCTCGGGCTCCGGTGGCGGCGACTCCGAGGCGACGATCCAGCAACCGCCGCTGCGTCCGCAGCCGTTCCCGAGGACGGCGCCGAGTGGTTCGCAGCCACCCGAGGAACGTACCGAGCAACTCCCGCAGGTCGAGGCGGAGGCGCGGAACTCGGGCGCCGGGAACGACGCCACCGCGCTGCAGGCATATCCGCCGGGCGACTACCCGGGTGATCCGTACGGAACGGACGATCCGTACGGCGCGGAGGCAGACCCGTACGCGGATGCCGATCCGTACGACGATGCGGACCCGTATGACGACGCCGACGCCGGGACCTATGACTCCGCTGATCCGTACGGGGACTCCGACGGTGCCTACGGGTACGGCGACTACGACGAGTTCGACGACGACGGCTACGACCCGGAGCTCCCGGCCGGGCTGGCTGCCGACGACTACCGGTCCGTCGACGACGAGGACGTCGAGCAGGAGCGTTCCTCGCCGACCAAGGAATGGTTGGTGCTCGCCCTGCAGGTGGGTACCGGACTGGTCGCCGGTGGTGCCGTCTGGTTCGCGTTCCGCTGGTTGTGGATCGTCATCCCGCTGGCCGCGCTCGTGGCGGCGCTGGTGATCACGGGCTGCCTGGTGTTCATCGCACGCCGGTACCTGCGCACCGACGATCTGCAGACGATCCTGCTCGCGGTGCTGGTGGGGCTGATTTGTACGGTTTCACCCGCCGCGTTGCTGTTGGTCGGGCAATGATGTCGGCGGGGTGGCCTGAGGCGTATGTCGTACTTTCGGGCATCCTTGTCCGGAAATGACGTCCGAAACATTCGCAGCACACGGTGAGCAACCGCCCGGGACGCGCATCCCGGTCGGGTTGTCGAGCGCTTCCGTGTGGCCCCAGCCGGCGAGCGCGGCTTTCGAGATGGCCAGTGACCTGGGGTTCGACGGTGTCGAGGTGATGGTCTGGGCCGATGCGGTCAGCCAGGACATCTCGGCGCTGCAGCGGTTGTCGGATCGCTACGACGTTCCGGTGCTCGCCGTGCACGCGCCGTGCCTGCTGATCACCCAGCGGGTGTGGTCGTCGGACCCCGAGGAACGCCTGCGCCGGGCGGTGGTGGCGGCCAGCGACCTCGGTGCTTCGACGGTGGTGGTGCACCCGCCGTTTCGCTGGCAGCGCCGGTACGCCGATCGATTCGGCGAGTTGGTCGCCGAGTTGGAGGAGGCCAGCGGTATCGACGTGGCAGTGGAGAACATGTTCCCGGTGCGGCCGCCGAACAAGGTGAACCGGTTCCGGGGCGGCAAGACCACCGGCCTGTCGGCGTTCAAACCTTCGCCGGACCCGACCGAGGTCGGTTTCCGCAATTACACCCTCGATCTGTCCCATGCGGCCGCTGCCCATCAGGACGCTCTCGAACTGATGACGCGGATGCGGACCGGGCTGGCGCACGTGCACCTGGCGGACGGCACGGGTGCCCCGCGCGACGAGCACCTCGTGCCGGGGCGCGGTACGCAGCCGTGCGCGGAGGTCTGCGAGAAGTTGGTGGCCGATGGTTACGGGGGTGCGGTCGTGCTGGAGGTCAACACCCGCAAGGCCCGGAACCAGAAGGAGCGCGCGGCGCAGTTGGCGGAAGCTCTGCTGTTCACGCGGCTGCACCTGTAATACTCGCCGCACTGGCTGGGTAGTGTCTCAGCAGTCGTCGGAGCCTTGTCCTCGCGCAAGAACATCGGAGAACCCGTCACCGGCCACCCTGGGGCCCACACGGAAGGCGGCTGACGTCGCTTGTGAAGCAGGTCCTAGGTGATCTTGTGCGAATCGGGGCCGTAGAATTCCAAACATGAACACATCACGGGTATGGCTGTCCATTGTGGATCGGTGTGCTCTTCACGATTCCGGCATCGAGGTCGGAAACGCGTGAACGACATCGCGGACGCCTTCGCCGTCGCCACCCTCGCGCGGCCGCTCGGAAACGGCAGTTTCACCGCCGAACTCCACCAGGACTGGGCGGTCGGCGACCACCCGCACGGTGGTTACCTGCTCGCGCTGCTCGCCAGAGCCAGCATCGGAGACTCCGGCCTCGCGCCACTGGCCGTGAGCGCCCAGTTCCTGCGGGCCCCCAAGGTCGGCCCGGTGCTCGTGCACTTGGAGGAGCTCAAGTCCGGGCGCACGGTCACCGTGGTGCGGGCCGTGCTGGAACAGCGCGGTCACCACTGTGTGGACGCCATGATCACGCTCGGCGAGTTGCCGGCGGAAGAAGCCGCCTGGTCCGACTTGCCGGACATGCCGGCGAATCCGCCGGCCGAAGCGGTCGACGTCGCGGCCTCGGACACGAACAAGTTTTTCGGCCTGGCGCGCACCTGCGACCTGCGGCTCGATCCCGCCAGTGCGGGTTTCCTCACGGGCAGCACGGACCACCCACCGCGCCTGCGGTTGTGGGCCAAGCCGCGCAGCGCTCAGCCGGACGTGCTGTTCAGCTTGGTCGCGGGTGACATCTCGATGCCGGTCACGTTCAACCTCGGCCGGCTCGGCTGGTCGCCCACGGTGCAGATGACCAGCCTGTTGCGAGCCGCGCCGGCCAACGGGTGGCTGCGCCTGGCGGTGGAGGCCAAGTCGGTCAACGGACCGTGGTTCGACGCGGACGCCCTCGTGGTCGATTCGACCGATCGGATCGTCTGCCAGGCTCGGCAGCTCGCCTTGAGCGCGACCGCGAGCTGACCCGAGCGGCCGGATCCGAGTTCCGCCGCGCGGCGGGCTGACGACAGCGGGCTGATGACGGCGGGCGACAGCGGGCTGACGACGGCGGGTCCACGATGGCGGGCTGGTCGGAGACAGGAGGGTGAACAGGGATGACACGGCGTGTTCTGGCACCCTCGTCAGCATGACGACGATCGCCGTACTAGGAGCGGGCAAGATCGGGGAGTCGCTGCTCTCCGGGCTCCTGAACGCCGGGCGCGCCCCCACTGATCTGCTGTTCACCGAGCGCTACCCGGAACGGGCCGCCGAGATCGCCGCGCGATACGGCGTCGAGCACGTCGGTCTCGACGCCGCCGTGCGCCGTGCCGATGTCGTCGTCGTGTCGGTCAAACCGCAGGACATCGACCCGCTGCTCGCCGACGTGGTGGTGTCGCTGACCGCCGGGACCCTGGTGGTCTCGATGTGTGCGGGCCTGCCGATCGCTCAGTTCGAAGCGGGTCTGCCCGCGGGCACCCCGGTGGTGCGCGTCATGGCCAACACGCCGATGCTGGTCGGTAAGGCGATGAGCGCCATCGCGGGTGGTACCCACGCCGATGCGTCCCACCTGGAGCTCGTCGAGGAGCTGCTGGGCAGCGTCGGCAGGGTCGTGCGGATTCCGGAACACCAGCTGGACGCCGTCACGGCGCTGTCCGGTTCGGGACCGGCGTACTTCTTCTACGTCGTGGAGGCGATGATCGACGCGGGTGTGCTCCTCGGCGTTCCGCGCGTGGTGGCCGCCGAGCTCGTCAAGCAGACGGCGCTCGGTTCGGCGTCGATGCTGCAGGGCGAGGAATCTCACCCGACGATGCTGCGCGAGGCCGTCAGCTCGCCCGCGGGGACCACGGCGGCCGGTATTCGCGAGCTGGAGAAGCACGGCGTCCGGGCCGCGCTGATCGACGCGATCGAGGCCGCGCACGACCGCTCGGTCGAGCTCGGCTCCGACTGACGCACCGGGCCACCGGCACCTCCCCGGACGGGTGACGCTCGCGCGGGTGCGGTTGGCAGGGCCGGCAGCACGGGGAGGGCCTGCGCCGTGGGCGGCGGCGTGGGCAGCGGCCGGGAAACTCGTGGGAATCGCGCAGGTCCGGGCGTCGCGCGGCCATCGCAGCCTCCCCTCCTGTCCCGTTACTCTCGATGGGGCACGTGAGTGAAGTTCCGTCGGAGGGGAAGCCGGCGGCGCGACACGTGCGGGAAGTGCGGTGCAGCATGTCCTCCAACTCAGAATCAAGCCAACAGTCACAGCCGGAGTCGGACCAGCAGTCACAGTCGGGGTTCGGGCAGGTCCGGTTTCTCACCGTGGCCGAGGTGGCCAGGCTGATGAGGGTCTCGAAGATGACCGTCTACCGGCTCGTCCACGCAGGTGAGTTGCCCGCTGCCCGGGTCGGGCGTTCGTTCCGCGTCGCCGAGAGCGACGTGCACGCGTACCTGGAGAACGCCTACCACAGCGCCGGGTGAAATCGGTGCGGTCCCAGCTCGGAGACGGTTTCACCTACCGCGTCGTCGGGTTCCTACCGGCGGCCGGGTAAGCTGCGGTGTCGGTCGTGCCTGGTGCCTGGGTTGTGGCCGCACCGGCACGTTGGACATTTCGAACTGCCGACGACAGCGAAGGATTCCGCATGGGCTCGGTCATCAAGAAGCGCCGCAAGCGCATGTCCAAGAAGAAGCACCGGAAGCTTCTCCGTAGGACCCGCGTCCAGCGCCGCAAGTTGGGCAAGTAAGTAACTTGCCGTGCCGCCGTCGACCCTCTTGGTCGGCGGCGGTTGTTTTTTCCACGGCCCTCCCGCGGGACCGACCGACACGTTCGAGTGGTCGGCCCATTTCGTCCCGCCCAGGTGACGCGTTTCCGGTTGCCGCTCGGCGCCCGAGCTGGTGGGGTAAGTACCTCGAGCACGAACGCCGCGAAGGCGGGATCGAGCCTGCGGGTGATCCCGGGCGGACTCCCGCCGGATCACGGTCGCAACCTCATCGTCATGACGCCGTCGATCACCGCCGGTAGCATCGAGTTCGAGTTCGCCTGAGCCAAAGTCACTCGGTTTCGTGAAGGACGTATTCACCAGGGGAGAAACATGGTGCCAAAAGTCGTGCTGGTGACCGGTGTGAGCCGGTTCCTCGGCGGGCACCTCGCGGCCAGGCTGGCCGCCGATCCCCGCGTCGAGCGAGTGCTCGGAGTCGACACCGTTGAGCCCGGGCGGGATCTCCGCCGTCGGATGGGCCGGGCGGAGTTCGTCCGCGCGGACATCCGGAACCCGCTGATCGCGAAGGTGATCGCGAACGCCCGGGTGGACACCGTCGTGCACGCCTCGACCAATTCGAACTCGAATCCGGGGTCGGGCGACCGCGCGGCGATGAAGGAAATGAACGTCATCGGTTCGATGCAGCTGCTGGCCGCGTGCCAGAAGGCACCGCTGGTGCGCAAGCTGGTGGTCAAGTCCACCAGCGCGGTGTACGGCACCAGCCCCCGTGACCCGGCGGTGTTCACCGAATCGACCGAACCGAAGGACCTGCCGTCCTCGGGATACGCCAAGGACGCCGTCGAGATCGAGGGCTACGTTCGGGGGTTCGGCCGCAGGCGCCCGGACGTGGACATCACGACCCTCCGGTTCGCGAACCTGATCGGCCCTCGGATCGACGCGGTCCTCACCCGGTACTTCGCGCTGCCGGTGGTGCCCACGATCTGCGGCTACGACGCGCGACTGCAGCTGTTGCACTCCGAGGACGCGCTGGCGGTATTGGAACGTGCCACCACGCGTGACCTGCCCGGGGTCTACAACGTCGGCGGTGACGGCGTTCTGACGCTGTCCCAGGCCATTCGGCGGGCCGGTCGGGTGGCCGCGCCCGTGCCGCGCTCCGCGATCTCGCCGCTGAGCAAATTCTTCCGCAGCGCGCGGTTGGTGGATTTCTCGCCGGAGCAGCTGCGGTTCCTCAACTTCGGGCGGGTGCTGGAGACCACCCGGCTCTCCGAGGAGTTCGGTTTCGCGCCGAGATGGACGACGCGGCAGGCGTTCGACGACTTCGTGAGCGGGCGGGGCCTGCACCCGGTCGTCGATCCGGAACGGGTCGAGGCGCTTGAACGGGGTGTGGGTGATCTGCTTGCTCGACTGCGGTGAAGGAGTGCGCATGGCGGACGCACGAGTGATTCCGCTGCACCCGTCGGAGGACGGTTCCCCGGGGACGCCCGAGGGCAGGACCAGGACGTCACGAGTGGCGCAGGCAGCCGATCCGCCCGTCGATGGCGCCGAGCCCGCGACGGGGAGTTCCTGGCAGGACACCGTCGTCGATGCGATGGCGTTCGCCCGCAGGCGGCTGCTCGGTGACTACCGGGTGGACGAGTACGGATTCGACTCCGAGCTCACCGACAACGTCTTCCTACCCCCGCTGCGACCGCTCTACGAGGACTGGTTCCGGGTGGAGACGAGCGGACTGCACAACGTGCCGGGCGACAGCGGCGCGCTGGTCGTCGCCAACCACGCGGGTACCCTTCCGCTGGATGCGCTGATGACCACGGTCGCGTTGCGCGATCATCACCCGGCGGGCAGGCACCTGCGGTTGTTGGCCGCCGACCTGGTCTTCAAGCTGCCGATGATGGGGGCGGTGGCCCGCAAGGCCGGGCACACGCTGGCGTGCAACCCGGACGCCGAGCGGCTGCTCTCCGGCGGTGAGCTGGTCGGGGTGTGGCCGGAGGGCTTCAAGGGGATCGGCAAGCCGTTCCGGGATCGCTACAAGCTGCAGCGCTTCGGCCGCGGCGGGTTCGTCTCGGCGGCCATGCGTACCGGCGCGCCGATCGTGCCTTGCTCGATCGTGGGTTCCGAGGAGATCTACCCGAAACTCGCCGACATCAAGCCGTTGGCCCGGCTCTTCGGCCTGCCTTACTTTCCCGTCACGCCGTTCTTCCCGCACTTCGGTCCGCTGGGTGTGGTTCCGCTGCCGTCGAAGTGGTACATCGAGTTCGGGGAGCCGATAGAGACCTCGTCCTACCCGGAGGGCGCCGCGGACGACCCCATGGTGGTGTTCAGCCTGAGCGACCAGGTTCGCGAGAACATCCAGCAGACCCTGTACCGGCGGCTGGGGCAGCGCCGCAGCGTGTTCTTCGGCTGAGTTCGGTCGGTTCCTCGGTCGCGGCCGGTCGGGCGGGCGGATTCCGGGCGTGCTCGCCGCCGGTGCTTCAGGACCGGTCGCGGCGGCGGTAGGCCAGGCCCGCCGCGACGGTTCCGGCCACCGCGCCCGCCCCGAGCATCGACTGCAATCCCAGGCGGGCCGCCTTGCGGGCGGTCCGGAAGTCGCGGATCTCCCAGCCGCGGGAACGGGCCACGTCGCGCAGCCGTGTGTCCGGGTTGACCGCCACCGCCGTGCCCACGGAGGAGAGCATGGGCACGTCGTTCGACGAATCCGAGTAGGCGGTGCAGCGGCGTAGGTCCAAGCCTTCGCTGGCGGCCAGCGCGCGCACGGCGTGCGCCTTGGCCCGCCCGTGCAGCATCTCGCCGACCAGTCGGCCGGTGTAGACGCCGCGGGAGTTCTCGGCGACCGTGCCGAGCGCCCCGGTCAGACCGAGTCGGCGGGCGATGATCTGTGCCAGCTCGACCGGTGTCGCCGTGACCAGCCACACGCGTTGCCCGGCGTCCAGGTGCATCTGGGCCAGGTCCCGGGTTCCCGCCCAGATGCGGTCGGCCATGAGTTCGTCGTAGATCTCCTCGCTGAGTTCGACGATCTCGTGCACGTGGCGCCCGGCGACGAACGAGAGCGCTTGTTCGCGGCTGGCCTGGACGTCCTGGGGGTTCTCCCGGCCGCCCACTCGGAACTTCAGCTGCTGCCAGGCGAAACCGGCCAGGTCGGAGGCGGTGAGGAACTTGCGCGCGGCCATCCCGCGGGCGAAGTGGAACAGCGAGGCGCCCATCATCATCGTGTTGTCCACGTCGAAGAACGCTGCCGCCGTCAGGTCGGGAGGTGCGCTCAGCGAGCCGTCGAGGCCGACGGCGGAGGCCACCGCGGCCTCGGCCGAAGCTCGGCCCGCCAGCTTCGCGCTGTCGAGGGTCTCGTCGTTGTCTTCCGGCGTGTGCACGCGTTCGTGCCCCTCGCCGTCGTGGTTCGCCTCTTCGGCTGAGCCTTGACGTGTCGGCACCGCCGCGCCTCCCGGTTTTCCTCCGGTGTCTCTGTTCGTCCCTGCCGGTGGCTGGGGATGGTCGTCGCTGGACGATGCGCCCACCGACCCCCGGATCAGCAGACTCCTAGCTTAGAGGCTGCACGTGACCGGATTGTCCCGGTCCGTGCGGCGAGCCGATTACGATCTTGGTTCGGTCCGGTTCACGGGGTCTTGCGAGTCCCGCGAGCACCCCGTGTCCGGCTTCCCGCGCTTCCGCGCCGGGACGGTCGGCGTCGGTTTCCGGAGATCCGCCACAGCGGACCGGGTGCGATGGTCGCTCATCTCAGTTCGTCGGGCATCAGCTGGGCGAGCCTGCGGATCGCACGATGCTGCAGTGCCTTGATCGCGCCCTCGTTGCGTTGCATGTGCGCTGCCGTTTCGGTGACGGACATGCCTTGGAGGAAGCGGAGTCGGATGCATTCGCGCTGGTCCGGGTTGAGCTGCCGGACGCACTGCAGCAGTTCGCGGTGCGTGACGTCGGTCAGGACCTGCTGCTCCGGTCCTGCCTGCTGCGGACGGGCTGCCTGAGTGGAGTCGATCAGTTCGGCGGTGGGGATCTCCAGCCTGTTCCGGCTGGACTTGATGTGGTCGAGGATGAGGTTCTTGGCGATGGTGATGAACCAGGCGGCCACGTCGCGGCCCTGGTAGCTGATGGAGGTGATCCGGCGGAGGGCGCGCAGGAACGTCTCGCTGGTGATGTCCTCGGCCAGGCTGTGGTCGCTGACGCGGAACAACACGTAGCGGTAGACGATCTGGGCGTTCTGGTCGTAGAGGCGTCCGAACGCGTCGCTGTCGCCGTTCTGGGCTGCGCGCACGTGGGACCAGCTCGCCGGGGGCGGCTCGGTGTGGTGTCTGGTGACGGCCGAGGTCGGGTCGGGGGCCGCCGCGGTGTCGGTTTCCCGCACCGAGCCGGCGTCGGGTTGTACGGGAGCGTGCGGAACCGGGGTTCCGAGCGTGTTGGTACTGCTCATGTCTCGACCGACCTCCTGCCGTCGTGACGTCCGGTCCCGTGCGGGGCGGTGGCCGGTCGCCAAGGTGCGGGCGAAATGGGTCTGGCACGTCGGGTTTCGGGGGACTGCTGGTCGTTGAGGCAGCAGCATACGTGTTGTTACTCATAAGTAGGTAGTGTGCGGAGGTTGCGGATTTGTCGCGGACGGCGCCCGTGGCCGGGTTCGGGCACGGATTCGCCGAGTGATTTCCGACACGTGCGACACTGCGGTCCGGCCTCGCTCGGGCGGCGCGGTGGCTCGCCATCGAGGCTCGAGCCCCTCGCTCTCGGGATGATGCGCGGCGACCACGTCGATCGGGGTACACCGTTGACCGGGGTACATGGTCGAAGAGCGGGCGATTGGGAGGTGAGCGGAGCATGCCCACCACCAATCGCAACGCGAACAACCTCGCCGACCTGGTCACCTCGGCCACCAGCCGCGGCCCTGGCCACCCCGCCCTGATCGAAGCGGCATCCGGTTTGGCGCTGACGTGGCGGCAACTGGATTCCGCGGTGAACCGCGAAGTGGCCCGCCTGCGCGCCATGGGGATCCGCGCCGGTGACCGGGTGGCGTTGCGGATGGGCAACTCGGCGGCCTTCTGCATCGGCCTCTTCGGCGTGCTGCGGGCGGGCGGTATCGCGGTGCCGTTCTCGCCGAAGGTGCCTGCGGGCGAGTCGTACCGAATCCTGGCCGACTGCGGCGCACGAGCGCTCATCGCCGACGACGAGCTGGTCGGTGATCCGCTCCCGGCGGGCGTGGACCTGCTCCGGTCGCCCGATGCCGCGTGCCTGTCCGAGCCCGGTCAGCGTTTCGAAGCCCCGACCGGAGGCGAGGACACCGCGCTCATCTCCTTCACCTCCGGGACCTCCGGCCCGCCGCGCGGCGCGATGCTCTCGCACCGGGCCCTGCTGGCCAATGCCCGTCAGTCCGGTCGGTTGCGGCCGATGCCGGTCAACGCCGCGGATCGGGCGCTGCTGGCGCTGCCGATGTTCCACCTCTACGGGCTCGGACCGGGATTGCTGCAGGTCGCCATGGTCGGTGCGACCGCCGTGCTACTACCCCGATTCGCCCCGGAGCAGGCGCTCGAAGCGATCGACCGGTACCGCGTGACCACCGTGATCGGCGTGCCGCCGATGTACGAGGCGTGGCTGCGGTTGAGCGACGAGCAGCTGCGGGAGGGCATGGCCACGGTGCGGCTGCTGCATTCGGGAGCGGCACCCCTGGGCGCCGAGGTCGCGCAGTCGGTCCGCGCGGCCACGGGCCTGGACGTCTTCGAGGGCTACGGCCTGATCGAGACGGGTCCGGTGCTGGCGACATCGCTGGCCAGCGGGGAGGCGAAACCGGGCTCGGTGGGCCGAGCGCTGCCCGGGGTGGAGCTCCGCTTGGTCGACGACAGCGGCAACCCCCTGCCGGGGCGCTCGGAAGCCCCGGGGTGGCGCGGAACCGCCGGCCGGATCCAGGTGAGGGGTGCGAACCTCTTCAGCGGGTACTGGCCGGACGGGCGGGACGGTCCGGACGCGGAAGGCTGGATGCACACCGGTGACCTCGGCTTCTTCGACGGCGACGGCGATCTGCACGTGGTGGACCGCACCGCGGACGTGATCCGGATCGGCGCCGTTGAGGTGTATCCGCACGAGGTGGAGGACGTGCTCCGGGAGCTTCCCGGCGTCGCCGACGCCGCGGCGATCGCGTCGCGGGACGAGGTCGGTGGCGGAGCGGTCAAGGTGCTGATCGTGCTCGTGGTGGGCGCCGAGCTCACCCGGTCGGAAGTACGCGAGCATTGTCGTGCCCGGTTGGCCGAGTTCAAGGTGCCCATGACGGTCGAGTTCACCTCGGAGCTGGCCTACTCGCCCACCGGCAAACTGGTCCGGCGCGTGCTCCGGTCCTGAAACGACGGCAGGTCCTGAAGCGACGGCAGGTCCTGAAGCGACGGGGGCGGCAACGCACGGGCGACCGGTGTGGCAACGCACAGGGAAATTCGGAACAACCGCCGTCCGCGACGAGTTGGATGATGTGGAGGCCGGCATGCACACGGTGACTGTGATGGTTCGGGAAGACTGTCACGCCTGCGACGACGCCCTCGACGAGGTCCGCCGAATCTGCGCGGAGACCGGGTCGAGCTGGGTGGCCGAGGACGTGGACACCGATCCGGAACTGCGGGCGGAGTACGGCGACCGGGTTCCGGTGTTCCTGGTCGACGGAGCCGAGCACGGGTACTGGAAGGTCGAGCCGGACCGGTTGCGGACCGCTCTCGGCGGGTGAGCATGGTTCGCTCGCGGCCGTCGGTGTCGGAGCAACCCGCCGAGCGGATTCGAGCGATCTTGATGGTTGCTCGGCCTCCGACGTGAATATGGCCACGACCACTCGTTTTGGTTCTGACGGGGGCTATCGGCAATGATGGCGGCAGGACGTTGTGCGTCTGGTTACGGCCTGCCTGGGGCGACTTTGTGCATGTATTCACAAGTGGCTACGGTGTAGTGGTCGTGCCGCTGGCGCACCGGTATCGAACGCCGAACCGAACAACCGGACCGAATCACCAGGTCATCTGGGACGGTCTGGGTGGAACCGTAGCCGTGCCCGCGCAGGGAAAGCGACCACGACGGACCAGCGAAGTAGCAGGGCAAGGGAGAGCCAGCGTGACGGCCCACGGAGAGGGCGTACGAGACGGTGACGGGCAGGCTCCGGCCGACGCCTCGTCAGCGTCCGAACGGTCGCCGGAGGCGATCGAGGTCCCCGCGGCAAGAGAACGAGCCCGAGCCATCCCCGAAGCAGCCGTGGCGCGGCTGGCGGTTTATCTGCGTGTCCTGTCGGGTTTGGCCGACCAGGACGTGAGCACGGTTTCCAGCGAAGAACTCGCAGCGTTCGCCGGAGTCAACTCGGCGAAGCTGCGCAAGGACCTGTCCTACATCGGCTCCTACGGCACGCGCGGTGTCGGTTACGAGGTCGCGGTGCTGATCGGCCAGATCGAGCGCACGCTCGGACTGACCCGCAAGCACAGCGTCGCGGTGGTCGGAATCGGTAATCTCGGTCACGCGCTGGCCAACTACGGTGGCTTCCCCGGCCGCGGGTTTCCGGTCGGCGCGTTGTTCGACCTGGATCCGGATCTCGTGGACGTGCCGGTCGGAGGCATCCCGGTCAGCCACGTGGACGACATCGTCGAGGTGTGCACCGAGCGGGAGATCACCATCGGCGTCATCGCGACGCCGACGCAGGGTGCTCAGGACGTCTGTGATCGTTTGGTCGCGGGCGGCGTCACGTGCATCCTGAACTTCGCGCCCGTCGTCCTGCAGGTTCCCGAAGAGGTCGAGGTGCGCAAGGTCGACTTGGCGGTGGAGATGCAGATTTTGTCGTTTCACGTGGCGCGTCGCAATCAGGACGCGGTCGCCCTCGGCGAGGACGGCGCTCCCGGCAGCGGTGCGGACGAAACCCGACCCGATACTTCTCAACCGGCCGACCCGGTCGACGGGATGGTGGTGCGGCCGTGAACCTGCTGACCGTCGGACTCTCCCACCACAGTGCTCCCGTTCGAGTTCTCGAACAGGTCGCCATCGGCGCCGACGAGGTCCCCAAGATCCTCGACGAGCTGCTGCGCTGTGACCACATCAGCGAGGCGTTCCTGGTCTCCACCTGCAACCGCGTCGAGGTCTACGTGGTCGCCGAGACGTTCCACGGCGGCCTCGACGACGTGACCTCCGTGCTCGCCCGGCAGTCCGGGACCGAGGTCGCGGACCTGGCCGACCACCTGTACGTCTACTACGCCGGTGCCGCCGTCGAGCACCTGTTCTCCGTGAGCGCCGGCCTGGACTCGATGGTCGTCGGCGAGGCGCAGATCCTCGGACAGCTGCGGCAGTCCTACGGCGTCGCCGACGAGGCCGGAACGGTCGGCAAGACGCTGCACGAACTGGCCCAGCAAGCGTTGCGCGTCGGCAAGCGGGTGCACGCCGAGACCGAGATCGATGCCGCAGGGGCCTCGGTGGTTTCCGAGGCGCTGTCGGATGCGGAAGTCGCGCTCGACGGGCTGGCCGGGCGAAGCGCGCTGCTGATCGGTGCCGGATCGATGGGTGCGCTGGCCGCCGCACAGCTCAAGCGGGCCGGAATCGGCGAGATCGTGGTCGCCAACCGGACCGCCGCCAACGGTGAGCGGTTGGCAGCTTCGTTGCGCTCCGAGGACGTGGCCGCGCGCACCACCGCTCTCACCGATCTGCGCTCCGCCCTGGCGGGCGCGGACGTGGTGGTCACCTGCACCGGTGCGGTCGGGGCCGTGGTCACCGCCGGTGCGGTCGAGCAGGCGTTGGAGCTGCGCTCCGGCGACGCTCCGCTGCTGCTCTGCGACCTGGGGCTGCCCCGGGACACCGCACCGGACGTGGCCGAGCTGCCCGGCGTGAGCGTCGTCGACCTGGAGACCCTGCAGCGCAGGCTGGCCGACCAGCAGGGCGGTAGCGAGTCCGAGCGGGCCGGGCGCATCGTGGCCGAGGAGCTGCGCGGCTACTTGGCCTCGCAGCGCACGGCCGAGGTCACCCCGACCGTGACGGCGCTGCGCAAGCGCGCCGCCGAGGTGGTCGATTCCGAGCTGCTGCGGCTGGACTCCCGGTTGCCCGAACTCGACGGGCAGGTGCGCGACGAGTTCTCGCGCACTGTTCGTCGAGTGGTGGACAAGTTGCTGCATTCCCCCACGGTGCGGGTCAAGCAGCTCGCTTCGGTACCGGGAGGTTCCGGGTACGCCGAAGCGCTTCGTGAGCTCTTCGAACTCGATCCCCAGACCGCCGCCGCCGTCGCGGCGCCGCAGAAGACCGATCCGGACGGCGCGAGCGCGTCGGTTTCGGAGGCGCAGCGGCCGACCGCGACCGGCCGCGGAGGTTCGCGGGATCGACCTGAACAGGACGGTGAGGACCGTTGAACAAGACGCTTCGAGTGGGCACCCGGTCGAGCGCACTGGCCATGGCGCAGAGCTCGATGGTGGCCGAAGCACTCGAACAGGCCGGGTACGCCACCGAGCTGGTCACCGTCTCGACACCTGGTGATCGCTCCATGGCGCCGATCAGCGAGATCGGTGTGGGGGTGTTTACCTCCGCACTGCGGGAGGCGCTCGCCAACGGCGAGGTCGACGTCGCGGTGCACTCCTTCAAAGACTTGCCGACAGAGCCGGACCGCCGGTTGTCGCTCGCGGCTGTCCCGGGTCGGGAAGACCCCCGGGACGCGCTGGTGGCACGGGATGGCCTGACTCTCGGCGAACTTCCCCCGGGCTCCGTTGTGGGCACCGGTTCGCCGCGACGCGCCAGCCAGCTCGAGGCCCTCGGCCTGGGCCTGGTCGTGCGCGGCATTCGCGGCAATGTGGACACCCGGATGCGGAAGGTGAGCGACGGTGAGATGGATGCCGTCGTACTCGCTCGCGCCGGGCTGGCCCGAGTGGGCCGGCTTGAGGTGATCACGGAATCGCTCGATCCGCTCCAGATGTTGCCCGCGCCCGCGCAGGGGGCGCTGGCAGTGGAATGCCGCGTCGACGACGTGGACACCGAGCACTTGCTGCAGTCCGTATTGGACGATGAGGTCAGCCGCGCCGCGGTAACCGCCGAGCGCGCCATTCTGGCCGCGCTGGAGGCCGGTTGTAGTGCGCCGGTCGGCGCGCTGGCCGAAGTGGTGGAGGACCTCGACGAGGACGGCAGCGCTACGCAGCGGCTGTCCGTTCGCGGGGTGGTGGCAACTGACGACAACGTGATGTTGCGCGCCTCCATTACTGGTGAGACGACCGCCGCCGATCAACTGGGCCGTGATCTGGCCGCCCAGTTGCTCGATGCCAGGGCCGCTTTGCTCAGCGGTCCGGGCAGTAGTTGATGGGGAGTGCCCTGATGACCCGAGCACGTAAGACCCCCGGACGGGTTGCTTTCGTGGGCTCCGGTCCCGGAGACGCGGGACTGCTCACCGTCCGGGCCCAGTATTTGCTCACCAACGCTTCGCTCGTGGTGACCGATCCGGATGTTCCCGCCGATGTCGTCGGAATGGCCTCTGAGGGCGCCGAGGTTCGGCCCGCCGTGGGCGAGCCGTCGGATGTGGCCAAGGACCTGACGAACGAGGCCAAGACCGGCCGACCGGTGGTCCGGCTGGTGGCGGGTGATCCGCTGACGGCCGACGCGGTGGTCCGTGAGGTGCAGGCGGTGGCCAAGTCGGGCGCCGCGTTCGACGTGGTGCCCGGTGTGGACGCCGGCACCTCCGTGCCCGCCTACGCGGGTGTGGCACTCGGTTCCGTGCACACCGAGGTCGATGTTCGCGGCGAGGTCGACTGGGCCGCGTTGGCCGCGGCACCGGGACCGCTGGTGCTGCACACCGCCGGAAGCCACTTGGCCGAGGCCGCATCCGCGCTCTCGGAGCACGGCGTGGCGCCGCAGACACCGGTTGCCGTGACCGCGTCCGGTACCACGGTCCAGCAGCGCACGATCGACACGACGCTGGCTTCGCTCGCGGCCGACGCGGGCGAGCTGCAGGGCACGCTGTCGGTGACGATCGGATCGGTCGTCTCCGAGCGCAGCAAGCTGTCCTGGTGGGAATCGCGCGCTCTGTACGGCTGGAAGATCCTGGTGCCGCGGACCAAGGAGCAGGCCGGATCGATGAGCGAGCGCCTGTGGTCGCACGGTGCGGTCGCCCACGAGGTTCCGACCATCTCGGTGGAACCACCGCGCAGCCCCGCCCAGATGGAGCGGGCGGTCAAGGGCCTGGTGGACGGTCGCTACCAGTGGGTGGTGTTCACCTCGACCAACGCCGTGCGTGCGGTGTGGGAGAAGTTCCGCGAGTTCGGTCTGGACGCGCGCGCCTTCTCCGGTGTGAAGATCGCCTGCGTCGGCGAGGCGACGGCGGACAAGGTGCGGTCGTTCGGCATCACGCCCGAGCTGCTGCCTTCCGGGGACCAGACCAGCGAGGGCCTGCTGGAGGACTTCCAGCCGTACGACGACGTGCTCGACCCGGTGGACCGGGTCCTGCTGCCGCGCGCGGACATCGCGACCGAGACGTTGTCCGCCGGGCTGCAGGAACGTGGCTGGGAGATCGACGACGTCACGGCCTACCGCACCGTCCGGGCCGCACCGCCGCCTGCCGAGACCCGCGAGATGATCAAAACCGGTGGCTTCGACGCGGTGTGCTTCACCTCGTCGTCGACTGTTCGGAACCTGGTCGGCATCGCCGGTAAGCCGCATGCCCGCACCCTGGTGGCGTGCATCGGCCCGCACACGGCGGAGACGGCCAAGGAGTTCGGCCTCCGCGTGGACGTGCAGCCCGAGGTCGCGCAGGTTCCCGCACTGGTGGACGCGCTCGCCGAGCACGCGGCCCGGCTGCGTGCCGAAGGTGCGTTGCCGCCGCCGAAGAAGGCCAAGCGCGCGCGCCGCAGCTGATCGAACGTGTCGAGTCGGGTCCCGCCCGTGGTGGCGGGACCCGGCTCGGCTCGGTGCGTGGCGGCGCGCCGCGCGGAGAATTGGTTGGCATCGCTAGGAGTTCGCTGAATGTTTCCGTCCCATCGTCCTCGCCGGTTGCGGCGCAACGCGGCCGTTCGCCGCTTGGTGTCCGAGACGAGCGTGGAGCCCCGGCACCTGGTGCTGCCGATGTTCGTCCGGGAGGGGTTGGCGGAACCGGTCGAGATTCCGTCGATGCCGGGCGTGCTGCACCACACGCGGGATTCGTTGCGCCGGGCCGCGACCGAGGCGGTCGAGGCCGGTGTCGGCGGACTGATGTTGTTCGGCGTGCCGGAGAAGCACGACGCGGTCGGGTCCGGCGGCACCGATCCGGAGGGAATCCTCAACGCGGGGCTTCGGGACGTGGCCGCCGAGGTCGGTGACGCAACGGTGATCATGGCCGACACGTGCCTCGACGAGTTCACCGACCACGGGCACTGCGGCGTCCTCGACGAGAACGGTGCGGTGGACAATGACCGCACCCTGCAGGTCTACGGCGAGATGGCCGTCGTGCAAGCCGAGGCGGGCGCCCACGTGGTGGCTCCGAGCGGGATGATGGACGGCCAGGTCGGCACCATCCGGGACTCGCTGGATGCCACGGGATACGGCGACACCGCGATTCTTGCCTACTCGGCGAAGTACTCCTCGGCGTTCTACGGCCCCTTCCGCGAGGCCGTGGACTCGCAGTTGAAGGGTGACCGCAAGACCTACCAGCAGGATCCGGCCAACGGTCGTGAAGCCCTGCGGGAAGTGGATCTCGATCTGGCCGAGAGCGCGGACATGGTGATGGTCAAACCGGCCATGTCCTACCTCGACGTGCTGCACGAGGTGGCCGGGGTGGCCGATGTCCCGGTCGCTGCCTACCAGGTTTCCGGCGAGTATTCGATGGTCGAGGCGGCGGTCGCCAACGGGTGGCTGGACCGCGAGCGGACGGTGCTCGAATCGTTGACCTCCATCCGGCGTGCCGGTGCGGACATCGTGCTGACCTATTGGGCCGCCGATGCCGCGCGCTGGATCCGTTCGGGTGAGGCGCTGTGAACGATCAGCGAAGGGACCCGTTCGGAAACTCCTCGCAGAAGCAGGAGGAACGGCCCGCTGCGCCGCGTCCGGTGCAGCTCGCCCGGGTGCTGTGGCTCGCGGGGGTCGTGGTCGGGTTCGTGCGTTCCTACGTGCAGCTCAGCGATCGCGAGCGGTTGATCGACCGGCTCAGCGAAGCGGCCCCCGAGATGTCCCAGGTGCAGATCGATGCCGCCGCCAACAGCGGAATCGCGGTCACGCTGCTGATCTCGGTGCTGTCGCTGCTCGTGTTCGCGCTGCTGTGCCAGCGGATGGTGCAGGGCCGCAACTGGGCGCGCGTGGTGCTGACGGTGTTCGGTGGTCTCAACCTGGTGGGTACCGTGTTCACCCTCGCGGCGGTGCTCGCGCTCGGGCCACAGGCGGTTTCGAACCTGGCCGGTGTCCAGGTGGGAGTGTGGGAGCTCGTGTTCGGGGTGGCGATCCTGGGCATCGACGCGGCCGCGATCGTGATGATGTACCAGCCGGAGTCGAACCGCTTCTTCCGCGAGATGCGCAGTCGCCGTGCCGGTCCGCGGGCCGCGGGCGGTTGATGCCGTGCACCGTCACGGTGATCGCGATGTGCGATTGATCATCACTCCTGGTGATCGCTTTGGCGTAACGGTTGTCCGAACTGAGTGGACACGGACGAATCCGATTCATACGGTTTGGACGTGACATCCCCGCAGAATCCGTGGCAGCAGGGCGGACAACAACCCCAGTACGGGCCACCACCGGGTGGCTACCCGCAGCAGGGCCAGCCCCCGCAGGGCCAGCCCCCGCAGTACCCGCAGGCACCACCGCCGCCGGGTGCTTACCCGGGGGCCGGCCCATACGGTGCGCCACCGCCGCCCCAGATGAACATGCCGGAGCGGCCGAAGACGATCGACGGCGCGTTCTGGATCGCGATCGTCGTACCGCTGATCGCCACGGTTCTGTCGATCGTGAACATGCTGCTGGCGCAGGGCATGATGAACGACGCGGTCTCGGCGAGCATGGGTAGCGACGCTCCGGAGGGGGCCGCCGAGCTCGCCAACACCTTCGTGATCGCAGGCGCCGTGTTCTCGTTGATCTTCTACGCGATCCTGACCGGCTTGTGGATCCTCTTCGGGTTCAAGATGCGGGCGGGACGCAACTGGGCGCGGGTGGTGCTGACCGTGTTCGCCGGGATCTGGCTGCTCTTCAGCATCTTCGGCCTGATCCAAGGTGGCCTCGGGATGACCAGTGGAGTGCCCGCCGGTATCGATGTGCCGACGAGCATGGTGGTCCTCGGCTACGTGCAGCCGGCGTTCGGCCTCGTGGCGATGGCAGCGTTCATCACGCTGGTGTTCCTCCGCCCCTCGAACTGGTACTTCCAGGCGAAAGCCCACCAGTGACCGGAAAGGACCAGCTCCACGGTCCGGCCGCCGAACCACCGCGCATGCTGCGCGTTTCGGTCGGACTGTGGTGCGCCCTGGCGGCGTTCCTCCTGGCCCAGGCGGGCTTCGCATGGACCGGACGGGCCGATCTGCAGAACCGGCTGCTCGACAGCGGCGCGGCTCCGTCCGCGTCGGAAGCCGCGGATCAGGCCCGCTCGCTGCTGTTGACGAACACCTGGATCGCGCTCGGATTCGCCGCGGTCTACCTGACGTTGGGGCTGTTGCTGCTGCGTCGACTGGCCTATGTTCGGGTCGTCCTGACCGTGCTCGCCGCGCTGCACCTCGTGCTGGTTCTCGGTAGCGCGGCGCTGTCGCTGGTGAACGTGATCGTGTTCGCGTTGCTCGGTGCCGCGTTGGCCACGGTGTGGCGGCGAACGAGCACCCATTGGCTGACCGGGGAGCGATGACTGACGCGGATCTCGAACCGCTGCGCTATGCCGAGCGGGGTGCGAGTTGGTGGCCGGTCGGGTGGGGACCAGCTTTCGCGCTCGTCGGTCTCGTCGTCGAGCTGTCCACACCGGGGCCGCTGCACGTGGCGCTGTGGCTGCTGCTCGGTGGTGTCCTGGCGGCGGCGAGCGCGGTGTGGGTTCACGGCCGTCGCAGGTTGTGTTCGGTTCGCCTGACCGCTTCGACGCTGGCTCTCGGTCGCGAGGAGGTCGAGCTCGCACGGATCGAGGCGGTCACCGACGTCGGTGCGCCGGTCGGTGCGCGCGTGCTCGGTGGCGGCTGGACGGTCCCGAAGGGCACCGGCGAGGTGCCGGTGCGCCTGACCGATCAGAGCGTCGTGCTGGCGTGGGCGTTGGATCCGGAAGCCCTGACCGAGGAACTCCGGGAACTGGTGGAGAAGTGAGCGGCCACGTTCGTGCCGGATCCGCATCGGAGACGTGAGAAGCTGCTGTGGTGACCACCCACGAATCGCCGCCCCCGGGCGGGGCGCTGTCGAGTGCGGAATGGACCACGGACGCCCACGCGGGTGCGCCACGGCTGCACCAGCCGTGGCGAGTGGCCGTCGCCGCCGGAGAGGTAGTGCTGGCGCTGCTCCTGGTCGTGGGGGCTTGGCAGGCGTGGGGGATGGGCGTCGTCCCGTTCGGGGTCCCCGCTCCGAACGGTGCGACCGGGGAGCTGAACAGGTCGACGGGCAGCTGGTTGGCGGCGTCGATCGGCGCGGCCACCTGCGCGGGCCTGTGCGTGCTCGACGCGGGTCGCCAGCTCGTCCTGGCGTGGCGGGTGCGGCGGGACTGACCCCGCTGCGGCCATGCACACCGCACGCGCCGCTCCGCGCTCCGCGCTCCGCGAGCGAGCGGCCCACCGGATGAGCGGTCGAGCAAATCCGGACAACCCGGATGCGGCCGACCGGGCCCACCGCCGACCGGGGACGCGGCGCCGCCCGCGCGGGGTGCACCCGAGCGGCGTGCCGGGGCTGGCAGACTGGGGGATGTGACAGCCGAAACTCCTGCTAACCCCGCATCGAACTCCGACACCGACCGGGTGCCGCAGTCGCGGCAGCTGTTCGACCGAGCGCTGGCGGTGACGCCAGGTGGTGTCAATTCGCCGGTCCGGGCCTTCCAGTCCGTCGGTGGCACCCCCCGCTACATGGTCCGGGGTGACGGGGCCTACCTGTGGGACGCCGATGACAACAACTACGTGGACCTGGTCTCGTCCTGGGGGCCGATGATCAACGGGCACGCGCACCCCGACGTGGTCGAGGCGGTGCGCGAGGCCGCATCCCACGGGCTGTCCTTCGGCACGCCCGGTGTCGGCGAGATCGACCTGTCCGCGGAGATCATCCGCCGGGTCGAGCCGGTCGAGCAGGTTCGGCTGGTCAACTCGGGCACCGAGGCGACCATGAGCGCGGTCCGGTTGGCGCGCGGGTTCACCGGCCGCCGCAAGGTGGTCAAGTTCGCGGGTTGCTACCACGGACACGTCGACGCGCTGCTGGCCAGTGCTGGTTCGGGCGTGGCCACCCTCGGTCTGCCCGCCTCGCCCGGCGTGACGGGTGCGCAGGCGGAAGACACGATCGTGCTGCCGTACAACGATGCCGAAGCCGTGCGCGCGACGTTCGCCGAGCACGGCGATGACATCGCGTGCGTGATCACCGAAGGCGCTGCCGGGAACATGGGGGCGGTCGCACCGCTGCCCGGTTTCAACGAGACCCTGCGGGAGGTCACCCGGTCTGCTGGCGCGCTGCTGGTGATGGATGAGGTAATGACGGGCTTCCGCACGTCGGCGGCCGGTTGGTACGGCATCGACGGCGTCGCCGGTGACCTCTACACCTTCGGCAAGGTCATGTCCGGTGGCCTGCCCGCCGCGGCGTTCGGCGGTCGCGCCGACGTGATGGAGCGGTTGGCTCCCTCCGGGCCCGTGTACCAGGCGGGCACCCTCGCCGGGAACCCGGTGGCGGTCGCAGCCGGGCTGGCCAACCTGCGGGCCGCTGACACCGCGGTCTACGAGGCGCTGGACCGCAACTCGCGGCGCCTCGGCGACCTGCTCGGTTCCGCGCTGAGCGCCGAAGGCGTGCCCCACCAGGTGTCCTACGCGGGCAACCTCGTCAGCGTCTTCTTCTCCGAAGAGCCGGTGCACGACTTCGCGGCGGCGCAGGCGCAGCAGTCCTGGCGCTACGGGCCGTTCTTCCACGCCATGCTCCAGCGCGGGATCTACCCGCCGCCGAGCGCGTTCGAGGCATGGTTCGTCAACGCCGCCATGGACGACGCGGCGTTCGACCGGATCGCCGAGGCGGTGCCGCACGCGGCCGCCGCGGCAGCGGCTGCCACCGAGCCAGAGGCGCGGGCATGACGGCCACCCGAACGGTCGTGCACTTCCTCCGGCACGGTGAGGTGCACAACCCGGAAGGCGTCCTCTACGGGCGGCTGCCCGGTTACGGGCTGTCCGACCGGGGGGAGCAGCAGGCCAAGACGGTCGCCGAGTTCCTCACCGACGAGGGTGTCGCGCACGTGGTGGCTTCACCGCTGCGGCGCGCGCAGCAGACCGCGACCCCCATCGGGGAGGTGTTCGGGCTCGACGTCGAGACCGACCACCGGCTGATCGAGTCGGAGAACCTCTTCGAAGGACTGAAGGTCTCGGTGGGCGACGGTGCGTTGCGCTCGCCCAAGCACTGGCCGAAGCTGCGCAACCCGTTCCGCCCCTCGTGGGGCGAGGCCTACTTGGACATCGCGCACCGGATGCTGGGTGCGGCGCACCGGGCCAGATACGCGGCTGCGGGCAGCCAGGCGGTGTGCGTCTCGCACCAGCTGCCGATCTGGACGTTGCGCCGATACCTGGAGGGCAAGCCGATGTGGCACGACCCGCGGCGTCGCGAGTGCTCGCTCGCCTCGTTGACCAGCCTGGTGTTCGACGACGAGCAACTGGTGCGGGTGGCCTACGAGGAACCGGTGGGCAAGACCGACCCGAAGGTGACCGGAGCATGAGGAAGTTTCTCGCGCGTGGCGCGCTCGTGGCCTTGGTGGTGGCCCTGCTCGGCGGGTGTGCCACCACGGGCGACGATGCGGTCCAGCAGGGCGGTGAGTTCACGTTCGTCTCGCCGGGCGGCCAGACCCGCATCTTCTACCCCGAGCAGGAGCGCGGCCGGGTGACGGGATTGTCCGGCGAGAGCCTGCTGAACGAGGGCGAGCAGATCAAGCTGTCCGATTTCAAGGGGCAGGCCGTGGTGCTCAACGTCTGGGGCTCGTGGTGCGGACCGTGCCGTGGTGAAGCCGACGACCTGCAGGCGGTGCACGAGAAGGTCAGTGCCCGGGGAGCGACGGTGTTGGGCATCGATGTGCGGGACAGCCGGTCGGCGGCGGCCGACTTCCACCGTGACTTCGGGCTCACCTATCCCTCGCTCTTCGACCCGTCAGGACGGTCCCTGCTGGCGTTGAAGAACTACCCGCGCAGCACGGTTCCGTCGACGATCGTGCTGGATCGGCAGCACCGGGTCGCCGCGGTGTTCCTCACCGCCCTCACCGAGGACGAGTTGCTTCCCGAGGTCGAGAAGGTGCTGGCCGAGTCGCACTGACCCGCTCGGCCCCGCGCGGAAGCGGCCCGCGCGGTCCGTGTGGTCATGCTCACGCGGCCCGGTGCCTAGTGTGGCTACACCTATCCCTACCCTCGAGGTGTGGACCCAACCCAGCTCGCCATGTCCGGCCCAGTGCTGTTCGCGGCGTTGGTAGCTGTGCTGGCGGGGGCGGTCAGTTTCGCTTCGCCGTGCGTCATTCCGCTGGTTCCGGGTTATCTGGCCTATCTGGCGGGTGTGGTCGGCGCGGAGGCACCGCCGGTGAACGTCGACGAGGCCGAGCACGCGCGACGCGGCCGTTGGCGGGTCGCGGGAGCTGCGCTGCTCTTCGTGGGCGGTTTCAGCGTGGTGTTCGGCTCGGGGGCGTTGCTGCTGCTCGGCTTGTCGGACGCGTTGCTGGCCAACGAGTTGATCCTGCAGCGAGTCGGCGGGGTCGTGACCGTGGCGATGGGCCTGGTTTTCATCGGCCTGGTTCCCGCCCTGCAGCGCGATGTCCGGTTCCACCTGGTCCCCCGAGCAGGCCTGTGGGGCGCGCCCGTGCTCGGCGGGGTCTTCGGGCTCGGTTGGACGCCGTGCTTGGGGCCGACGCTGACCGGCGTCATGTCGCTGGCCATCGGTACCGGCGGGGAAGCCGGCACCAGCACCGCCGTGCGGGGAGTCCTGCTGGTGGGTGCCTACTGCCTCGGCCTGGGGCTGCCGTTCGTCCTGCTGGCGCTCGGCGCGCGCTGGGCGGTATTCAGCGCCGGCTGGCTGCGCAGCCACACTCGCGCCATCCAGATCGCGGGCGGCGGACTGCTCGTGCTGGTCGGCCTGCTCCTCGTCACCGGAATGTGGAATGAGTTGATCGCGGTGCTGCGTGCTCCGTTCGGCGGATTCGAGACCGTAATCTGATGCGCGCCCGGCTGATGTCCCTGCTCGCGTTCGCGCGCAATTGGTGGCGCGGGCTGACTTCGATGCGCACCGCGCTGGTGCTGCTGTTCCTGCTGGCGCTCGCGGCGTTGCCCGGCGCCCTGGTTCCGCAGCGTTCGCTGAACCAGGGCGAGGTCGATCAGTACTTCAAGGACTACCCGACGCTGGCGCCCTATCTGGACAAGATCCAGATGTTCAACGTGTTCGGCTCGGTGTGGTTCGCCTCGATCTACGTGCTGTTGTTCATCTCGCTCATCGGCTGCCTGCTGCCGCGCTGCCTGGAGTACTACCGGCAGTTGCGCGGCAAGCCGGTGCGCACACCGCGGAACCTGGCCCGGATGCCGCACCACGAATCGGCCACTGTGGACGGTTCGGTGGACGACGTCATCGCCGGTGCCCGCAAGCGGCTGCGCGGCTGGCGAACCAGCGAGTTCGAAGAGGAGGACGGGGCGCGCTCGATCAGCTCCGAACGCGGCTACCTGCGCGAGGCAGGGAACCTCGTTTTCCACTTCGCCCTGGTGGGCCTGCTCATCGGAGTGGCCGGCGGCAAGCTCTACGGCTACGAGGGCCAGGTCATCGTGGTGGCCGACGGCTCCGAGTTCTGCAACTCCGGCACCTACAACTACGACTCCTTCCGCGCCGGACTGACCGTCGACGGCACCCAGCTCAGCCCGTTCTGCGTCCGGGTCAACGACCTCGCGGTGGAGTACCAGCACAACGGCCAGCCCAAGAGTTACCGCGCCGACATCGACTACCAGTCCGAGGACGGTCTCGAATCCGGCCGGTGGCAGTCGCACGAGCTGGAGGTGAACAACCCGCTGCGGACCTCCGGCGACCGGGTGTACCTGACGGGAAACGGCTACGCCCCACGCTTCACGGTGACCTTCCCGGACGGTCAGCAGCGCACCCAGCTCGTCCAGTGGCAGCCGGTGGATCCCGCGACCATGTTGTCGCAGGGCGCCACGAAGTTCGATCCGCCGGGGATCACCGATCCCGACGTGCGGCGGGAGAACCAGCTGGCCGTGACCGGCCTGTTCGCGCCCACCGCCAACTACGACGGTGCCGTGCTCGGCTCCAAGTTCCCCGACGACCTCGACCCGGCGGTGGCCGTCGACGTGCTGCGGGGCGATCTGGGGCTCGGCTCCGGTAACTCGCAGTCGATCTTCGGCGTCGATCAGTCGATGATCGAGGCCGGGCGGCTGGAGCGTGTCGCGCGGGAGAACCTCGAACCGGGCCAGGAGGTGCGCCTCGGCGACGGTACGACGGTGCGGTTCGACGGCGTGGAGCGCTGGGCGAACCTGCAGGTCTCGCACGACCCGCTGCAGAAGTGGGTGTTGGGCTTCGCGGTCACGATGATCTTCGGTATCACCGCGTCGTTGAGCATCAAGCGCCGCCGGGTGTGGGTGCGCGCAGTTCCCTCCCCTGACCGGGGTGAGGGCGCCGCCGCGCGTACCGTTGTCGAGGTCGGTGGGCTCGCCCGTACGGATCAAGCCGGCTATGGCGAGGAGTTCACCAGCCTGGCCGCGGACCTGCTCGGTAAGACCGATGCTTCGCCAGAGCCACGGACGGCCCGGTCCGTGCGGAAGGAATAAGTAGATGTTGGTCAATCAGACGCTGTCGACCTACAGCGACATGGCGTTCGCGACCTCGGTACTGGTCTACATCCTCGCGATGCTGCTGTACTTCGGGGAATTCGCCTACGCCAAACCCAGGGTCGCGGAGCGGGAGCCCGAGGGCGCCCCCGAACCGGTGCCCGCAGGCGGCGTCGCCACGTCCACGGGCGCCAACAGCGTCGGCCGGGTCGAGCAGCCCCGGCGACGCCCGCTGTCCGACCGGCTCGGCGGCATGGCCGTGGCCATGACCGTGCTGGGCGCGCTGGTGCACACCGGTTCGCTCGTGTGGCGCGGGGTCGCGACCGGGCGCGCGCCGTGGGGCAACATGTACGAGTTCGGTTCGGCGATCTGCCTGGCGGCGGTGCTCGCGTGGTTGATCGTCCTGTTCCGCCAGTCCTCCCGCGTCCGTCGGGACGGGGGCGTCGGACGGTTGCGCAGCCTCGGCGGTTTCCTCCTGCTGCCGACCGTGGTGCTGCTGTTCACCTCCGGCACGTTGCTGTATGCGCAGGCCGCCCCGTTGCAGCCCGCACTGCAGTCCTACTGGATCGTGATCCACGTTTCGGCCGCGATCGTCTCCAGCGGTGCGCTGCTGTTCGCGGGTGTGGCCAGCGTGCTGTTCGTGCTGCGCTCGCGGCACGAGAACGATCCGTCCAAGCTCGCGCGGTTCGGCTCGCGACTGCCGAGCAGTCAGGTGCTGGATCGGGTCGCCTACCGCGCCACCGTGATCATCTTTCCGGTGTGGACGTTCGCGATCGTGGCGGGTGCCGTCTGGGCGGAAGCCGCTTGGGGCCGGTTCTGGGGCTGGGACCCCAAGGAGACCTGCTCGTTCATCGCGTGGGTCGTCTACGCCGCATACCTGCACTCGCGGGCGACGGCGGGCTGGCGTGGCGTGCGAGCAGCGTGGATCAACGTCTTCGGCCTCGCCGTCATGATCTTCAACCTGTTCTTCGTCAACATCGTGATCTCCGGTCTGCACTCCTACGCCGGGCTGTGATCGGCCCGGCACGGCGAGTCGCCGACCGCGTCGATCACCCAAAAACCCGATCCGCGACCTGCGGGAACAACGGGAATGTGGCGACATTTCACCGCGACCCCCTCTGGATCGCGGGTATACCTGGGGCTACCGTCCCCATGCGGGGTCGGGAACGTCTTGAGCCCCTTGAGGGCTCGACCTTGTTGGAGGTACGGGAACGGTGACCGGACGGTACGAGGAGTCCGAGACGCCTTCGGCGGATTCGGCGGAGACATCGGCCGGTGTGGGCCACGAGCACTCGATGCCCGATTACGGTGATTCCCCGGCGCAGCCGGTCGGCCGGTACGCCGAGCCGCGAACCAAGCCGAGCGCCCAACCACCGGATTTCGAGGCGTACCCGGCCCAGCCGGGGGCAACGGAACAGCAGCCCGGTTACGGGGTAACCGCCGAACCGCAGCAGCCATCCGGTGGCGCGCGGTCCGCGGAGTCCTCGATGCCGCAATCGTTCCCGCAGCCGGGAGGACAGTTCGGGGAGGCTTCCCCGTCCGGTCCCCAGCAACAGGGCGCGCCGCCCGGCTCGTATCCGACGGCCGGGGGAACCTCCGGGCCCTACCCGGTGACCGGCGGAGCTTCGGGGCCTTATCCGGTGACCGGAGCCTCGGGCCCGTATCCGGTGGATCCGGGGCAGAACTACAACCAGCCCTTCCCCCAGTCGCAGCAGGCTTCTCCACCGCCCAACCAGCCGTTCCCGCAGCCGCACCAGGCGCCGCCGCAACCCAACCAGCCCTTCCCGCAACCGCAGCAGACTCCTGGGTATCCGCCCCAGCAGCCGCCCCAACCGAACGCGGCTACGGGCGCGGCAGGCGGCGGGGAGCAGCCGTTCGGGCAGGATCTCTCCTCGGCCCAACTGCTGCGCCCGAACAAGCGCACGCCCCAGTCGGGGTGGCGTCGCGCGGTGTACGTGGCCAGCGGGCGTTCGATCAACCTCGGTGAGAGCTCCGCGGACCTGCGGCGCCGTGAGCTGATCTCCCGGATCAACCAGCCACTGCACGGTTGCTACAAGATCGCCATGTTGAGCCTGAAGGGCGGCGTCGGAAAGACCACGACGACCGCGACGCTGGGCTCCACGTTCTCGTCGCTGCGCGGCGACCGGGTGATCGCAGTCGACGCGAATCCGGATCGCGGGACGCTGAGCCAGAAGATCCCGCTGGAGACCACGGCCACGGTGCGGCACCTGCTGCGGGACGCCCAGCGCGTCCGCAAGTACAGCGACGTCCGCGCCTACACCTCACAAGGTCCCAGCAGGCTGGAGATCCTGGCCAGCGAACAGGACCCGGCGGTCTCGGAGGCGTTCAGCGAGGCGGACTACCGGAAGACGGTCACACTGCTCGAGCACTTCTACAACGTGGTGCTCACCGATTGCGGCACCGGGCTGATGCATTCGGCGATGAAGGGCGTGCTCGATGTGGCCGATTCGTTGGTGATCGTCTCGCCGGGCTCCATCGACGGCGCGCGCAGCGCTTCGGCGACGCTGGATTGGCTCGACGCGCACGGCTACGGCGAACTGGTCGCCCGCTCCGTCGCGGTGATCAATTCGGTTCGCCCGGGGTCGGGCAAGGTCGACGTGGACAAGCTGAGCGCGCACTTCGCTTCGCGTTGCCGGGCGGTCTCCAAGATCCCGTTCGACCCGCACCTGGAAGAGGGCGCGGAAGTCGACCTCGATCAGCTGGCCGCGTCGACCCGGATGGCGTTGCTGGAACTGGGTGCGATCGTCGCCGACGACTTCCCCTACGCGTTCGGGCGCCAACAGCAGGTCTGACGCCGGTCGCGGTCGCTGGTGGATCGCCCCCGGCGGTGACCTCTCGCGGCCCGGGACGCACGAAGACCGGCCGCGAGAGGTCACCGCCGATCGGTTCGGCCCGTCGCGGGCGGCCGGGGTCGACGTCGCGTCAGCTCTCCTCGCCCTTGTTCCGGTCCTTGCGTTGCTGTTCGGCGATCTTGCGCAGGAATTCCGGGTCGTCATCGGGGGCGACCATCTTCTTCCGCTGTCCACCGTTGTCCTCACCAGCCGTGCGTTCGGGGCCGAACGCACGCCACATCAGGACGGCGACGCTCAATGCGCCGATCGCTGCCAGGATGTAGATCAATGGGAACCTCCACTCTCCCCCACCGACAGTAGCAATCGATGGGGGAGGTGGGGGCGGCTCGCGGTTCCGATTCGCGCTGTTCCTAGGACGTGCTCGGCGCTTCGTTGGTCAGCTCGGCGAGCAGCGTGCGCACTTCCGCCTCCCGGAACCGACGGTGGCCACCGGGGGTGCGGATGGAGCCGATCCGTCCGGCTGTCGCCCATCGGGTCACGGTCTTCGGGTCGACCCGGAACAGCGCGGCCACCTCGCCGGGGGTGAGCAGTTGTTCCTGACCGTTCGGGCGAGACTGCTGGGTCGTCGCGGTCACAGGTGACCTCCACGTAGGGCGCGGCATTCGGGCATTCCGGTCGCATCCTGGCACCCGGACCGCCAGGTACTCGAACGTTTGGCTTTAGGTAAAGGGAAGGTAAGGGACGAAACCGGCGCTTCGGGCGGCCGGAGATCTGCCCGGGGCTTGCTCTACGCTGGTTGACGTGCAGGAACAGCAAGAGGCAGCGCGCCAGGAATCGTCCGCGAAGTCCACCCTCGTGCTGGACGTCGTGCTTTACACGCTGGCCAGGCTCGCCATGTTGGTGCTCGCGGTTCTGGTCCTGATGTTCGCTGGTGTGCCGTTCCTGGTGGCCGCAGCGGTTTCGGTCGTCGTGGTGATGCCGGTGTCGATGCTGGTGTTCGGCGGTCTGCGTCGTCGGGTGGCGAAAGCCCTCGCGGAGCGGGGTGCACAGCGCAGGGAGCGCAGGCAGGAGCTGCGTGAGCAGCTGCGCGGCGAACGTGAGCAGGAGGGTGAGCTGTGACCGCGAGCGCGGATCGCTGGTGTGCGGGAACGCGGGGCTGGACCAGTGAGGCGGTCCGGATCATCGAGGCCGACGCCAATCGCAGTGCGGATACCCATCTGCTGCGATTCCCGCTCCCACCGGAATGGGGGATCGACCTTTACCTCAAGGACGAGTCAACACATCCGACAGGTTCGCTCAAGCATCGGTTGGCTCGTTCCCTGTTTCTTTACGCGATTTGCAACGGTTGGGTGACCGAGAACACGCCGGTGATCGAGGCGTCCTCCGGTTCGACGGCCGTTTCGGAGGCGTACTTCGCGCGGTTGTTGGGCTTGCCGTTCATCGCCGTGATGCCCCGCTCGACGAGTGCGGAGAAGATCGCGCTGATCGAGCGGCACGGCGGCAAGTGCCACTTCGTGGACCAGCCGGGGGCCATCTACGACGAGTCCCGGCGGTTGGCCGTCGAGCTGGGTGGCCACTTCATCGACCAGTTCACGCACGCCGAGCGAGCGACCGACTGGCGCGGCAACAACAACATCGCCGAGTCGATCTTCGAGCAGCTGCGCCTGGAGCGGTATCCCGAACCGGTGTGGATCGCGGTGGGCGCCGGGACCGGCGGCACCAGTGCCACCCTCGGCCGCTACATCCGCTACCGCAGGCACAACACCAAGCTCGCGGTGGTCGATCCCGAGCATTCCGTGTTCTTCGACGCCTGGTGTGCGGGCTCCTCGGAGCTGACCGGCAGCCGAGGTTCGTTGATCGAGGGGATCGGCAGGCCGCGAGTGGAGCCGTCGTTCGTCGCGGAGGCGATCGACCGGATGATCAAGGTTCCGGACGCGGCGTCGATCGCCACGATCCGCTGGGCCGAGGACCTGCTCGGGTATCGGGTCGGCGGCTCGACCGGGACGAACCTCTGGGGTGTCTTCGGCCTGGTTGCCGAGATGCTGCGGGCGGGCGAGCGCGGCAGCATCGTCACGCTGCTGTGCGATGGTGGCGAGCGCTACGCCCACACCTACTACGACGACGACTGGGTCGCGGAGCAGGGCCTGGGGCTTGCGGAGCCGCTGCGGGTCCTGGCGGAGTTCCACGCGACCGGCCGGTGGATCAGCGTGGACGAGTCCCGGGTGCTCTCCCGGTAGCCGGGAACGGGTGAACCGGCAGTGGAGGTTGATTTGTCGAGGAGTGCCACGCGTGGTTCGGCTGCGTTCGGCGTGCTGTTGGCCGCTGCGCTCGTCGCCTGTGCGCCGGGCGGCGATTCGCCCTCGCCCAGTGCGGCTCCGTCGGAAACCGAGTCGTCGGCGCCCGACTCGGTGACCCCGTCGATCACCCGCGAAGTGCCGCCCGAGCAGCGACGCGCGCTCGGCGAGATCCCGGTGGGGCAGCTGTGCGGGCTGGTCACCGTCGGGCAGCTGGACGAACTGGGTGTCTCGGGCCTCCAACGCGGCAAGCCGCGGGAAGTCGGATTCGAACCGCCGGCCAGGGGATGTTCTTTCGACTCCGGCACGGACGAACGGTCGGTGCTGATCGGTGTCCAGCCTGCCGACTTCGGTGGACTCGGTCGCGACGAGGTCGATCTGGGGTCGACCAACGGGACGGAAACGCTGCACGCCAACGACTGCACCGTCTACACCGACGTGGAGGGCGCGACCTTGCAGGTGACGGTGCGCGAGGGCGAAGCGGACTCCGATCAGTGCGATACGGCGCAGGCGATCGCGCAGTACGTGCTTCCCGCCGTTCGGCACTGACGGCTCGGACCTTCCCCGCCGTGCGCCGCTTTTCGGCGCGCTGCTTTCGCCGTGCGCCGCCTTTCGGATCGCGCGGCGGTTCGGTGGATCCCGCGTGCCGTGGGGTCTCGGCACGGCGTCCGCAACGCCCGTTTGATCACGCGTTGACCTCATTTCGGGCAAACGCCCACGACAGCGCGTCCCCTCCTGTTAAGCAAGGTAGGTCGAACGGGGGATGACATCCCCTGAAAGCCCAGCTTCAGGGAGGGTGCGGTGGGCTCGCTCAAGGCTGTTCCAGAGGAAATGCGCGGTTACGGGGGACTGCTCGAACGGAACGCGAACTACTTCAAGGACATCGACCAGTACGCGGAGCAGACCGCATCGGATACGAGTGGCTTCACCGGTCTGATGATGGTGCTGATCCCCGTGGTCGAAGGGGTGACCGCGCTCTACGGCGAGACCCTCGACTTCGCCCGGGACGCCCTCATGGGGGTCAAGGAAGAACTCGAGAAGACTGCCGAGGAATACGAGGAGCGGGACCAGCGGATCAGGGACTCGATTCGCAAGGTCGAAGCCGAACTCGACAAGATGCGGGTCTGAGGGGGCTGCGATGGGTGCGTTCGCAGACGCGACAGATCCGCTGTCGGACCTGTCCAAGGACGACACGAACCAGGCCAGCGGCGACGACCTGAAGGCGGCCATCGAGGACGCCAACTGGCGCGTGCAGGCGGTCAACTGGGTCTACGAGCAGGTGACGGGGCAGAACCTGGTCGAGACCCTCATCGCTCCCATCACGGGAGACTTCGCGAAGATCGAGCAGAACGCCGAGGCGTGGGGCAAGGTCGGCGGGGCGCTCGCCGGGATTCGGGAGAACCTCAACACCGGCATCAGCGAACTCCGGGAGACCTGGGACGGCGATGGGGCCAACGCCCTCGAAACGTTGCTCGTGGGCACCTGGACGGTCGCGCTCGAAGCCGACGCCAGGGTCGCCGACCTGATCTCCTCCGGGTTCCAGAAGGCGGCCGACACCTCGCGGCAGATGTGCGACAAGGCGCTGGAACTGGTGGAGAAGCTGGTCAACCGGCTCATCGAGACCGCGCTCACCGGCTGGATCCCGGTGGCGGGCTGGGCCAACGTGGTCCGGCAGGTGATCAAGTGCATCGACATCGTGATGGCCGTGTTGGCGATCTTCGAAGCGCTGCAGCAGATGTACCAGGGCGTCATGCAGCTGATCGAGAGCATCAAGTCGACCGGTACCTCCTTGATGAAGATCAAGGACGTGCGCAGCCTGGGTGACGCGGTCGAACTCGGGTACGAGGTCACCGAGAACGCCAGCGGCGCGGTCGACGCGGCCGGTCAGGTCAGCGACGGCTTCAACCAGGCGCGGGGCGGAGTCAGCGACGTGCGATCGACGGCGAGCTCGTTCGGCGACAACGGCTCGGGCGGTGGCGGTTCGGGCGGTGACTCGACCGGAGCCGGTGCGTCCGGGGACGCGGGCTCCGGGGGCTCGGGCGCGGCTGATTCGGGTTCGGGTGATTCGGGCTACCAGACCGCGATGTCCGGCAACTTGTGAGGCCGCTGGTTCAGGACTGCCGGTTCACGTGGAATGCCGGTACCCGAGAATCGGCGATGCGCGAGGACTGGAAGGTGGATAGGTGAACGACGACTGGAAGAGCCAGGAGATCCGGGACGCCGAGGCGGCTTTCGAAGAGGCCCTCGCCAACGCCGAGCGGGCGCTCGCGGAGGCGGATCGGTTCAGCGCCTCCGTTCCGGACGGCAAGCTCTCCGAGGAGCAGGTCGCCCAGGTCGAGGAGCTCGTGCGCGCGGGCAAGGCGCCGGACGAGATCAAGGCACTGCAGGAGCGCATCGACGAGGGCGAGCTGAGCTGGGACGACATCGCCAACGGGCGCGGAATCGACGATCCGACGGTGCAGCAGGCCTTCACCGCGGGGACGGCGAACATGAAGGAAGCCAAGGAGCTTCTGGACGAGGGACACTCGATCGATGAAATGATCGCTGCCGACCCGAACCGGCCCTCGACAGGTGACTCCGGCGACGAGGACGAGCCGGGTTCCTTGATGGACAACGGGAAGTGGTGAACGAGCAAGCATGTCACGAAAAGCACTGATTATCGCGGCCGTCGTGTGGGCGGTCCTGGCAGGCGGCGCGTTCGCCGTGTTCATGGGTGTGACGATCTTCGGCGGCACTCAGTTGTCCAAGGAAAGCACCGAGATCGCCGGTGGCAAGCGAACCGAGGAGTACCGGTGGGACGGTGAGCCGTTCATCCTCACCAAGAGTTCGTCGAAGCCCGTGACGTGCGTGGTGCGACCCGACAACGGTGAGCAGCGGCCGGTGAGCAACTACAAGGACATCCGGTTCAACCGGATCTATGAGAAGACGGCCTGGTTCTCCGGCTCGGCCACGATCGACTGCAACGACTCGGTGACGCTGCGCTCCGGGGCGAACCTCAAGATGTACAAGATCATGAACCACCGCGTCACCAAGTTCGGGGCGGCCGCCGTCGCGGCGGGCCCGTTGGCGGCGGTGCTGGTCTTCGGTTCCCGCCGGAAGGTGAACAGCTGACCGGACCGCGCTGGGGAGTGTTCGGGAGTGGTTTGGTCAGCCGGGATCCCGCGCGGAAGGCGGCTGGCCCCGCTCGTGAAACAGATCCGGGAATCCGCGCGGTGTCGTGGACTGATCGTGGACGGGAGAGTTCCGCCTGCTGCGGAGCTCTCCCGTATGTCGTCGCTCGTCGTCGTTGGCCCGAGCCCGGTACGTGGCTCAGCCTCCGAGGGCCAGCGCCAGCCCGGTCAGGGTTCCCCAGGCGAGCATCACGAAGCCCGTGTCGCGGAGTGCGGGAACGAGCCCGCGCCCTTGAGCACCGCCCAGCACGGCGCGGAGCGAGGGCACCAGCAGCGGCAGTGCGAGGAAGCCGAGTAGCACCCAGGTGTTGCGCAGCCCGCTGAGCGTGGTGATGAGGAAGGGGATCAGCACCAGCGTGGCGTAGAGCGTCCGGGTGTCGCGATCGCCGAGCAGCACGGCCAGGGTTCGCTTGCCGGTCACCCGGTCGGTCGGGATGTCGCGCAGGTTGTTGGCCACCAGCACGGCGCTCGACAGCGTCCCGATCGCCACGGCGGCTCCGATCCCGGCCCCGGTGATCGTGTCGGCCTGCACGTAGAGGGTGCCGAGCACGGCGGTCAGTCCGAAGAAGACGAACACGGCGATCTCGCCGAATCCCGCGTAACCGTAGGGATTGCGCCCGCCGGTGTAGAACCACGCGCCCGCGATGCAGGCCGCGCCGACCGCGATCATCCACCAGTGCTGGCTCAGGTAAACCACGCCGAGGCCGGCGACGGCGGCCAGGCCGAAGCAGGTGAAAGCCGCCGTGCGCACCGACGTGGGGTCGGCGGTCCCCGAGCCCACCAGCCGGTCCGGCCCGACTCGGTCGTCGTCGGTGCCCCGAATCCCGTCGGAGTAGTCGTTCGCGAAGTTCACGCCGGTGATCAGCAGCAGGGCCACGGCGAGCGCCAGCAGCGCGAGCACCGGGTCGAATTTGTCCGTACCGGCTGCCGCACCGGTTCCCACGAGCACGGGCGCGATCGCGTTCGGCCAGGTCCGGATGCGCGCGCCTTCGATCCACTGAGCGACTGTCGCCATGCCGCTCATCTTCGCGCACTGGTTGGTGCTCGGACGGTGCGCCCTGGGAAAGTGAATCCGTGGCACGTCGAGTATCGACGCGAACGCGCACCGTTGACGAACCCCGGGCTGTTGAGAACCCGGGCTGTTGAGAACCCGGCGCGCGTAAGGAGTCAGTCGCCGCCGGAGCCCCGGAAGAGCGCCCGGAGCGCCTGGCGGTCCGGCTTGCCGGGGCCGCGCAGCGGCAACTCGTCCAGGACGGCGATCCGCTTCGGGGCCGCGTGCGCCCCCACCCGTTCCCGGACCACGGCGCGCAGTGCCTCCGCATCGGGCCGTCCGCCCGGCTCGGCGGGCACGACGGCCGCCGCAACGACCTGCCCCCATTCCCGGTCGTCGATCCCCAGCACGCAGACCTCCCTGACCTCGACGAGCTCGGTGAGCGCCCGCTCGACCGGCAGCGGGGCCACGTTGACCCCGCCGGTGATGATCATGTCGTCGGCGCGGCCGAGGACGACCAGCCTGCCGTCCCGCCAGTGCCCCAGGTCGCCGGTGTGGAACCAGCCACCGGCGAAGGACGCCGAGCTTCCGCTGCTCGCGGCGTGGGTTCGGCGGTAACCGCGCGCCACCATCGGCCCGGCGAGCCGGATCCGCCCGGACGGATCGTCGAGGTGCACCCGCACGCCGTCCAAGGGGGTTCCGTCGTAGACGCAGCCACCCGAGGTTTCGCTCATCCCGTAGGTGGTGACGACGCGAACTCCGGCATCCAGCGCGCGGCGAAGCGTCTCCGGCGGTGTTGCCGCCCCACCGAGTAGCACGGCAGCGAATTCGCGGAGGGCCGCGAGACCTTCGCCGGCCTCGTCGAGAAGCCTGCTGAGCTGGGTGGGAACCAGGGCGGTGTAGTGCGGTCCGTCGGTGCGCAGGGTTCGGCGGGCGGCTTCGGCGAACGTGTCCGGCCGGAAACCGCCCGAGAGGTCCACCGCTTGCGGCTCGGTGCCCGCCAGCAGCGACCGGACGAGCACCTGGATCCCCGCGATGTGGTGCGCGGGCATCGCCAGCAGCCAGTGCCCCGCCCCACCCAGGTGCCGGTGGGTGGCGGTGGCCGAGGCGTGCAGCGCCGACGCGGGCAACAGCACCCCCTTCGGCATCCCGGTGGAGCCCGAGGTGGCGATCACCAGCGCGGTGGGGTCGGCGGGGTCGTCCTCGTCGTCTTCGAGTGGTTCACCGGTTCCGAGGGCCGCGGCGGGGCCGTCGGAACCGGGGGGAGCCGGAAGCAGCGCCGGCCCCGCACCCGCGAGGGCGCGTTCCAGCGCAGGCAGCATCTCGAGCGCTCCCGCGCCGGTCGGTACGGGGAGTGGTTCGAGCACGCGCATCCGTCCATTGTCCGCCGTCCGCTCGGGACGGGTACGGCGCCCCGAGCGGACGGCCGGGTTCGCGCGCCTCAGTAGTACCAGGGGAACTCGGACCAGTCGGGTTCCCTGCGCTGCAGGAAGGCGTCCCGGCCCTCCACGGCCTCGTCGGTCATGTACGCCAGGCGGGTTGTCTCACCGGCGAACAACTGCTGGCCGACCAAGCCGTCGTCGATCGCGTTGAAGGCGTACTTGAGCATCCGCTGCGCGGTGGGCGACTTGCCGTTGACCTCGCGGGCCCACTGAAGCGCGGTCGCCTCCAGCTCCTCGTGCGGGACCGCCTCGTTGACCATGCCCATCTGGTATCCCTGCTCGGCGCTGTAGGGACGGCCGAGGAAGAAGATCTCGCGGGCGAACTTCTGCCCGGTCTGGCGGGCGAGGTAAGCCGAGCCGAAACCGCCGTCGAAGCTGCCGACGTCGGCGTCGGTCTGCTTGAAGCGGCCGTGCTCGGCGCTGGCGAGGGTGAGATCGCACACGACGTGCAGGCTGTGCCCGCCGCCCGCGGCCCAGCCGGGCACCACCGCGATCACGACCTTCGGCATGAACCGGATGAGTCGTTGCACCTCCAGGATGTGCAACCGCCCGGCACGGGCCGGATCGACCGTTTCGGAGGTGTCCCCGCTGGCGTACTGGTAACCGGAGCGGCCACGGATCCGCTGGTCACCACCGGAGCAGAACGACCAGCCGCCGTCCTTTGGCGACGGACCGTTGCCGGTGAGCAGCACACAGCCCACATCGCTGGTCATGCGGGCGTGGTCGAGAGCTCGGAAGAGCTCGTCCACGGTGTGCGGTCGGAAGGCGTTGCGGACCTCGGGACGGTTGAACGCGATGCGCACCGTTCCTCGGCCGGGCCCGTCCTCGACGCAGCGGTGGTAGGTGATGTCGGTGAAGTCGAAACCTGCGACGGGCTCCCACACGTCCGGATCGAACAGCTCGGAAATACGCGAGTTCAGCACACTGGGACAATAGGTGCCGCAGGCAGCGGGGCTGGGGCAGGAGTACGGTCGGGCCGCTGAGGTGGGAGCCAGGGGACCGGGGTGATGTGTTGAATCCGTCCACGGCGCAGGCCGAGGTCATCGTCGACGAACTCGTTCGCAACGGGGTGCGCCAAGTGGTGCTCTCCCCGGGTTCGCGCAATGCGCCTCTGTCGTTCGCGCTGCACGACGCGGCGGAAACCGGCAGACTGCGGCTGCACGTCCGCATCGACGAGCGCAGCGCGGGATTCCTCGCCCTGGGGCTCGCCGCGCGCGGCGGGACACCCGTTGTGGTGGTGTGCACCTCCGGAACGGCCGCGGCCAACCTGCACCCGGCGGTGAGTGAAGCCCACCACTCCGGGATACCGCTGATCGCGCTCACCGCGGACCGGCCCCCCGAGCTCCGCGCCGCGGGTGCGAACCAGACCATCGAACAAGCCAGGCTCTACGGGCCGGAAGTGCGCCTGTTCGACGAGCTCGCGGTCGCCGAGGACCGCCCGGGGCAGAACGCGTACTGGCGCAGCCAGGTCTGCCGGGTCGTGCACGCCGCCGCGGGTGACGCGCGCGGTGGGCCGGTACACCTGAACCTCCCGTTCCGGGATCCACTCGTGCCCGACGGCGACCCCGGGTGGTGCGAGTCGCTCGCCGGGCGTTCCGGTGGTCGGCGATGGACCGAGGTGGCCGATTCCGGCTGGGCTCCGAGCACCCTGTCCAGGGTCGCGGCGCGACGGGGGCTGGTGCTGGTCGCCGACGGTGGCCCGGAAGGGGCCTGCGACTGGGGCGAGCGCTACGGCTGGCCGGTGCTCTCCGAAGCGGGCGGTGTGGGACTGTCCGGAACCGCGGCCATCAGTACCGGGATGTGGTTGCTCAACCTCGCCGACTTCGTCCGCAAGAATCGGCCGGAGCAGGTGCTGTGCGTCGGTCGCCCCACCGTTTTCCGGCAGGTGCAGGCGCTCGTCGCGGACACCGGGGTGGAGGTGCTGCTGGCGCACGGCAGTCGGACGGACTGGCCCGCCCCCGCGCACAACCTCATGGAGGTGGCCGAAACCTTCGGCGAGCCGCCGGGGCGCACCGATCCGGCCTGGTTGACGACCTGGCAGCAGGCGGACCAGAAGGCTTCCGCCGCGCTGCACGCGGCCGTCGATCTGGAGAGCTGGCCGAGCGGGCCCGCGGTGGCACGAGGCGTCGTGGACGCGTTGCCGGACGGTTCGCTGCTGGTTCTGGGTTCCTCGAACCCGACCCGCGACGTGGCGCTGGCGGCTCGGCAACGGCCGGACGTGCTCGTGCAGCGCAACCGCGGCGTCGCCGGTATCGACGGGACCGTGTCGACGGCCGTCGGCGGTGCGCTCGCCCACGACGCACCGGCCTACGCGCTCGTGGGCGATCTGACCTTCCTGCACGATGCCAACGGGCTGCTGATCGGCTCGGCCGAAGAACGCCCCGACCTCACGGTCGTGGTGTACAACGACGACGGCGGCGGTATCTTTTCGCTGCTGGAGCAGGGAAATCCCCGCCATTCCGACTCGTTCGAGCGGATCTTCGGCACTCCGCACGGCACCGACATCGGCAGTCTCTGCGCGGCGCACGGTGTGGAACACGTCGAGGTGCACGAACGCTCGGAGCTCGGCTCCGCGTTGCGGCGGCCTTCGGGCCTGCGGGTCGTGGAAGTCCGTGCCGATCGCGCGCAACTGCGCGGCGTGCACGAACGCCTGCACGCGGCCGTCCGCTCGGCCGTGCTCGGCTGACCACCCGGCTGCCGGGGGAGCCACCGCCACCGGCACGCCGTCCGAGCGGAGTCGACCGGGCAGTGGGAAAAGTGCGAAGTCGATTCCGGCCCCGGCCGATTGAGATCCGGCATACCCTCCTAGCTGATCGTCGAGCACGAACAGTGTTCGGCGAATCACATTCGGCGATATCAGGAGGTAGCAGGTGTTTCGACGAAACGGGCTGCGGGCGACGGCGGCCGCGTGCTGCACGGCGGCGCTGCTGGCCACTCCGGCCGCCGCGGGCAGCGACGGGCCGGGCGCACCGGGAGTGGGCGACGACTACTTCCCCGGCTACGGCAACGGCGGCTACGACGTGGCGCACTACGACATCCGGTTGCGCTACGAACCCGAGCAGGACCACCTGCGCGGAACAACGACGATCGTGGCCAACCCCACCCAGGACCTCACCGCGTTCAACCTGGACTTCGCGTTGAACGTCGAGTCGGTTCGGGTGAACGGGCGCGCCACGGAGTTCCGGCACGAGGGCACGGAGCTGACGGTCACGCCACCGGACACGCTGCCGGAAGGCGAACTGGCCACGTTCGTCGTCGACTACGCGGACGTTCCGTCCGATGTGGCGGTCGACGGCAAATCTCCCTGGGTGCGTACCAGCCAAGGTGCGCTCGCGGTCGGGCAGCCCGAGATCTCGGCGTGGTGGTACCCGGGCAACGACCACCCCACCGACAAGGCGACTTTCGACGTTTCCGTCGCGGTGCCGGAAGGAAAAGAAGTCGTTTCCAACGGAGTGAACACCGCCAAGTCCACTTTGGCCGGTTGGACGACGTGGAAGTGGCGGACGACCGAACCCACCGCGAGCTACCTGGCGTTCGTCGCCATCGGCGAGTACGGGGTCCACAAGGGAACGGGAGCGTTCGGTCAGCCGTTCGTCACCGCGTATGCCGACGGGCTCGGGGAGTACGCGGGTGCGGCCAAGGCCAGCGTGGAACGCACGCCGGAGATCACCGAGTTCCTGTCCCGGTTGTTCGGCGAGTACCCGTTCGAGGCGCAGGGCGGCGTCGTCGCGTCCGAGGGGTTGAACTTCGCGCTGGAGAACCAGACCCGCCCCGTGTACAGCCACCTGTTCTTCCGCGACGGGTCGAACACCTCGGTGGTCGTCCACGAGATGGCCCACCAGTGGTTCGGCGATTCGGTGTCGATGGATTCGTGGGCCGACATCTGGACCAACGAGGGCTTCGCGACCTACGCGGAGTGGCTGTGGTCGGAGGAGCGGGGAACCGGCACCGCCGACGAGCTCTTCGACCACTACTACTCGTCGATCCCGGCGGATGATCCGTTCTGGCAGGTGACACCGGGCGATCCGGGTGCGGAGAACATCTTCCACAGCGCCGTTTACAACCGTGGCGCGATGACCCTGCACGCGCTGCGCAACGTGATCGGTGACGAGGTGCTGCTCGACGTGAGTCGCACCTGGCTGCAGCAGCACCGCAACTCCACGGGCACGGTCGAGGAGTTCATCGAGTTGGCCGAGCAGCGTTCGGGGCGTCAGCTCGACCGCTTCTTCGATGCCTGGCTGTTCAGCCCCGGCAAGCCCGAGGTCGGTGCCGAGACGGGTGTCCCGGCCGGTGCCATGCGCGCGGCCGCCGAGCCGAAGGCCGTCGCCGAACTCGACGAGACCCATTCCCTGCTGCACTCGCACGACTGAGGCGACAGCACCAAGGCGACGCCATCCCCGACCGGGCACCACGCACTCGGAACCACGCTCCCGGCACTCAAGCCCGCGTGCCGGGAGCGTGTTCGGTGGCGGTGCGAGCATCGCGCATGCCCGCGGCCCCCAGGGAGTTCCCGCCCAGGGGTCTCGACGGTCCTCAGCGGACCCCTTCGAGCGCCTCTCGGATGGGAATGAGTTTCGCTTCCGCTTCGGCCACCTCGGTATCCGGATCGGAATCGGTGACCACCCCGCACCCCGCGAACAACCGGACGCGGCTGCCCCGGCCCGTCGTCGGGACAGCCGGCTCCGCGCCGCCCTCGGCCCCCCGGTCGCCCCCTACGCCCGGGTCGTCCCCTACGCCCGGGTCCTCCTCGGCCGGGGCCGGCTCGCCGATCCGGCCGCCGTCGCGTTCTCCGGTGCCGTCCCGGCCCGGGGTGTCGTCCTGGACCTGGGCGCAGCGCAGCGCCAAGCCCAGTACGCCGTTCCCCTCGCCGTCGATCCAGCCGACCGGACCCGCGTAGCGTCCGCGATCCATTCGTTCGAGTTCGCGGATCATCGGGACCGCGTCCTCGGTCGGCGTGCCCCCGACCGCGGCGGTCGGGTGCACGGCCTCGGCCATCCGGAACAGCGAAGCGGTGCCGTCTTCGGAGCGGGGCTCGGCGAGCAGCCCCCACACGTCGGAGGCGAGGTGCATGACGTTGCGGAGGCGGAGCACCTCGGGTGTGTCCGGAACCGACATGCGGTCGCAGAACGGGCGGAGCGCGTCGGCGAGGGACTCCGTCGCGTAGGCGTGTTCGCTGCGGTCCTTGGTCGAACTCCGCAGCTGTGCGGCCAGTTCGTCCGCGCTGCGGCCGTCCCGAGGCCACGTGGTCCCGGCGAGAACCCGGGAACGCACCTGACGCCCGGTGCGTTCGAGGAGCAGCTCCGGCGTGGCGCCGACGAGTCCGTCCACTTCGAACGTCCAGCAGCTCGGGTACCGCTCGGCGAGGTTGTGCAGCAGGAACCGGGTATCGAGCGGTTCGGACGTGGTGGCGATCAGGTCGTGTGCGAGGACGACCTTGTCTATCCCGCCCGGTCCGTCCATCCGGTGCACGGCATCGGCCACCAGTTGTCGGTACCGGGTGGTGGGCAGTTGACCGTCGCTGTAGCGAACGGTCCCGGGCTGCCGAGGGGCGCTGCGCGGTTCGACGTCGTCGATCGGGTCCGTCTCGGTCCCGATTGTGGTGAGCCAGCGCACGCCGTCGCGCTGTCCGATCACGACCCGCGGGACGACCAGGACCGAGTCGCCGGGGACGTCGGCGAAGGCCATGCTGGTGAAGGCGACGGGGCCGGTGCCGGGGAGCTGGACCGCGTCGTCGATCTCCATGCGTTCGCGCTGCCGCTGCCACCAGTCGTCGGCGACGGCGAACCGATCCGGCCCCCGGGCGTGCAGGCGGGCCGCCTCGCCCCAGCCGATGAGTCCGTCGCCGTCGCGGACCCACGCGGTGGTGCGCTCGTCCGGTAGCAGCCGCAGGAGCCGCAGATCCCGCGTCGGGTCACCGTCGGGGATCTTGCGTGTACGCACGGTCAATTGCCGGGGGGTGGTCACCACTCTTTCAACTCATACCAGTTGGCTCCGCCGGTAGCCGGGTCGCCCGTCGGTCCCCGCCTCCGGCTCCTACAATCGGGCTTCGTGGCTGGCGACGCGGAGGCTCAGGAGGCGACCGCTGCGGCGGACCGGACGGATGCGGAGAGTGACGCTTCGTCCACTCCGCGTCCTCGTCGTGACCGGCGTGCTCTGGGAGCGCGAGCGCTCCTCGTGGCGGGCGTGCTGCTGACCGCCCTCGGGTTGTCGGTTGTCGGGGCTTGCTTCATCAACGACCGCACCATCGAGGAATCCAGGGGATCCTCGGTGGCGGAGGTGGTCGACACCTCGTTCTTCCGCACCGTGGTGCGCTTCAGCACCGACGAGGGGAAGGTCTACATTCCGCAGAACGGCGTGCTCTACCCGGCGGGCCTGAAGGAAGGCCAGTCGGTCCGCGTCGAGTACGACTCGCGCAACCCCGAACTGGTGCGCGTGGCCGGACGGACGATGGTGCTGTCGCTGCTGCCGGTGTTCAGTTCGCTGGCGATCGTGTGGGCGGTCGTGCTCACCGGTGTGTGGATGCTGCGCGGTCGGCCGCGGCGTACCGAGGACTCGAATCGGGCCGGAGAACCGGCCCGGAGTCCCTGAAATTGGGGTCATAAGTCCTGTTCGCAGGCACTTCCCGCGTTCCGGCGCGGGTGTGACACTGGAATCGCGAACCCCAGCGCTGCCCTGGAACCCCGTCCGGCACACCCCGGCCGGTTGCCACGCAAGGCCGATGTGACCCATCGGAGGTTGCGATGAACAGCGTCTCCGCGGAAGTTCAGGGGTGGGTCCTCAGCTCACCCGAACCGACCATCGTCGCGGACAGGTCGGTCCCGTCCGGTGTCGACGCCTCGGACCTCGCGACGTACTGCACGATGCTCGGCGACGACGCCCTGCTCCTGTCCCACCGGCTGTCCGAATGGGCCACTCGTGCGCCCGAGCTGGAGGAGAACATGGCGCTGGGGGCCATCACCCTGGAGTTGCTCGGGCAGGCGAGGGGGCTGCTGGCACGCGCGGCCGAGATCGAGGGGACCGGGTGGGACGAGGACCGGCTCGCCTACTTCCGGGACGCGCGCCAGTTCCGGAACGTGCGCCTCGCCGAGATCGATTGCGGTCCCGGCCCGGGCGGGGATTTCGCGGCCACGGTCGCGCGCTCGCTGGTGTTCGCCACCTGGCGGCACGCCGTTTTCGAACGGCTCGTCTCCACCCGTGACCCGGTCCTGTCCGTGTTGGCGGCGAATTCGTTGCCTTCCGTGACCCGGCATCGCGACCACGCGGCGCAGTGGGTGATCCGGCTCGGCGACGGCAGCGCGGGATCCAAGCAGCGCATGCTGGCCGGGCTGCGACGAGTGTGGCCGCTGGTCGGCGAACTGTTCCACCCGCACGCGGTCGAAATCCGGTTGGCGAAGGCGAACTGCGCGGTGAATCCGGCGATCGTGCGCGAGGACGTCGCCACCGACATCGACGAGACGTTGTCGGTCGCCCGGTTGCGGTTGCCGGACCTCGCCGCGCAGGCTCCCTTCGCCGGTTCCGGGGGCCGGGACGGCGCCCACACCGAGTCGATGGATTTCGTCGTGGCCGAGCTGCAGCACATCGCCCGTTCGGACTCGCCGTTGCAGTGGTGAGTGGTCGCCGGTGGAAAGTGAGTACTTTCCCCCACGCTTTCTGCGGCCGGGTTCGGCAGAGTGATCCGGGAATGCCCCGTCGAGGGAGTTCGCCGGTCCGCAGCCGGACCGGCCACGCGTATGAGGTTTCAGCCAGGTCCGATCGGGAGGTGCGGCGTCGTATGGGCGAATCAGGGGTGCAGATCCTGATGTTGGTGCTCGCGGGTGCGTACGTGGGCTGGTCCCGCCTGCGGGCAGGGGCCGACTGGCGGGCGGGCGAGCCCGCCCCGGTTCCGGTCGGCCGACTCGCGCCCGCCGACGCGCCCGCCCCCGTCGCTGTCCCTGTCGCTACCACTGACCCTGCCGGTGCCGCTGCCGGGAGCGAGGTGGCCCCTCGGCCCGCGGGGACGGCGCCGTTGCCGGAACGCGGTCCCTGGCGGCAAGGGCTGCACCGCTGCGAGCAGTCCGTGCGCCGAGCGCGGTGCGCGGTCGATTCGGTGTCCTCCGCGCAGGCGCGGGCCCAGCTGCTGCCGGTCGTCCGCCGGATGGACGCCGAGCTGCCCGCGGTGTTGGCGCTCGTGGAACTGGGACGCAGCCTCGCCGACGGCCCCGGCACGGTGCGCGGCGAACTGGCCGTGTACCGGGTCTCCGACCAGCTCGACGACGCGGGGAACCGGTTCGGCGAGCTCACCGAGCAGGTACTGGCGGCCGTCGGCCAATTGGTGGCCGAACCCGACCTGGACCGGGTGCACCGGCAGGCCGCCGAACTTCGGGACGGATTTCCGTTGCTTCGCCCGATGTCGGCCCTGTACGGAACCGAACCGGCCCCGGCACCCGGCGCGGTGCTGGACCCGGTCGGCTGACCGATCGGAGCGGCCGGTACTCAGCCACCGGTCGCCTGCTGCCACCACGCCAGCACGTCCTCCGCCACGCCGGGGACGGCCACCAGCAGGCCGTCCGTGGGCATCGTCGATCGGTTCCCCCGTCGGTCGACGATGGTGGCGCCGGACTCCTCGGCCAGGGCCAGCGCTGCCGCCACGTCCCATTCCGCGTAGGAGTCCAGCACGGCGGCCGTGGCCCGTCCCAGCGCGACCTGCGTGATGGCCAGCGCCGGTGACCCGAGCAGTCGCACACCCACCTGGGCAGCCGTCGCGTTGGCGATGAACCGTTCCATGCCCGGCCAGGTGCCGGTCTTGGTGAGTTCGGTGCACACGATGCCTGCGCGGGTCTCCCGTTCCTCTTCCAGCCGGATCCGTGCGCCGTTCGCGCGCATCCCGCGGCCGCGCGCGGCCGCGTAGATCTGCGTCCGGTACGGGTCGGCGACCACGCCCACGACCGGCCCGGTCCGGTCGAGCATCGCCAGGCTGTAGGAGCACCAGGGCAGTCCGGCGACGTAGTTGGCCGTCCCGTCGACCGGGTCCACCGACCAGCGCAACCGGTCGGCTCCCGCCGTCCAGTGCTCGGGGACCGCCGGGGGCGCGTCGAACTCCTCGCCGAAGACGGGGATGCCGGGGAACTCCTCGGACAGGATCCGTCTGGTGTGCCGTTCGAGCGTTCGCCCGGTGTCGGTGACCCAGTCGAACGGGGAATCGGCCACGCCGGGACCTGCCGCGCGGCCGGCCGTGGCGGTGATGACATCGGCGGCGTCGTTCGCGAGTCGCCCCGCTACCTCGAGAGCCCGCGAGACGAGACCGGGTTCGACGTTCGGCGCGGGCTGGGAGGGCAATGCCGTCATGCCGTCTCAGCCTCATCACATTCGGTGACACCCACCCCAAACAGAGGTGGACAGCGGTGGAGCAGCAAGCCAAGTTCGCGTGGTGCGAGGCGTGTTGGGCTGGCATTCGAACGGAGTTCCGGCCTTCGACACGTGAGCGTCGCCTGGGCTGGTCACCGTGTGGGCCGTGCGAATCGCGATCGTGACCGAGAGCTTCTTGCCGCAGGTCAACGGGGTGACCAACTCGGTGCTGCGGGTGCTCGAACACCTGCGGCGCCGGGGAGACCGAGCGATGGTGGTCGCTCCGGGCCCCGGGCCCGAGGAGTACGCGGGCAGTCCGGTCGTCCGGTTGCCCGCCATGGACGTGCCCGCGCTGGCCGCGCTCCCCATCGGCTTCCCGACGCGACGGTTGCTCGCGGAGGTGCGCGACTTCCGGCCCGACGTGGTGCACCTGGCTTCCCCGTTCGTCGTCGGAGCGCGCGGGCTGGCGGCTGCCCGCAAGCTGGACGTACCGGCGGTGGCCGTCTACCAGACCGACGTGGCGGGGTTCGCCGACTCGTACGGGCTGGGGCTGACCGCGCGTGCGGCGTGGCGCTGGACGCGCAGGGTGCACTGCGGCGCCGACCGGACGCTGGCGCCCTCCACCTGGGCCGTCGACACGCTCCGCGAACGCGGGATTCCCCGCGTGCACCAGTGGGGTCGCGGGGTGGACACGGCGCGGTTCCGGCCGGAGCGCCGCGACGCGGAACTGCGCGCGGCCTGGGCGCCGAACGGCGAGCTGCTGGTCGGCTACGTCGGCCGGTTGGCGCCCGAGAAGCACGTGGAGCGCCTGGCGGCGTTGAACGACGTGCCCGGTGTGCGGCTCGTGGTGGTCGGTGCGGGACCGGAACGCGCGGCACTGGCCGATCGGCTGCCCGGCGCGCTGTTTCCCGGTTTGCGCACCGGAGACGAGCTGGCCCGGTGCTACGCGAGCCTGGACGTGTTCGTGCACACCGGCCCGTACGAGACGTTCTGCCAGTCGGTGCAGGAGGCGATGGCCTCGGGACTTCCGGTGCTCGCGCCGGATGCGGGTGGCCCCCGCGATCTCGTGCGCCCGGGCAGGACGGGGCTGCTCCTCCCGCCGCACGACGTGTCCGGACACGCGGTGCGGCTGCGGGCCGCGGTGGAGTCGCTGCGGGACCCGGCGCTGCGAGCCCGGTGGGGCGCGGCGGGACGGGCAGCGGTCGCCGATCGGACGTGGTCCGCGCTGGGCGAGGAACTGGTCGGGCACTACGCGGCGGTGCTCGGCTCGGGTGGGATCGAACGGTCCGCTGCCTGAGGCCGGAGGGCTCCACGTAGGCTGTCGGATGTGTCTAGGGCCGGTTTGGACAAGGACCCGCGTGAGGTCGCCGCGATGTTCGACGGCGTGGCGCGGCGTTACGACCTGACCAACACCGTGCTGTCCTTCGGGCAGGACCGTCGGTGGCGGGACGTCACGCGGCGGGCGCTGGAACCGAAGCGGGGCGAGCGGATCCTCGACCTCGCGGCGGGCAGCGGAGTGTCCACCGCCGAGTTCGCGCGTTCGGGTGCGTGGTGCGTGTCCGCGGACTTCTCGCTGGGCATGCTGTCGGTCGGACGCGATCGGGGACTGCCGATGGTGGCGGCCGACGCGTTGCACCTGCCGTTCGCGGACGACTCGTTCGACGCGGCGACCATCCTGTTCGGCCTGCGCAACCTGGCCGACACGGTCGAGGGGCTGCGGGAGATGGCCCGGGTGGTTCGCCCAGGGGGCCGACTGGTGGTGTGCGAGTTCTCCACGCCGACGTGGGCACCGTTCCGCTCGATCTACATGGATTACGTGATGCGCGGCCTGCCGCCGATCGCCCGGGCGGTCTCGTCCAACCCGGATGCCTACGTCTACCTCGCGGAGTCGATCCGGGAGTGGCCGGATCAACGCGCGCTCGCCGAGCTGATCGCGGAAGCCGGCTGGAGCGGTGTCGCGTGGCGGAACCTCACCGGGGGAGTCGTCGCCATCCACCGCGCCGTCAACCCGGAGTAAGCGGTCAACCCGGAGTAATCAGCACTCTCTCTTCGGCCCTTTGGCGGGCCACACCGTCCCCCCGACGCGTGCGGGTTCGCGCGGGTCGCGTACGCATCCGCGCCCGAACCCTGCCGGGAGTCCGTCCCGATCGCGCATCGGCTGCCTCGAAAGATCGACAGGCCGCTGACCCCGCGCAGTGTCCGGCTCGGTTCCGGACGTGGCGCGCACAGCGGTGGAATTTCGACAGAGGCGGCGGGCCGAACTTCGCATTCCCCCCTCCCGGGCCTGCTCACCGGCGGTGGAGGTCACCCGAGCGACCCTCGTCGCGGGGTCGATCGCACGGTTCGTCCGGCTTAGACTCGGGAAGATAGTGAACTCATTCACAAGCGGGCTCACGGTTAGTAACCGCGCATGCAGGGATACGAGGAGTGTCATGACGAGCGCCACCAGTCGACGCAGCCCCAACGACGACGCGGATGTGATCGTCGTCGGTGCGGGACCGGCGGGGTCGACGGCGGCGACGTACCTGGCCAGGGCCGGCCTGGACGTCCTGCTACTGGAAAAGAGCACCTTTCCCCGGGAGAAGGTGTGCGGGGACGGCATCACGCCCAGGGGTGTGAAGCAACTGATCGACCTCGGCATCGACACCCGCGAAGAGGCGGGGTGGCTGCACAACCGCGGTCTGCGCGTGGTCGGGGGTGGGGTCACGATGGATCTCGACTGGCCGAACCTGGCCGAGTTCCCCCCGTACGGCGTGGTCCGGCCGCGGAACGACTTCGACGACCTGCTCGCGCGCAACGCCGAGCGGGCGGGTGCGCGCATGGTGCAGGCCACCACCGTCACCGGCGCCGTGACCGACGACCGCACCGGGCGGATCACCGGCGTGACCGCCAAGAGCGGCCCCGAACGCGTCCCGGTCACCTACCGAGCTCCCCTGGTCGTGGGGTGTGACGGCGTGTCCGCGCGGCTGGCGCTGTCGGTGGGCATCCAGAAGCGTGAGGATCGCCCGATGGGGGTCGCGGTGCGGCGCTACTACGAGAGCCCGCGCAGCAAGGACGACTACCTCGAATCGCACCTCGAACTCTGGGACCGGTCGAACCCCGAACAGCCGCAGCTGCTGCCCGGGTACGGCTGGCTGTTCGGGATGGGCGACGGAACCGTCAACGCGGGTCTGGGGATCCTGTCGACGTCGACCGCGTACGGCAAGACGGACTACCGCAAGCTGCTGCGGTCGTGGCTGGACGGAACGCCGGAGGAATGGGGCTTCCGCGAGGAGAACTCGGTCGGGAAGGTCGGCGGTGCCGCGCTGCCGATGGGGTTCAACCGGACTCCGCACTACCGCGACGGCCTGCTGCTGGTCGGCGATGCGGGCGGCATGGTCAACCCGTTCAACGGTGAGGGCATCGCCTACGCGATGGAATCCGCCCGCCTGGCGGCCGAGTGCGTGGTGCACGCCTTCGCTCGTCCGGAGGGCCCGTCCCGGGAGCGGGCGCTGGCTCGCTACCCGGCCGCGGTGTCCGAGGCGATGGGTGGCTACTTCCGGATGGGCAACATCTTCAGCAAGTTGATTGGCAATCCGGTGGTGATGCGGACCGCGACGAAGTACGGCCTTCCGCGCCACACGCTGATGCGTTTCGTGTTGAAACTGCTGGCGAATCTCTACGACAAGAAGGACGGCGACGCCATGGATCGTGTGATCAACGCCACTACTCGTCTCACGCCTAGCGCCTGATGCCGCGCGTCTGGTCAGATGGACCGGACTCTGTGTGTGAGAAGTCATAAAGTTAGGTTCGCCTCAATACGGAGCCGATTCGGTCGACCGCATAGAGTGCGTAATCGAGGTTATGACGTGATTTCCGCCTCGGCGGGGGCCACTGAAGGAGGGCGGCAATGGTGCTAGACCCCTACATCCCACTCGTGCTGATGTTCGCGTTGGCGCTCGGGTTCGCGGCGTTCTCCGTCGCGATCGCGCCTCTGGTGGGCCCCCGCCGGTACAACCGAGCCAAGCTCGACGCCTACGAGTGCGGAATCGAGCCGTCACCGCAGCCCGTCATCGGCAGTGGACGGATGCCCGTCAGCTACTACATGACGGCGATGATGTTCATCCTGTTCGACATCGAGATGGTTTTCCTCTATCCGTACGCCGTCTCCGCCGACCAGCTCGGGCTCTTCGGCGCCGTGGCGGTGACGTTGTTCGTCGTCACGTTCGGTTTCGCCGACCTCTACATCTGGCGGCGCGGTGGTTTCACCTGGACCTGATCGCCGACCGCGACGGCCTCGCCCGTCGCCGCGAGGACAGCACCGACCCGCCGCGTCGATTCGAGAAGGGAGTGCCGAGATGGGGCTGGAAGAGCAGCTGCCGAACGGCATCCTGTTGGCAAACGTGGAAAAGCTCGTCAACTGGACGCGAAAGACATCGATGTGGCCCGCCACCTTCGGGTTGGCCTGCTGTGCCATCGAGATGATGACCGTCGGCGGTTCGCGCTACGACATCGCGCGGTTCGGCATGGAGCGGTTCTCGGCCACCCCGCGCCAGGCGGATCTGATGATCGTCGCAGGCCGGGTGACCAACAAGATGGCCCCGGTGCTGCGGCAGATCTACGACCAGATGCCCGAACCGCGGTGGGTGCTGTCGATGGGCGTGTGCGCCTCCACCGGCGGCATGTTCAACAACTACGCGGTCGTGCAGGGCGTCGACCACGTCGTGCCGGTGGACATGTACCTGCCCGGATGTCCACCGCGGCCGGAAATGCTGCTCGACGCGATCCTGAAGCTGCACGCCAAGGTCATGGACGAGCCCATCAACGCGAAGCGGGCCGAGCTGCGCGCCGAGCGCGGCGACCGAACCGAGATGATCCCGTCCTCCGAGCGGTACGCCCCCAAGAACCGTGCGGAGGTGAAGCGCGCCGAGCGCCAGCAGCTCGCGCAGCGCCGGGAGATGGGCGCGGAGCGGCCGCTGAACACTCGGGAGCTCGACAACGCCGAAGGAGAGTCGAACACCTCCGAACTCGGCGCGGGGAGATGAGGTCATGAACGACACCGTCAACCAGACGACTCCGGACCCCGGCGAAGAGGGGTCGAGCGCGGAACGAGCCGGCGGTCTCGAACCCGCCCAGCAGGGCAAGGGCGAGGTGGCCGAACGACGTGGTCCCGTCGTGGCCGGCCGAGCCCGGCAGGGGATGTTCGGTGTGCGGGGCACCGGCGACACCTCGGGATACGGCGGGCTGCGCCTGCCCGCCTACGTGCCCACGGCGGCCGAGCGACCGTACGGCGGGTGGTTCGACGAGGTCGCCGACAACCTCTTCGCCGCGTTGCGGGAGCGCGGATTGCCGCCGGAGGCGATCCGTCAGGTGACAGTGGACCGCGGCGAGATCACGTTCTTCGTGGACCCGCGGCACCTCCTCGAGGTGTGCCGGGCCTTCCGGGACGATCCGGCGCTGCGGTTCGAACTGTGCAGCTCGGTGTCCGGTGTGGACTACGGGCCGGAGGTGGCGCAGCGGCTGCACTCGGTATACCACCTGACGTCGATGACTTACCGCCGCCGCATCCGGGTCGAAACAGCCCTGGACTGGTCGGAGGACGACCACGAACTGCCGCGAGTGGACTCGGTGGTCGAGGTCTACCCGACCGCCGACTTCCAGGAGCGGGAGGCCTACGACATGTTCGGCATCGTCTACGACGGGCATCCCGCGCTCACCCGGATCCTGATGCCCGACGACTGGGAGGGCCACCCGCAGCGCAAGGACTACCCGCTCGGCGGGATCCCGGTGGAGTACAAGGGCGCCGAGATCCCACCTCCGGATCAGCGGAGGTCGTACACGTGACGTCCGCGCCGACTGGACCACGAGCGGTTTCAACCGGGCCCGCGTTCCGCGCCGGACCCGGATTCCACGGGCAGCTCACCGCGGAGAGGTGCTGGAGATGAGTTCCGAACGACTGGCCGATCCTCCGGTCGGCAACGACGACGGTGCGGACGGCTTCGATCCGCACACGGCCTCCGAGCGGCAGACCACCGAAGGCCGGGTCTACACGGTCACCGGCGGGGACTGGGACGAGTTCCTCGACGAGACCCGGGGTGAAGACCGGGTCGTCATCAACCTGGGCCCCCAGCACCCGTCGACCCACGGCGTGCTGCGCCTCGTGCTGGAGCTCGAAGGCGAGGTGGTCACGCAGGCTCGCACGGTGATCGGCTACCTGCACACGGGTATCGAGAAGAACTGCGAGTACCGGACGTGGACCCAGGGCGTCACGTTCGTGACCCGCATGGATTACCTCGCGCCGCTGCACAACGAGGCCGGCTACTGCATGGCCGTCGAAAAGCTGCTGCGCACCGAGGTTCCGAAGCGCGCGGAGACGATCCGGGTCCTGCTCATGGAGCTGAACCGGATCTCCTCGCACCTCGTGTTCCTGGCGACGGGAGCGATGGAACTGGGCGCCACCACCGGGATGACCTACGGGTTCCGGGACCGGGAGGAGGTCCTGCACCTGCTGGAGTTCCTCACCGGGCTGCGGATGAACCACGCGTTCATCCGGCCGGGCGGCGTCGCGCAGGATCTCCCGGAGGGCTACCGGGAGAAGATCCTCGAATTCATCAAGGTGATGGACAAGCGCCTGCCGGACTACGCGAAGCTCTTCTCCGGGCAGCCGATCTGGCATCAGCGCCTCAAGAACGTCGGTTACCTGCCGCTGGACGGGTGTCTGGCGCTCGGGGTAACCGGCCCGCTGCTGCGTTCGGCCGGGCTGGCCTGGGACATGCGCAAGATCGACCCGTACTGCGGGTACGACGAGTTCGAGTTCGAGGTGCCGACGAGCACCGACGCGGACTGCTTCGCGCGGTTCCAGCTCCGGTTGGACGAGATGCACGAGTCGCTGCGGATCATCCGGCAGTGCCTGGACAAGCTGGAGCCGGGGCCGGTGATGGTTTCGGACCCCAAGATCGCGTGGCCCGCGCAGCTCACGGTCGGCCCCGACGGTCTGGGCAACTCCCTGGACCACGTCCGCAAGATCATGGGTCAGTCGATGGAATCGCTGATCCACCACTTCAAGCTGGTGACCGAGGGATTCGACGTGCCGCCGGGACAGGTGTACGTGCCGATCGAGTCGCCCCGCGGTGAACTCGGCTACCACGTCGTTTCCGACGGCGGTACGCGGCCGATGCGGGTGCACACCCGGGATCCGAGCTTCGTCAACCTGCAGGCGCTGCCCGCGATGTCCGAGGGCGGCCTCGTGGCGGACGTGATCGCGTCCGTGGCTTCCATCGACCCGGTGATGGGCGGGGTGGATCGATGACCGAGCAGTTCGAGTTCACGCAGACCGAGTCGGTGGTGCATCCGATGGCCGACACCTCGGTGTTCGGCGACGACGTGCGGGCCGATGCCCGGCGCATCATCGACCGATACCCGGAGTCGCGCTCGGCGCTGCTGCCGATGCTGCACCTGGTGCAGTCGGTGCAGGGGCACGTCAGCACGGAGGGGATCGAGTTCTGCGCCGGACAGCTGGCGCTGTCGGCCGCCGAGGTCAGCGCGGTGGCCACGTTCTACACGATGTACAAGCGCACGCCGTGCGGGCAGCACCTGGTCAGCGTGTGCACCAACACCCTGTGCGCGGCGCTCGGCGGCGACGCGATCTACGGCAGCCTGCGCGAACACCTGGGTGTCGGGCACGACGAGACGGCCGGTACTCCGGGCGAGACGGGCTCGATCACCCTGGAGCACGCCGAATGCCTGGCCGCCTGCGATCTCGGTCCGGTGCTGCAGGTCAACTACGAGTACTACGACAACCAGACGCCCGAGAAGGCGTTGGAACTGGTCCGGTCCCTGCAGAACGGCGAGAAGCCTGATCCGACCCGAGGTGCGCCGCTGTCGGACTTCCGGGCGACCGAGCGGCAGCTCGCCGGGTTCTTCGACGACGCGCGCGACTCCGATGTGGAGGGGCCGTCGTCGGCTCCGGAAACCGTGCGCGGTGCCCGGCTCGCCGAAGAACGCGGCTGGACCGCCCCGGCGATGCCCGAAGACGCGGAACTTCCGCCCGTTCCGGAGAAGAAGTGAGGGTGGCCATGTCCGAAGAGACCCGGGTGGACCCGCTGACCCCGGTGCTGACCAAACGCTGGACGTCGCCGCGTTCGTGGACCCTGCGCTCCTACGAGGAGTCCGACGGTTACACGGCGGTGCGGAAGGCGTTGCGCGCGGAACCGGACCAGCTGATCGAACTGGTGAAGGCAGCCGGCCTGCGCGGCCGGGGCGGTGCAGGCTTCCCCGCGGGGGTCAAGTGGGGCTTCATGCCCAAGGATCCGGTGAAACCGCACTACCTGGTGATCAACGCCGATGAGGGCGAGCCGGGCACCTGCAAGGACATTCCGCTGATGATGGCCGATCCGCACTCGCTGATCGAAGGCGTCATCATCGCCTGCTATGCGATGCGCTCGAACTTCTCGGCGATCTACGTTCGCGGTGAGGCGCTGCACTGCATCCGGCGATTGAACGCCGCGGTGCGCGAGGCCTACGACGCCGGGTATCTCGGCAAGAACGTCCTCGGCTCCGGGTTCGACTGCGACATCGTCGTGCACGCGGGGGCCGGCGCCTACATCTGCGGCGAGGAGACGGCACTGCTGGACTCGCTGGAGGGCAAGCGTGGCCAGCCCCGGCTGAAACCGCCGTTCCCGGCCGCAGCCGGTCTCTACGCCTGTCCGACCACGGTGAACAACGTCGAGACGATCGCCTCGGTGCCGTTCATCGTCAACGGCGGTTCGGACTGGTTCCGCAGCATGGGTGGGGAGAAGTCGCCCGGACCCAAGATCTACTCGGTCTCCGGGCACGTCGAGCGCCCCGGCCAGTACGAAGCACCGCTCGGAACGACCCTGCGGCAGCTCCTGGAGCTGGCGGGCGGCATGAAGGACGGCGTACCACTCAAGTTCTGGACACCGGGTGGTTCGTCGACACCGCTGTTCACCGCCGAACACCTCGACGTGCCGCTGGACTTCGAGGGTGCCGCCGAAGCGGGGTCGATGCTCGGCACCACGGCGGTGCAGGTGTTCAACGAGACCGTGTCGGTGCCGTGGGCGGTGATGAAGTGGACCCAGTTCTACGAGCACGAGTCCTGTGGAAAGTGCACCCCATGCCGGGAGGGCACCTTCTGGCTGGCGCAGGTGCTGGAGCGGATGGTCGAGGGCCGGGGCACCGAGGAGGACATCGACACCCTCCTCGACGTCTGCGACAACGTCCTCGGCCGGTCGTTCTGCGCGCTCGGCGACGGTGCGGTCAGCCCGATCACCAGCGGAATCAAGTACTTCCGAGACGAGTTCCTCGCCCTGTGCTCGAACAACCGGGGTGAGTCCAATGACGAGTCCGCACTGGTAGGAGCGGCCCGATGACGGTGGCACCCGAAGCCAAGAACGAATCTCCCCCGGTCCCGGAGGGCCACGTCCGGCTGACCATCGATGGTATCGAGGTGGACGCCCCCAAGGGCGAACTGCTCATCCGCACCGCGGAGCGGATGGGAATCGTGATCCCGCGGTTCTGCGACCACCCGCTGCTGGACCCGGCGGGCGCGTGCCGGCAGTGCCTGGTGGAGGTCGAGGTGAACGGGCGCGCCATGCCCAAACCGCAGGCGTCCTGCACCATCACCGCCGCCGACGGCATGGTCGTGAAGACACAGAAGACCTCCCAGGTGGCGGACAAGGCACAGCAGGGCGTGATGGAACTGCTGCTGATCAACCACCCGCTGGACTGCCCGGTCTGCGACAAGGGCGGTGAATGCCCGCTGCAGAACCAGGCGCTCAAGCACGGCCGGAGCGATTCGCGGTTCCACGACCAGAAGCGCACGTTCGCCAAGCCGGTGTCGATCTCGTCGCAAATCCTGCTGGACCGCGAGCGTTGCGTGCTGTGCCAGCGGTGCACCCGGTTCTCCAAGGAGATCGCGGGTGACCCCTTTATCGAGCTGCTGGAACGCGGTGCGGTGCAGCAGATCGGCATCGGCGAGCATCAGCCGTTCCAGTCGTACTTCTCCGGCAACACCATCCAGATCTGCCCGGTGGGGGCGTTGACCAGCGCCGCATACCGGTTCCGCTCGCGGCCGTTCGACCTCGTTTCCACCCCGGGCGTGTGCGAGCACTGCTCTTCGGGGTGCTCGACCCGCACCGACTGGCGGCGCGGCAAGGTGATGCGACGGCTGGCCGGTGACGAGCCGGAGGTCAACGAGGAGTGGATCTGCGACAAGGGCCGATTCGCGTTTCGGTACGCCACGGCTTCGGACCGGCTGACCAGGCCGATGATCCGGGTCGACGGCGAGCTGCGGGAGACGTCGTGGACCGAGGCCCTGCGGGTCGCCGCCGAGGGGTTGCTCGCCGCGCGGGACGCTTCCGGGGTCGGTGTGCTGCCGGGCGGACGACTCACCACCGAGGACGCTTACGCCTACGCCAAGTTCGCGCGGGTGGCGCTGCGCACCAACGACATCGACTACCGGGCCCGCGCGCACTCGGCGGAGGAACTGGCGTTCCTGGAGTCCACCGTGGTGGGAACCGGCCCGGAGACGGGCGCGGTGACCTATCGGGACCTCGAAGCCGCACCGGCCGTGCTGTGCGTGGCCTTCGAGCCCGAAGAGGAATCCCCCATCGTCTTCCTGCGGCTGCGCAAGGCGGCCCGCAAGGGTTCGACGAAGGTGTTCCACCTCGGGCAGTGGAACTCGCCCGGAGTGGAGAAGACCACGTCGATCCCGGGCGACGGCGGAGTGGAACGCACCGGCGAACTGATCACCTGTCCACCGGGCGGTGAAGCAGCCGCGCTGACCGATCTGCCGTCCGAGGTGGACGAAGCGTTGCGCGGCGAAGGTGCGGTCCTGGTCGTCGGTGAGCGCGCCGCGCAGGTGCCGGGGCTGTACTCCGAGATTCTGCGAACCGCTGAGCGCACCGGTGCACGAGTGGCCTGGATCCCGCGCCGGGCCGGTGAGCGCGGCGCGGTCGAGGCCGGCGCGCTGCCCGGTCTGCTGCCGGGTGGACGCCGGGTCGAGGATCCGGGTGCGCGGACCGAGCTCGAACGAGCCTGGGGGATGGAACCGGGATCGCTGCCGGGCCGGGCCGGACGCGACGTGACCGGCATGCTCACCGCCGCCCACCAGGGAAAGCTCTCCGGATTGGTGGTCGGCGGCGTGGACCCCGGCGATCTGCCCGATCCCGGACTGGCCGAACAGGCGCTGCGCCGCACCGAGTTCGTGGTGAGCTTGGAGATGCGCCCGAGCAGGGTCACGGAGCACGCCGATGTGGTGCTGCCGATCGCGCCGAGCGTGGAGAAGTCCGGCAGCTACCTCAGCTGGGAGGGTCGACCCCGCGAGTTCGAGCTCACCATCGAACGCACCGGTTCGCTGCCGGACTGCCGGGTGCTGGACACGTTGGCCGTGGAGATGGACGCCGACCTGTTCACCCAAACCCCGGGTGCCGTGGCCGCGGAGCGACGCAGGCTCGGCACCACGACCGGCGAGCGGGCTGCACCGCCGAACGAACCGGTCGTTCCGGCACCCGAGCTGGGCGCCGGGCAGGTCCGGTTGGCGACCTGGCGACAGCTGCTCGACAACGGTTCGCTCCAGGCCGATGAACCGCAGCTGGCGGGTACGGCACGCCGGTCGGTGGCGATGATCTCGCCGCGCACCGCGCAACGTCTCGGACTGCAACCCGAGCAGCGGGTGCAGCTCCGCAGCAACAAGGGCTCGCTGTCCCTCGAAGCCGTGGTGACCGAGATACCCGACGACGTCGTGTGGGTGCCCACCGCATCCGGACCGGCCAAGGTCAACCGCGCGTTGGGGGTCGGGCACGGTGCGCCGGTCGACATCGCACCGGCGGCACCCATGGCCGGCGCCGCGGGCAACGGCCACGTCGTCAGGCACAACCCGGCACGACCGGAGAACCCGGCCGGACCCGCCGGGTCCGAGGGCAGCTCCACGCACATCGACGGGGGCAGGGCATGACCGAAACCGCCAAGCTCCTCGCGGACGACCCGATGTGGCTGATCCTGATCAAGGTCGTCGCCATCTTCGCCTTCCTGGTGCTGATGACGCTGCTGACGATCTGGGCGGAGCGCCGTGTGATCGGTCGGATGCAGCACCGGCCCGGTCCGAACCGAGCCGGACCGTTCGGCATCCTGCAGTCGCTGGCCGACGGGTTGAAGCTGGCGTTCAAGGAGGACATCCGGCCGGTGCTGGCCGACAAGTGGGTGTACATCCTGGCGCCGATCATCTCGGCCACCCCGGCACTGGTGTCGTTCTCGGTCATTCCGATCGGCCCGGAGGTGACGATCTTCGGCGAGCGCACCGCGCTGCAGCTCGTCGACCTCCCGGTGGGGCTGCTGGTCGTGCTGGCCAGCGCGGCGATCGGGGTCTACGGCATCGTGCTGGCCGGTTGGTCGTCGGGCTCTCCGTACCCGCTGCTCGGTTCGCTGCGCTCGGCGGCGCAGGTGATCTCCTACGAGATCGCGATGGGGCTGTCGTTCGTCGCGGTCATCATGTACGCGGGCACGCTGTCCACCTCCGGGATCGTGGCGGCGCAGGAGCAGGGCTGGTTCTTCCTGCTGCTCCCGTTCAGCTTCCTGGTGTACCTGGTGTCGATGGTCGGTGAGACCAACCGCGCCCCGTTCGACCTGCCCGAAGCGGAGTCCGAGCTCGTCGGCGGCTTCCACACCGAGTACTCGTCGCTGAAGTTCGCGCTGTTCTTCCTCGCCGAGTACATCAACATGGTCACCGTTTCGGCGCTGGCCACCACGCTGTTCTTCGGTGGCTGGTACGCGCCCTGGCCGCTCTCGATGATCGGTGACGGGGTGCTCAACACCGGTTGGTGGCCGGTGCTGTGGTTCCTCGGCAAGACGATCATGTTCCTGTTCTTCTTCGTGTGGCTGCGGGGCACGCTGCCGCGACTGCGCTACGACCAGTTCATGGACCTGGGCTGGAAGGTCCTGATTCCGCTGAGCCTGGTGTGGATCGTGGCGGTCACGCTGATCCGCGCGCTGCGCAACGAGGACGCGGTCACCACGCAGCAGTTCCTCATCGTCGGCGGGATCGTGCTGGTGGTGTTGCTGGCGGTGAGCTTCCTGCTCCCGGACAAGCAGCCTCCGGAACGCGAGGACGAGGTGCAGCTCTCGGGCGGGGACTACCCGGTCCCGCCCATCGACCTCGAAGTGCCCAGGACGCCACCGCGGCGTGAGCCGGTGAGTTCGGGTGCGCAGACCGCCCAGTTGCCGGGCGAGGACGGCGACGACTCAGCAAAGGAGGCGTCACATGGGAATGTTTGATCCGCTGAAGGGATTCGGCGTCACCTTCTCGACGATGTTCAAGAAGGTCGTGACCGAGGAGTACCCGGAGGTCAAGAAGATCCCCGCGCCCCGGTTCCACGGTCGTCACCAGCTCAACCGGCATCCGGACGGCTTGGAGAAGTGCGTCGGATGCGAGCTGTGCGCCTGGGCCTGCCCGGCGGACGCCATCTTCGTCGAGGGCGGCACGAACACCGAGGACGAGCGGTATTCGCCCGGCGAGCGCTACGGCATGGACTACCAGATCAACTACCTGCGCTGCATCGGTTGCGGGTTGTGCGTGGAAGCGTGCCCGACGCGGGCACTGACGATGACCACCGAGTACGAGACAGCCGACGACAACCGGCAGAACCTCATCTACACCAAGGAGGACCTGCTGGCCCCGCTGCTGTCGGGCATGGAGCAGGCACCGCATCCGATGCGCCTCGGCGAGGACGAGCAGGACTACTACGTGCGTGGTCCGGAACTCGCCAGGGAGAAGGGCGTGCCGGAAGGCGAGACGGTCGAGACCGGCAAAGAGGAGGCCAGGCGCTGATGACTGTCCTGGCAACGGCGTACCTGGCGCAGGCCGAGGGCGTGGTGGGAACCGGGGAGACGGTGGTCTTCTGGATCCTCGGCCCGCTGGCACTGGTCGGTGCGCTCGGCATGGTGTTCGCGCGCAGCGCCGTGCACTCCGCGCTGTTCCTGATCACGACCATGCTCTCGCTCGGCGTGCTGTACATGGCGCAGGCCGCGCAGTTCCTCGGTTTCACCCAGATCATCGTCTACACCGGCGCGATCATGATGCTGTTCCTGTTCGTGCTGATGATGGTCGGACGGGACGCGTCGGATTCGGTGGTGGAGGTACTGCGCGGTCAGCGGCTCGCCGCGATGATCGTGGGGATCGGCTTCGCGATGCTGCTGGCCACGGGGCTGGCGCGGTCGCTGACGCAGGTGCCGGTCGCGGCGCCGCTCGACCCGTGGTCGCCGCAGGGCGGCGGTGCCGGTGGACTCGGCCGGCTCATCTTCACCGACTACCTCTTTCCGTTCGAACTCACCTCGGCCCTGCTGATCACCGCTTCGCTGGGGGCGATGGTGCTGGCCTACGGCGGCAAGGGACGGGGCGCCCGTCGAACCCAGCGGGCGACCGCCGATGCGCGGTTCCGCGGGGAGCACGCTCGCGTGTCGCCGTTGCCGGGGCCCGGCGTCTACGCCACGGCGGACTCGGTGGCCACTCCCGCGTTGTTGCCGGACGGGTCGGTAGCGGCGGATTCGCTGTCGGACCTGCTCTCCACCACTCCGGTCCCCCGGACCGCGGACGGCCGCGAGGGCGTGGTGGACCAGCCGGGTTCCGGTGACGATCCGCACGCGCTCATCGGCTCGGAGGACGAGTCCGGTCGGCGGCACGCGGATTCCGGCGACGGGCACCAGGAGCACGGCCCGACCGGAGACGGCCCCACCGGAGGCGGAACAGCCGGGGACGACGACGCCGGGAACGGTGAAGCCGGGTCCGGAGCGGGCCAGGGCGGCCCCGCGGGCAGCGGGCTCAACGGCGACAACGGGCACGACGGCGGGCACAGCAACGGCAAGGGCTCCGAGAACACCCCCGAGGAGGTCAGGCAGTGACCCCGACCCACTACCTGCTGCTGTCGGCACTGCTGTTCTCGATCGGTGCCGTCGGCGTCCTGGTGCGGCGCAACGCGATCGTCGTGTTCATGTGCATCGAGCTGATGCTCAACGCGGTCAACCTGTCGCTGGTCACCTTCGCCCGCATCGAGGGTTCGGTGCACGGGCAGGTCATGGCCTTCTTCGTGATGGTGGTTGCCGCCGCAGAGGTCGTGGTCGGCCTGGCGATCATCATGTCGATCTTCCGTACGCGTCGCTCGGCCTCGGTCGATGACGCCAACCTCCTGAAGTACTGAGAGGCGCGTGGTGACGGCAATGATGTCTACCGGGGCTTTCCCCGGCGCGGTTCCGCCGGTCCTGGATCCGGTCGGGGCACAGGGATTCGTCCAGCAGAACGCGTGGCTGCTGCTGGCCATGCCCGCGTTCGGTGCGCTCGTTCTGCTCGTGGCAGGTCGGCGCGCGAACGGATGGGGGCACCTGCTCGGCTGTGCCACCGTCATCGCCTCCTTCCTGTACGGGCTGGCCCTGTTCTCCTCGATCGCCGGGTCCACCGGCGGGCAGATCCGCGAACTGCACATGTTCTCGTGGATCCCGGTCGAGGCGCTGCAGGTCGACTTCGGGTTGCGGCTGGACCCGCTGTCGATGGTCTTCGTGCTACTGATCACCGGGGTGGGATCACTGATCCACATCTACTCGGTGGGATACATGGCCCACGATCAGCAGGGCCGGGCCGGCGGGGACAACACCGAACGCCGCCGGTTCTTCGGATACCTGAACCTGTTCGTCGCCGCGATGCTGATCCTGGTCCTGGGCAACAGCTTCGTGACCCTCTACCTCGGCTGGGAGGGCGTCGGTCTCGCCTCCTACCTGCTGATCGGGTTCTGGCAGCAACGCCCCTCGGCGGCGGCCGCCGCGACGAAGGCGTTCGTGATGAACCGCGTCGGCGACATCGGCCTCGCACTGGCGATCTTCCTGCTGTTCGCGAACCTGGGCACCACGCAGTACACCGAGGTGTTCGCGCGAGCCGGTGAACTGCCGTCGGGCGTGTTGCTGGCGATCGCGCTGCTGTTGCTGCTCGGTGCTTGCGGTAAGTCCGGCCAGGTTCCGCTGCAGGCGTGGTTGCCGGACGCGATGGAAGGCCCCACCCCGGTTTCGGCGCTGATCCACGCGGCGACCATGGTCACCGCGGGTGTCTACCTGATCGCGCGGGCCAATCCGCTCTACACGCTCACGCCGGACGGTCGTCTGGTGGTCGCGCTCATCGGTGCGGTGACGTTGTTGGTCGGGTGCATCATCGGCTGCGCCTACGACGACATCAAGAAGGTGCTGGCGTACTCGACGGTCAGCCAGATCGGCTACATGATCCTCGCGGTCGGGCTCGGTCCGGCAGGCTACGCGCTGGGCATCATGCACCTGCTCACGCACGGCTTCTTCAAGGCGGGCCTGTTCCTCGGTGCCGGTTCGGTGATGCACGCGATGAACGACGAGGTCGACATGCGCAAGTTCGGTGGCTTGCGCAAGTACATGCCGATCACGTTCGTCACCTTCGGACTCGGCTACCTCGCGCTGATCGGGTTCCCGTTCCTGTCCGGCTTCTACTCCAAGGACGCGATCATCGAAGCCGCGTTCGGCCAGGAGGGCTGGCGCGGTTGGGTGTTCGGCGGGATCGCACTGCTGGGTGCCGGGCTCACGGCGTTCTACATGACCCGCCTGGTGCTGATGACGTTCTTCGGCGAGAAGCGCTGGGAGAACCTGACGTCCACCGATGCCTCCGGCGCCGAGAAGTCGTTCCACCCCCACGAGTCGCCGCTGGTGATGACCGCACCGATGATCGTGCTCGCGATCGGATCGGTGCTGGCGGGCGGATTCCTGGCTTCCGGGGATCGGCTGGCGGGTTTCCTCGCGCCATCGCTCGGGGGCCTGCAGGAGAGCGCGCACGGTGTGCTGCCGCACGCGATCATCCCGGTGCTGACGGTGGCGTTGTCGGCGCTCGGTGCGCTCGCCGCCTGGGTGTTCGTCGGACGCAAGTCGGTTCCGGTCGCACGGCCGCAGCGGGTGTCCCCGGTCGTCCGGGCGGCGCGCGCCGATCTCTACGGCAACGCGCTCAACCACGTCCTGGTCGTGCTGCCCACCCGGACGCTGACCCGGGTGCTGGTTTTCGTCGACCGCAAGGCGGTGGACGGCGCGGTCGACGGTTTCGCGGCCACCCTCGGCGGCAGCTCGCACTGGTTGCGTCGCTGGCAGACCGGGTTCGTGCGGTCCTACGCCCTGTCGATGTTCACCGGCGGCGTGCTCCTGATCGCCGCCCTGATGGCGGTGGGGATGCCATGACCACGTCACCTCGTGACCGTCAATTTCCCGAGAAATTGACCATCCGCACTCGGACGAGTGAGTTGTTGGAAGAGGAGATCCGATGACCCTGCTCCTCGCGCTGATTCTGCTGCCCCTCGCGGGTGCGGTGGCGGTGGCCCTGCTGCGCCGCAACGAGGCGGTCGCCAAGCTCACCGCGCTCGCGGTCTCGCTGGTGGAACTGGTGATCGCCGCGGCCGCGTGGCTGGCCTTCGACCCTGCCGGTCCGCGGTTGCAGCTGGCGAGTTCGGTCGAGTGGATCCCGCGGTTCGACATCCGGTTGTCGTTCGGCGTGGACGGCATCGCCCTGGTCATGATCGCGGTCATCGCGCTGCTGATGCCGCTGGTGCTCGGGTTCAGCTGGGGCGAGCGGTTGCCCGCCGGGCGGACGCACGGCGGCTTCTTCTCGCTGCTGCTGGTGGAGCAGGCGCTGACGGTGGCGGTGTTCGCCGCGACCGACGTGTTTCTGTTCTACGTGCTCTTCGAGATCATGCTGGTCCCGATGTACTTCCTCATCGGCGCCTACGGCGGTGAGCGCCGCACGTACGCTGCGGTGAAGTTCTTCCTGTACTCGTTCCTCGGCGGCTTGATCATGCTGGCCTCGGCGATCGGCGCGTACGTCTACGCTGCCGAGACGACCGGTCAGGGCACGTTCGACTGGGCGACGTTGACCACGGTGCTCGCCGGTGCGCCGACCAGCGTGCAGGTGTGGATCTTCCTCGGCTTCTTCACCGCATTCGCCATCAAGGCGCCGCTGATCCCGTTCCACACGTGGCTGCCGGACGCCGCGCAGCAGGCCCCGATCGGGGTGGCGGTGATCGTGGTCGGTGTCCTGGACAAGGTCGGCACGTTCGGTTTCCTGCGGTACAGCCTGCCGCTGACCCCGGACGCCTCGCAGCTGCTGGCGCCGCTGGTACTGGTGCTGGCCGTGCTCGGCATCATCTACGGCTCGTTGCAGGCCTTCGGGCAGAGCGACCTGAAGCGGTTCATCGCCTACGTCTCGATCGCGCACTTCGGGTTCATCGCGCTGGGAATCTTCGCGTTCACCACGCAGGCGCAGGTGGGGTCGGTTTCGTACATGCTCAACCACAGCATCGCGACCGGCATGCTGATCCTGGCCGTCGGCATGGTCATCGCGCGCGGTGGTTCCACCCGGATCGCCGACTACGGCGGCATGGCGAAGGTCACACCGCTGCTCGCGGGCATGCTGCTGATCGCCGGGTTGAGCACCCTGTCGCTGCCCGGCACGAACTCGTTCATCAGCGAGTTCCTGGTGTTGATCGGTTCGTTCCCGACCCGGCCGGTGTACACGGTGGTGGCCACGGTGGGCATGGTCCTCGCCGCCGTCTACGTGTTGCGGCTCTACCAGCGGGTCATGCAGGGGCCGGTCACGGGTGACGCACTGCTCGGCACCGCGGGCGGACCGGGGGCCGTGATCGATCCGAACAAGGCCGGTGCCCACCGTGCGCGGGTACCCGACCTCGGTCCGCGCGAGATCGCCGTGCTCACACCGCTGGTCGTGCTGGTGCTCGCGCTGGGTTTCTACCCGCAGCCGGTTCTCGACGTGATCACCCCGTCGGTGGAGGCAACCATGAGCGAGGTCGGCGTAGTCGATCCCGTGACCTCGCAGGGAGGTAACTGAGGATGGGTGTGGTGACGAGCGTGCAGGCTCAGCAGGTGGAGGTGCCCGCGATCGACTACGCGGCGATCGCACCGGTGCTGTTGATCCTCGGTGCGGCCTGTGTGGGCGTTCTCGTGGAGACGTTCCTGCCCCGCCGCCAACGGTGGTCGGTGCAGGTGACGGTGACCCTGCTCGCACTCGCGAGTGCGGGCGTCGCGCTGATCGACTACGCGCGAGCGGCCCAGCCGCACGGTTTGACCACGCTGTCCGACACGCTCGCGATCGACCCGCCCGCGCTGTTCCTGTGGGGAACGTTGCTTGCGATGGGGACGGCGGCGGTCCTGATGATCGCCGATCGCTCGGTGGAACCGGGCGGGGCGTTCGTCGCGGAGTCGGCAGGCGAGGCCGAGCAGGGTGAGCAGCGCCGGGCGGCCGCCGTGATGCGCACCGAGGTCTTCCCGCTGACGCTGTTCTCCCTCGGCGGCATGATGGTGTTCTGTGCGGCCAACGACCTGCTGACGATGTTCATCGCGCTGGAAGTGCTGAGCCTGCCGCTGTACGTGATGTGCGGGTTGGGAAGGCGCCGTCGGCTGCTCTCGCAGGAGGCCGCGGTGAAGTACTTCCTGCTGGGGGCGTTCGCGTCGGCGTTCTTCCTGTACGGCTTGGCGCTGCTGTACGGCTATGCGGGATCGGTGCGCTTGTCGGCGATCGCGGACGCCACGGCCGGCACCGACCGGTCCGACACGCTGCTGTTCGCCGGGCTTGGTCTGCTGGTGGTGGGCCTGCTGTTCAAGGCGTCGGTCGGTCCGTTCCACTCCTGGACGCCGGACGTCTACCAGGGTGCGCCGACGGCGGTGACCGGGTTCATGGCCGCGTGCACCAAGGTCGCGGCTTTCGGCGCGATCCTGCGGGTTCTGCAGGTCGCGTTCGAGGCGTCGAGCTGGGAATGGCGCGGTGTGCTCTGGGCGGTGGCGATCGTGTCGATGGTCATCGGCGTGGTGCTCGGCCTCACGCAGAGCGACATCAAGCGCATGATCGCTTACTCGTCGGTGGCCCACGCGGGTTTTCTGCTGATCGGGGCGATCTCGCTGACCGACCGGGGTCTCTCCGGCACCATGTTCTACCTGCTGGCCTACGGGTTCACCACGATCGCCGTCTTCGGTGTGATCAGTCTCGTGCGCACCTCCGATGGTGAGGCAACTCACCTCTCGGAGTGGGCGGGGCTGGCCAAGCGTTCACCGCTGATCGCGGGCGTGTTCACGTTTCTGTTGTTCGCGCTCGCGGGCATCCCGTTGACGAGCGGTTTCATCGGCAAGTTCGTGGTTTTCGAGGCCGCGCTGGCGGACGGGATGGCGCCGCTGGTGGTGGTGGCCCTGGTGGCCAGTGCGGTTGCGGCGTTCTTCTACCTTCGTGTCATCGTTCTGATGTACTTCAGCGAGCCCGCTGCCGACGGTCCGACCGTCAGCGTGCCGGGAGCGTTCACGACGGCGGCGATCACGCTCGGTGTGGTCGTGACGCTGTTGTTGGGCGTGCTGCCGACGTTGGCCTTGGACTGGGCGGGCGTGGGTGGTTTCGTGTCGTAGAGTGCCCGCCCGTAGGGGTGATCGATGGGGGAGCGAAGGCGACGGTGACGTGAGCGATTCAGCAGGGGGTACGACCCACGAGATCAGCGGAGGCCCGGAGGGCGGCGGCCCGCTGGGCGGTTTCGGCATCGCGGATCCTGCGCTGGCGGACTCGGTCAAGCGGAACATGGCTCGGGTGGAGGAGACGCTGCACGAGTCGGTGCGCAGCGAGTTCGACTTCGCCACCCGGACGTCGCGGCATCTGGTCGACGCCGGAGGCAAGCGGATCCGGCCGCTGTTCGTGCTGCTCGCCGCACATTTCGGCGATCCCGCTGCCGAGGATGTGATCAAGTCGGCGGCGGTCGTCGAGATGGTTCATCTCGCGACGCTGTATCACGACGACGTGATGGACGAGGCCACCATGCGGCGCGGCGCCACCAGCGCGAACGCCCGCTGGGACAACTCCGTGGCGATTCTCACCGGAGATTTCCTGTTCGCGCAGGCCTCGCAGCTGGTGGCCGACCTGGGGACCGGGGCGGTGCGCGAGATGGCCAGGACGTTCGAGGCCTTGGTCACCGGGCAGATGCGCGAAACCGTGGGCCCCGACGGTGGTGAGGACGCGGTCGAGCACTACCTCCAGGTGATCTACGAGAAGACCGGTTCGCTGATCGCCACGGCCGGGCAGTTCGGCGCCTGGTTCTCCGGGGCCACCGAAGCGCAGGTCCGCTCGTTGGAGCACGTGGGCAAGCTGGTCGGGATCGGTTTCCAGATCTCCGACGACATCATCGACATCGCCTCGCCCTCCACCGAGTCGGGAAAGACTCCGGGCACCGACCTGAGGGAGGGCGTGCGGACGCTGCCGATGCTGTACGCGCTGGCCGCTTCGGACACCGACGAGCGGCTGCGGGGCCTGCTGGGCCGGCCGCTCGAATCCGACGCCGAAGTGGACGAGGCGCTCGAGCTCCTGCGCCGTTCGAGCGGTCTGATGCGCACTCGCGAGAAGCTCGACGAGTACGCGAAGGAAGCGCGCGACGAACTGGCCGGGTTGCCGAGCTGTGCGGCGCGGGATGCGCTGGGAACGCTGGTGGACTACGTGGTGGCCCGCACCGGGTGAGTCCGGCGATTCGGCGAGGTGCGGGTCCGCTCGCGGCGGGTGAGTCCGCGTGGCGAGTCGTGTGGAGATTCGAGGTGGATTCGTGATCGGCGGGCGTGGCTGCTGGGGGCCGCCGTGGCGTAATCTTTCGCTGCTCGCGGTGGATGATCTCCAAGGAGGCTGTGGTCGGTGACGTGGCTTTTCACCCAGGTTTGGCTGTGGAGCCTTGCTGCTTTCGTGCTGGGGTCGCTGATCACCTGGCTGCTGTTCGTCCTGCCGATGCGACGCCGGTTGCGGGCACTGGCCGCTGACCACGCGAGCCTCGTCGGGGACGAGCCGGAGCGGTTCGACGAGTCGCACACCGACGAGTTGGCGTCGGATTCGGTGCTCGACCTGCTGCCCGCGGAAACCGACGACCGCCAGGAAGACGACCGCCGGGAAGACGACCGCCGGGAAGACGACCGCAAGGAACCGGCCCTCGGTCCCTGGGACCGGGGGCCTCGGCCGTGGGCACCGAAGATCTCCGGTTCGGACGACACCGATACGCGCAGGCTGGGGCCGGTCGCGGTCGGCGGCCCGGCCGCATCGGTGTCCGCGGACACCGGGGGAGGCGCCGAGCTCCCCGCGGTGGAACCGGAACCGGACACCGTCTCCGAGCTGGAGGCTGTGGGGCCGCCCCCGGTGGACGAAACCGAACTTCGGATGGAAGAGCAGCGGGCGGGGACCGCTCAGGGTTCGAAGTCGCGCGCCGAGCCGGTCGCGTCCGCACCGACCGCGCCCCCGGAACCGGGATTCACCCCTGTCGAACCCGAGCCGGTCCGGGAGCACGCGGAGCCGGAGTCCGAGAAGCAGAGCAGCTGGTTCCAGACGGGGAGCACGGTGGACCCGGAGGAACCTTTCGCCTGGGCAACGGCGTTCGACCCGCCGGATTCGGCCGAGCCGGAGCTGCGGCCCTCGCAAGGGGCGAAGCTGGATGCCGAGCAGACCGGGCAGTTGCGGTCGCTTTTCCAACCTCGGAGCACGCCCGCGAGCCAGTCGGCCGCCGCTGACGGTGCTCCCGTCGGTGGAGGAGCCGATACGGCAACCGGCTCGGCCGATGCGCCAGCCGGTGAAGCCGACACGGCGGAGGAAGGCATGCTGCCGCGCCGTCGACCGGGTGCGGGGCCGCGCCCGGGACGGCAGAACCTGAGCCGGTACCGGCGGGAAGCTGCTTCGGCGGAGGCGACCGCCGGTGATTCCGAGGCCGGTGACTCCGGTGCCGGTGACTCGGGTGGAACGGGCGCCAACGAGCCCCAACCGCCCGAGCAGCCCCGGCCAGGGTCGACGGAGGAGGCCCGGCCGGAGCCGACCGAGCAGGCCGAGTCGTCTCAGCAGGCCGAGTCGTCTCAGCAGGCCGGTCCCGTCGTCCAGCAAGCCGTCGAGCCGGCGCCGCAGGCAAACAGCGAGGGCCAAGTGGTCAAGGGGCACTTCGCGTCGCGGCAGTACCACACCCCGGACTCCCCGCAGTACGACCGCGTGGTCGCCGAGGTGTGGTTCCGCAGCGCGGCCGACGCGGAGCAGGCGGGTTTCGAGCCCTGGTACGGAAACCAGTCGCTGAACTGAACCGCTCCGGCCGGGCTGGACGAGCGTGTTGGCTGGACGGGCGCGGTCGGATCAGGCCTGCGGGGGGCGTTCGAGCAGCCGGGAGAGCACCACGGTCGAGACCGTGCGGCTGATGAACTCCACCGCCCGCATGCGTTCCAGGGCGGATTCCAAGTGGTGGATGTCGGCGGCCCGCAGGTGCACGATCGCGTCCGCTGCCCCCGAGACCGTGTATATCGCCACGACCTCGGGCAGCGGCTCCAGTCCGCTCCGGATCCGTTGCGTGGGTACGTTGCCGTGGCAGTGCACTTCCACGAAGGCCTCCGTGCCCCAGCCCAGCGCCTCCGGATCGACGACCGCGGTGAAGCCCTGCAGGATGCCCTGGTCGAGCAGCCGGTCCACGCGCCGCTTGACCGCCGGTGCGGACAGCCCGACCTCGGTGCCGATCTCGGCATAGCTCTGCCGCGCATCCGACACCAGCTGCGAAACGATTCGCTGATCCAACGAGTCCATACGCAACATTCTGTCTCATGTTCTGCAACGCGGAGACATTGAATGCTCATTCGGCGCCGATTAGATTTCGAATCATGACGGTATCCTCTGCTGTCCTCGACTCTCGTTCGGCTCCCGAACCCCGGACGCCGACTCGTCGCCGCTACCTGATGTGCCCTCCGAAGTACTTCGCGGTGGAGTACGCGATCAATCCGTGGATGGACCCGGACGTCCCCGTGGACGTCGAGCGGGCCGGGGAGCAGTGGGAACAGCTCCGCGCGACCTACGAGCGCCTGGGGCACGACGTGGCGCTCATCGAGCCGCAGCCGGGCTTGCCGGACATGGTGTTCGCGGCGAACTCGGGTGTGGTCATCGACGGCACCGTGCTGGGCGCGTGCTTCCGCGATCGTGAACGGGCGCCGGAAGCCGAGCACTACCGCCGCTGGTTCACCACGCGCGGTTACCGGGATCTGACGATGCCGTCGTGGACGAACGAGGGCGAGGGCGATCTGGTCTGGACGGGTTCCCTGCTGCTGGCGGGAACGGGGTTCCGCACCGATCCGAGGGCGCACGCCGAGGCGCAGGAGGCGCTCGGTGTGCCGGTGGTGTCCCTGGCGCTGACCGACCCGCGGTTCTACCACCTGGACACGGCCCTGTTCGTGCTCGAACGCGGTGACCGCCCGCAGATCGCCTACTACCCGGAAGCCTTCTCGCCGGGGTCGCGGCGGGTGCTGCGGCGACTGTTCCCGGACGCGGTCGTCGCGAGCTCGGCCGACGCGGAGTGCCTCGGGCTCAACGGGGTGTCGGACGGCCGGAACGTGGTGCTGCCGTCCGAAGCGACCGATCTTGCCGGGCAGTTGGAGGCCCTGGGGTACGCGCCGGTGCTGGTGGACACCTCGGAGCTGCGGAAGTCCGGTGGTGGCCCGAAGTGCTGCACCATGGAGTTGCACACCTGAGGCCGGCGGTCCCCGAGACCGCCGGCACGCCCGGATTCCGGACCCTCAGATGCACTGGCTTCACTGGCGGATCGCCTGCACGCCCAGTTCGATGTCGATGGTGGGGCCGACGACGGCGATGCCTTTGGCGAGGGTGGCGTGCCAGTTGACGGCGTAGTCCTCTCGGCGCAGCGTGGCGCTGGCCCGGCACGCGGCGCGGGTGTCGCTTTCGAAGCCGGGACCCTGCCACTGGCGCTGCCCGAGGTAGGTGGTGTCGAGCTTCACCGCGCTCGTCGTTCCGCGAAGGGTGAGGGAACCGTCGACCTGCCAGCGGTCACCGCGAACCTGGGTGAACCGGTTGCTGACGAAGTACAGCCGCGGGTAGTTCTCCACGTCGAGGAAGTCCGCCGACCGCAGGTGATCGTCCCGCTGCTGCACACCGGTGTCGATGCTGGACGCATCGATGACGATCTCGATCTCGGAGTTCTCGAACGGGTCGGCGACCTTGATGTGACCCTTGAAGTTGTTGAACCGCCCGCGAATCTTCGAGACGCCGATGTGCTGGGCGACGAAGTGGACTTCGGTGTGGTAGTGGTCGAAAACCCAGGTTCCGGGTTGCGGCAGGCTCAAGGAGGAGTCGGGCTCCAGCTCGACGCGGCCGACCATGACGTGCTGGTTGACGCCGACCTCGACGGGGGTGCTGGCCCGCTTGTAACCGCCCGCGTTGATCGAGAGCTTGTGGCGTCCTGGTGAGACGGCGGCGAGGAACGAACCGTACGCGTCGGTCGGGCCGCCCGCGACTTCCCGGTTGAATCGGTCGACGACCGTGACTTCGGCCTGGGGGAGGAGTCGACCTTGCTCGTCGTGCACCTGGCAGCTGATCACACCACCGTCGAGGGGCGTCGGGGGCAGGTAGCTGCCGCCACTGCTCGAGCCCGACCGTCTACCACCGGAACGGCCGAGCAGCTTGGAGAAGATCATCTTTGTCCTTTCCGCTTGCCCGGGGGAGCGCGGGCAAGGTTTGCCACGGCAAGTGCTGCCTCGATCATGCTAAGTGCCAACTTGCGGGGAATTGGATCTGCCTGGGACTAGCGGAACGCGCGAGTGTCCTTCGGCACGCCCGACTGGCGGAACTTCGGGCGGCGGTGCAGCGTTTACCGGGTGCCCTTCGGCTTCGACAGCACCACCGATTCGTTCAAGGGCGGAGGCACGAGCACGTGAAGACTCATCTCAACGGGTTGAAGACCGCCCTGCTCCTGGGCGGTATGAGTGCGCTCGTTCTGCTCATCGGCTCACTTTTCGGGCGGGGCGGTCTGCTCATCGCCTTCGTCGTGGCGCTGGGCATGAACGGGTACGCCTACTTCAATTCGGCCAAGCTCGCGTTGCGGGCGATGCGCGCCCAGCCGGTTTCCCAGGCCGAGCAGCCCGCGATGTATCGAATCGTTCGAGAATTGGCGACCTCGGCGAGACAGCCGATGCCCTCCCTCTACATCAGTCCCACGCGCGCACCCAATGCCTTCGCGACGGGCCGCAACCCGCGCAACGCGGCGGTCTGCTGCACCACGGGCATCCTCGAACTGCTCGACGAGCGGGAGCTGCGGGCGGTACTCGGCCACGAGCTGTCCCATGTGTACAACCGGGACATCCTGATTTCCAGTGTGGCCGGAGCGCTGGCCAGCGTGGTCACGTTCCTGGCGAACTTCGGCCTGCTCTTCGGCATGTTCGGCGGTGGCGGCGAGGACCGCCCCAACCCGTTCGCGATGCTGCTGGTCGCACTGCTCGGGCCGATCGCGGCGGGCGTGGTGCAGATGGCGGTCAGCAGGTCACGCGAGTACCAGGCCGATTCGTCCGGGGCGGAACTCACCGGTGATCCGCTGGCGCTGGCCTCGGCGCTGCGCAAGTTGGAGAGCGGCACCCGGCGGGCGCCGCTCGCGCCGGAACCGAAACTCGTTTCGCAGGCGCACCTGATGATCGCCAACCCGTTCAGACCGGGCGAGCGGATGACCCGCTTGTTCTCCACCCATCCCCCGATCAGCGACCGCGTGCGCCGGTTGGAGGGGATGGCCGGCCGGGAGTTGCCGCCCGCCTGAGCAGGGCGAGGGCAGGCGGCCCGGCGTCCCCGGTTTCGGGGCCGGCTCCCGGACGCTCGGTGTCAGCCCTCGGCTCCCGCCGAGGCGGCGACCTCCATCACGTACTCGCCGTAAGTCGATTTGGCGAGCTTCGCCCCGAGCGCGTAGCACTCGTCCGCGGAGATGAATCCGCACCGCAGGGCGATCTCCTCCAGGCAGGCGATGCGCACGCCCTGCCGGTGCTCGAGGATCTGCACGAACTGCGAGGCCTCGAGCAGCGAGTCGTGCGTTCCGGTGTCCAGCCAGGCGAACCCGCGGCCGAGTTCGGTCAGCCGGGCCTTCCCGCGCTCGAGGTAGGCCATGTTGACGTCGGTGATCTCCAGTTCGCCCCGGTGGGACGGTGCCAGCCCTTTGGCGATGTCCACGACTTCGTTGTCGTAGAAGTACAACCCGGTGATGGCCTTGTCGGACCGGGGTTGCTCCGGCTTCTCCACGATCGAGACCAAGCGGCCGTCGCCATTGGTCTCCCCGACGCCGTAGCGCTGCGGATCGCGCACCGAGTATCCGAACAGGACGCAACCGTCGAGGTCGGCCCTGCTCTGCTGGAGGATCCGGGAGAAGCCCTGGCCGTAGAAGATGTTGTCGCCGAGGACCAGGGCCACGGGGTCGTCGCCGATGAAATCCGCGCCGATCACGAATGCTTCGGCCAACCCGTTGGGTTCCGGCTGTTCGGCGTACTCGATGCGGAGGCCGAACTGTGCGCCGTCGCCGAGTAGCCGGCGGAAGAACGGCAGGTCGGCGGGCGTGGAGATGAGCAGGATGTCCCGGATACCGGCCAGCATCAAAACCGACAGCGGGTAGTAGACCATCGGCTTGTCGTACACCGGTAACAGCTGTTTGGACACGACCTGGGTCAGCGGATGCAGCCTGGTGCCGCTACCGCCCGCCAGCACGATCCCTTTCAACCCGGATTCCTTTCCAGCGGGGTTGCTCAGCGGAAGTTCTCGAACTGCAGAGCAACGTCGAAGTCGGAGGACTTCAACAACTGGATGATCGACTGCAGATCATCCTTCTTCTTGCCCGACACGCGCAGCTGGTCGCCCTGAATCTGGGCCTGGACTCCCTTGGGGCCTTCGTCCCGGATCTTCTTGGAGATCTTCTTTGCGACGTCCTGCTCGATGCCCTGAACCAGCTTGCCGGTCACCCGGTGGACCTGGCCGGAGGCGGCCGGTTCGCCCACGTCGAAAGCCTTCAGCGAGATTCCCCGCTTGATCAGCTTTTCTTTGAAGACGTCGATGGCCGCCTTGCAGCGCTCTTCGGTCTCCGATTCCAGGGTGATGGCTTCGTCGCCGGCCCACTGGATCTTCGTGCCGGTACCGCGGAAGTCGAACCTGTTCGCCAACTCCTTGGCAGCCTGGTTCAGCGCGTTGTCGACTTCCTGGCGGTCGATCTTGCTCACCACGTCGAAGGACGGGTCTGCCACCGGTCGCACCTCCTGTTTCGCTGTGGAACCATCGTCGGAGCACACGCTACCGGCACACCCCCCTTCGGATCCGGTGGACGCCGCTATGTAAGCTTTATCGTGCAGGACGCACGGAGCTGGTCCTGACAAGCCAGGTTGCCCGAGCGGCCAAAGGGAGCTGACTGTAAATCAGCCGGCACTGCCTTCAGAGGTTCGAATCCTCTACCTGGCACACCAGCAGAACGGCCCGATGACCAGCGAGAGCGGTCACCGGGCCGTTCTCGTGGGGTCTGCGGTTGTACCCGACAGTTACGGTTCGCTGCGGCTGTCTCCCGGACAATGCGCGAGGTGCAGCAGGGCGCCCAGGTCTCCGATGCGCGAGTACGGGGCCGGTTCGCCGGGGATGTAGTGCCAGAACGTGACGGGATGCCCGTCGATGGCAAGCGGGTTGCTCCAGCTTATCGACCACCTGCGCCGCAGGGAGGCCCGCCTCGTGCAGCCACTTCGACACGGCGACTTCGCGCTGGACATCGTCCCAGTAGTCCATCGTGCGCGCGATACGCACCACCACGCCATGCGCCGGCAGAAGGTAAAGCGCGTTCTCGCCCAGACGCATCAGCTCGGCGCTGTCGGTGGGTAACTCGACTTCATTGCACGCGGTATCCAGGACCTTCTGTGTTATCGCGGAGCTGAACGGAGCGTTCGTCGTCAATGCCTCTCGAGGGAGTCCCACTCAGGTTACGAGACGTCGTGGCACCGTCAGACGCCCAATCGGACCCTCAGGCGTGCTCTAACAGGTTGAAACGGAGTTCCCTTCCAAGGAAGGGAGGGGCGGCGCAGTGTGGCGACACAGCCTCTCTCAGGACGGATTTGATCTTTCGGGTAATACCCGCGTGGAGACACCGTGGCAGACCGAACGCGCTCATGCTCCGAGCCGCTTCACCGGCGCTTGTGAAGCTCGCCTCGCGCTTGGCCGGAAAGGTTTGCCACCACTCGACTATCGGCTAACCAGGCGCTCAGCTGGAAGGGGACTTCGGAGCTGATGGTTGTTCAGTGGCCCAAGACCAGCGACGTGCCACTCGTCTCTCGGCCACAGTAGCTGCCGTGCATCGCGCAGTGCGGAGTGCAAAGTACGGGGCGTGTGGGAAACGTCCTGAGTAGCAGGAGCGCCACCGGGGTAGACGGGAGGCGACCGCAGAGGCCGGCGTCCCGACGAGGGAGGACTCATGCCAGCTCAGGAAATGATCGACACCTACCCGGCCGAGATCAACCTGGATCGGGGGCGCTCGCCGCCGCGGTGCAGGCCGCGATCAAGTGCGCGCAGTCGGCACCGCCTGCGCCGATGCCTGCTTGAGCGAACAGCGGGTCGACGAGCTGCGCAAGTGCATTCGCAGCGACCTCGACTGCGCGGACATCTGCGAGGTCACCGCCCGCGTCCTGTCCCGGCACACCAACATCACCCGCGCCCAGCTGCAGGCGTGCATCCAAGCGTGCGAGAGCTGCGGTGACGAATGTGCACGGCACGCGGCCATGCACGCGCACTGCCGGATCTGCGCCGAGGAATGCCGACGCCGCGCTGAAACCTGCCGCTCGCTGCTCGCCAAGATCAGCTGACCGGAGCTGGACCAGCCAGTCCAGCTATCGAGCACTCGCGGCCCGCACCAGAACACCCAGTTCCTCGTCACCACGGTGGTGCTGGCATCGCTGGTGGTCTCCTCCGGCCGGATGAGCGGACGCACGACCCGCCGGCAAGACAAGCGCCCGCTCAGATGGACAGGCCGGATGAGCTGGCCCGACACTGGTTCAAGGGGGATCGCGGTGAACAATGCGCACGCCCATTCGGATCAGTCCAAGGAGTCCCGCACCGCCGTGCTCGATGTGCGTGGGTTGCTGTGGGCCTCGGAACAGAACGTCGTCGCGGCACGGCTGGGTCGCCGGCCCGGCGTCCAGGCTGTGGAGGTCAACCCGGTCGCCCAGACCGCGACAGCGGTCTTCAATCCGAACCGCACCACGCTGGCCGAGCTCCGCCGGTGGGTTCAGGAGTGCGGTTACCACTGCGCCGGGCAGTCCGTGCCGTCCCACATCTGTGATCCGATGCAGGAGCCGGACCCGGCCGAGTCCGACGATGCCAACCACGAGGTGCGCGCGGGGACGGCTGTGCTGCCTGAACGCGAGGAGCACGCCGAAGTGGAAGAGGGGCGTTCCCCGCACGAGGCGATGGGGCATGGGGGTCATGCCGCCATGTCGATGGCGGACATGGTCGCCGACATGCGCAACCGGTTCCTGGTGGCGTTGCTGTTCTCGATCCCGATCGTGGTCTGGTCCCCGATCGGCTCGGAGGTCCTCGGCCTGGACGTGCCAACTCCGTTCGGGCTGCGGCAGGACGTGTGGGCGTTGCTGCTGAGCCTGCCGGTGATCTTCTACTCCTGCTGGATCTTCTTCGACGGTGCCGTCCGGGCCCTGCGGGTACGCACGCTGGACATGATGGTGCTCGTCGCGGTGGCGGTCGGTTCCGGATGGCTGTATTCGCTGGTGATCACCCTGACCGGCGGCGGCGAGGTGTTCTACGAGGCAGCCACCGTGCTCGCCGCTTTCGTGCTGCTCGGCCACTGGTTCGAGATGCGTGCTCGCGGCGGCGCCAACGATGCGATCCGCACTCTGCTCGACCTCGCCCCGCCCAAAGCCGTCGTCCTCCGCAGCGAAGAGCCGGTCGAGATTCCGACCGCCGAGGTCGAAGTGGGTGATCTGCTGCTAGTCCGCCCCGGCGCCAAGATCGCCGTCGACGGCGTTGTCGAGGACGGTGACAGCGAGGTCGACGAGTCCATGGTCACCGGGGAAAGCCTCCCGGTGCACAAAGGGGCTGGCTCCGAGGTCGTCGGGGCCACCATCAACACCAACGGCACTTTGCGCATCCGCGCCACCAAGGTCGGCTCCGACACCGCCCTGGCCCAGATCGTGAAACTGGTCCAGGAAGCCCAGAACTCCAAAGCCCCGGGGCAAAAACTCGCCGACCGCGCCGCATTCTGGCTGGTCTTCGTCGCCCTGCTCGGCGGTGGCGCCACGCTGGCCGTCTGGCTGCTGACGGGGAGCCCCTTCAGCGTCGCGATCCTGTTCGCCATCACCGTAGTGGTCATCACCTGCCCCGATGCGCTCGGCCTGGCCACGCCCACGGCGATCATGGTCGGCACCGGGCTGGGCGCCCAACGCGGGGTGCTGTTCAAGAACGCCCTCGCCCTGGAGACCTCCGCGCGAATCCAGGTCGTCGTGATGGACAAGACCGGCACGCTGACCAAGGGCGAGCCCGAAGTGACCGATGTGGTCACCAACGGTGTCGATCAGCACGAGGTGCTGCGCCTCGTCTCGGCCGTGGAGAGGCAGTCCGAACACCCGCTGGCCGAGGCCATCGTGCGCCACGCGGAAGAACGGAGCGTGGACTCGGTCCGCGCCGAACGGTTCGAGAACGTGCCAGGTCACGGCGCCATCGCCCAGGTCGCGGGCCAGCGCGTCGTGGTCGGCAACCGGCGATTGATGGAGCGCGAAGGCATCGTTGTGGGATCGATCGCGGCACACCGTGACGAACTGGCCGGCAACGGGCGAACCGCCGTTCTCGTCGCTGTCGACGGGTGGGCGGCGGCGGTGATCGGCATCGCTGACGCGCCGCGCGAGACCTCGGCTGCCACCGTGTCGGCACTCCACGAGCTCGGTGTCGAAGTCGTCATGCTCACCGGCGACAACCAGGCCACCGCCCAGCGCATCGCCCAGCGTCTGGGCATCGACACCGTCCTCGCCGACGTGCTGCCCGGCGACAAGGCAGCCGAGATCGCCGAACTGCAACGCACCGGCCGGAAGGTCGCCATGGTCGGTGACGGCGTCAACGACGCTCCCGCGCTCGCCCAAGCCGACCTCGGCATCGCCATCGGCGCCGGGACCGATGTCGCCATCGAAACCGCCGATGTGGTGCTGATGCGCTCCGACCCCCTGGACGTTCCCACCTCACTGCGCATCGGTCGAGGCACCTTGCGCAAGATGCAGCAGAACCTCGGCTGGGCCATCGGCTACAACGCCCTCGCCTTGCCCATCGCCGCCGGAGTCTTCGAACCGGCGTTCGGCCTCATGCTGCGTCCCGAGGTCGCCGCCCTGACCATGTCCGGCTCCAGTGTGATCGTCGCCGTCAACGCCCTCGCGCTCAAAGGACTACGCCTGCCGGCCGCAGCGCAAGCGCAGGCCACTGCAACCGCTTCCGCTGATCACCCTGTGGCCTGAGCAGCAGCACCGTCACCACGAACTGCGGTGAGCCTCAGACCGAAGGACTTTTCTGCGCGACGCCGCCCCGCACGAGCAGAACAGCACCGGGGCGTGCGTCCCCGCGTCACCGCCCGCCGCTGCTCCCTAGCAGCCCAACCTGTGGGGCATGAACAGAACACCCCCATGACCAGCTATTTTTATTGACACCCCTACCCCCTAGGGGTATCAATGAAGCGAGGAGGACACGATGCACGGATACACCCAGGACAAGGACACCTACGCCAAGCGGCTGCGCCGCATCGAGGGCCAGGTCCGAGGCTTGGCCAAGATGATCGAGGGCGATCAGTACTGCATCGACGTGCTCACCCAGATCAGTGCGACCACCAAGGCGCTGCAGTCGGTCGCGCTGGGCTTGATGGACGAGCACCTCAAGCACTGCGTCGCCGAAGTGCTCGCCGAGGGCGGCGAAGCCGCCGAGGAGAAGGTGCGCGAGGCCAGCGACGCGGTCGCGCGCCTGGTGCGCTCCTGAGCCCCCATCAAATCGAAGACCGCACGACGACGCACGAGGAAAGGGCATTGCCATGGCCGAGATGACCTACACCGTGACCGGGATGACCTGCGAGCACTGCGTCCGGTCGGTGACCGAGGAGATCAGCGAGATCGAAAGCGTTTCCGACGTGGCAGTGGAGCTGGCCACCGGCGCGGTGACGGTGACCAGCTCCGAGCCGGTGCCGGAGGCCGACGTGCGTGCCGCAGTCGAAGAAGCCGGTTACGAACTGGCACCTCGCTAGGGCTTCACCAGCTCGCTCCCGCGGTGGGGCACCGGCTCTTCCTCGGTGTCGCCCGCGGCCGCGAAACCGCCCACCGGGCATCATAGGCGCGCAGGAGGAATTCGATGAGCACCACCACCGATCGCTCAGCACCAGCCGGGCAGCAGATCGAACTGGCCATCAGTGGCATGACGTGCGCCTCGTGCGCGGCCCGCATCGAACGGAAGCTGGGCAAGCTCGACGGGGTGACCGCCACGGTCAACTACGCCACTGAAAAAGCCCAGGTCACCTACCCCGAAGGCCTGGACCCGCAACAGCTCGTCGACCAGGTCGAGGCCGCCGGCTACACCACCGCGCTCCCGCCCGCACAGGGGGATACCTCCTCCGCGAGCGAACCCGAGGATCCGACGAGGTCGCTGCGGGACCGGCTCATCATCTCCGCGGTGCTGTCCGTTCCGGTCATCGTCCTGGCGATGGCGCCGGTCCTGCAGTTCACCCACTGGCAGTGGATCTCGCTGGCGCTGGCCGCGCCCGTGGTCGTGTGGGGAGCGTGGCCGTTCCACCGGGCCGCGTGGACGAACCTGCGCCACGGCGCGGTCACGATGGACACCCTGATCTCGATGGGCACCCTGGCGGCCTTCGCCTGGTCGCTGTACGCCCTGCTTTTCGGCACCGCCGGCATGCCCGGCATGACGCATCCGTTCGAGCTGACCGGCCAGCCGGGAAGCGGTGCCGGGAACATCTACCTCGAAGTGGCCGCCGGGGTGACCACGTTCATCCTGGCCGGCCGCTACTTCGAGGCCCGCTCCAAGCGCCGCGCCGGCGCGGCGCTGCGCGCGCTGCTCGAACTCGGCGCCAAAGAAGTGACGGTCCTGCGGGACGACCGCGAGGTGCGCCTCCCCAGCGACCGGCTCACCGTCGGGGACCGCTTCGTCGTCCGCCCCGGCGAGAAGATCGCCACCGACGGGGTCGTCGAGGACGGCAGCTCCGCCGTGGACGTCAGCATGCTCACCGGCGAATCCGTTCCGGTCGAGGTGGCCGAGGGCGATTCCGTGGTGGGCGCCACCATCAACGCGGCAGGGCGGCTGGTCGTGCGGGCCACCCGAGTCGGCTCGGAGACCCAGCTCGCCCAGATGGCCAAGCTCGTGGAAGATGCCCAGGCCGGCAAGGCCGCCGTGCAGCGGCTCGCCGACCGCATCTCCGCGGTCTTCGTGCCGACCGTGATCGCGCTGGCCCTCACAACTTTGGCCTTCTGGCTGTTCACCGGGGCCGGTGCGACGGTCGCGTTCACCGCCGCGGTCGCGGTGCTGATCATCGCCTGCCCCTGCGCACTCGGCCTGGCCACCCCGACCGCGCTGCTGGTCGGCACCGGCCGAGGCGCCCAGATGGGAGTGTTGATCAAGGGCCCTGAGGTGCTCGAGTCCACCCGGCGCATCGATACCGTGGTGCTCGACAAGACCGGCACCGTCACCACCGGGCAGATGTCCCTGGTCGCGGTGCACGCGGCCACCGGCGAGGACGAAGACGTGGCGTTGCGGCTGGCCGGAGCCGCCGAAGACGCCTCCGAGCACCCGCTGGCGCAAGCGATCGCACGCGGTGCGGCCGAGCGGATCGGTGCCCTCCCCACCGTGGAGGAGTTCACCAACATCGAGGGTCTCGGCGTGCAGGCAGTCGTCGACGGGCACGCCGTGCTCGTCGGGCGGCCCGCGCTGCTGGAGCAGTGGAGCCAGCCACTCCCCGAGGAGCTTCTTGCCGCGCAATCCACAGCCGAGAGGCAGGGCCGCACCGCGGTCGCGGTGGCCTGGGACGGTGCGGCGCGGGCGGTTCTCGAAGTCGCCGACACGATCAAGCCCACCTCCACCGAAGCCGTTGCGCAGCTGCGCGCACTCGGCCTGACGCCGGTGCTGCTCACCGGCGACAACGAGCGGGTGGCCCGCACCGTGGCCGCCGAGGTCGGCATCGACGAGGTCATCGCCGAAGTGCTCCCGCAAGACAAGGTGGACGTCGTCACGCGGCTGCAGCAGCAGGGCCGCGTGGTGGCGATGGTTGGTGACGGCATCAACGACGCCGCCGCGCTCGCTCAGGCCGACCTCGGTCTGGCCATGGGCACCGGCACCGACGTCGCCATCGAGGCCTCCGACCTGACCCTGGTCCGCGGCGACCTGCGCGCGGCCGTCGACGCGATCAGGCTCTCCCGCCGCACCCTGGGCACGATCAAGGGCAATCTGTTCTGGGCCTTCGCCTACAACGTCGCCGCCCTGCCGCTGGCCGCAGCCGGCCTGCTCAATCCCATGATCGCCGGTGCGGCGATGGGCTTCTCCAGCGTCTTCGTCGTGGCCAACAGCCTGCGCCTGCGCCGCTTCCGCAGCACCCTCGCGGACGCTCCCGGGCCGGAAAGCCAGCCGCGCCAGCCCGCTCTCACCGCTGCCGCGCCTCGCTAGGGGCGCAACCGAGGTGGCCCGGGCGCGAACACGCGCCGGGGCCACCTCCGTATCAGCGGAAAACCGCTGCGAGCCGCCTGTCGGTCAGCTCTGCTGCAACAGGCCCCGCATGGTGTCGATCTCGGCTTGCTGGGTGTCGATGATCTGCTGGGCCATCTTCTTGGCCTCCGGGAACTGCCCCTGCTCCAGCTCGGTGCGGGCCATGTCCACCGCGCCCTCGTGGTGGGCGATCATCATCGTCAGGAACGCGCGGTCGAAGTCGGCGCCCCTGGCCTGTGAGAGCCGCTGCATGTCCTCCGGCGTCATCATGCCCTGCATGCCGCCGTGCCCCGCGCCGGGCATGTCCTGGTCAGGCATGCTGCCGTGATCCATGCCGTGCATACCCTCGTGCCCCATGCCGGGCATGTCACCGTGCGGGGCTTCGACGCCCCAGCTGCGCAACCATCCGGTCAGCATCTCGATCTCGGGTCCCTGGGCAGCTTCGATCTGGCGGGCGAGGTCTTTGACCTGCGGGGAGCGCGCCCGTTCCGGGGCGAGCCGGGACATCTCCACCGCCTGGGCGTGGTGCGGGATCATGCCCTGGGCGAAGACCACGTCGGCATCGTTGTGCTGCCCCGCCTTGGCCGGGGGCTGCGAGGCGCTCGGCGGGGTGCCGTGGTGCATGCCCGACATGCCCTCCTGCTCGGCTCCTCCGCAACCGGCCACGAGGACAGCCGCGGCCACCGCGACGATCGAAGCGCCCACTGCGCGATTGGTGTTCATCCTGGAATCCTCTTCGTCTGCGCGTACGTATTTGGTCGACCGAGTCCGCTTGCGCAGCGGTTCGCAGACCGCTGCGGTGCAGCGGTGATCACAGTCGAAGCACGCACAACACGGCGAGTCTTCGCAGCACGGGCGGAGGCGGCCGAATCCGCGGGAGGACCTGATTCCCACTTGATCGGGCCGAGCTCGAAGGAGGTGGAATCGTCGCCAGCAGCACGAGTGAGACGAGGAAAACCGCTGCTCCCGCAAGAATCGCGAGACACAGGTGCAGCAGCTCCCCGTGGCCCGTTCTCGACTTCGTCTCTGCGGCTGTTAATGGCGCGGAGAACACCGCCTCGAAGCCCTCCGCGACAGCGAGGGATCGAGCCGCGTCGTCGAAGGCGAGGTGGTGCGAGGAGTCGACAGCCGGGGGCACCACGGGCTGTGCGGCACCGGCGGAAGACCCGTGGCTGAACGGCGCGTGGTGCATCGCCACCACCCCGAGGGCGAGCAGCACCAGCAGGCACCACCGTCCGAGGGCCGACCTCCGCGGCACACCCCTGCGCCTCGGAGGCGCGACCGGGTCGAGCTGCGACGACCAGTGTCGAGCAGCACCGGCGCACACCTGAGCGGGAGGCACGCGTCTCACAACTTCCACCTCAGCCCATTCTGGTCTCAAGCGTACGCAGCACGAGGTACGGGTGGGGCGTCGGACCGAAAGACGTCGTCTTGGACGGAAATCGGACTCCTGCTTCCGCAGCGGTCCGCAGGTCCCGCTGCGATGGGGCCGTGAGCAGGACCGCGATGCCGCCGCGGCGTCGCACTGAGTGCACCGCGTTGGTCGCGCTGGCTTCGTAGCCGAGGTGCGAGTCCGGTACTCCCCACGTGGTGAGCAGTTCCTGCAGCGCAGCGAAGTGGGTGTTGCGGAGGGGTTCTGGTGACCGGCGTGACGCGCCGCTGAGGAAACCCGGGTGCGGGTCGGTGAGCAGGAAGCCCTTGTTCGGTGCGGTGACGACGAAGGCCGGACTGCGGGAGGCATGGACCCGCAGCACGTCCAGCCATTCCTCCAGCGGACCGCGCAGGGGGACGATCCGGAACCACCTCCCGGCTGTCGCGAGAGCCTGCCGGAGGTCGGTGTGCGGCAGCACCCGGTGGACGGGGCCGAGTTCGAGAGGATTCCGCCGAGTGTCGACGAGGACACCCGGCGCGTAGTCCCAGGGGCCGGGGCCGTGCCCGGCGGTGTGGAGCTGCCGCCGGAATTGGCGCGCGGCCACGTAGCGGTGGTGGCCATCGGCGATGAACGCGGCCCGCGCGCGGAGCTCATCAGCGATCTTGGCCCGCGCCCCGCCGGCGTCGAAGCGCCAGACCCGGTGCGCCTGGCCATCGGGGGTGGACAGCTCTGCGAGCGGTGCGTGCCGAGTGGTCTGTTCGAGGTGAGCGTGGGTGCGCCCATCACCGGAGTAGCCCAGCAGCAGCGGGGGGAGGTTCGCTGCACCGAGGCGCATGAACTCGGCCATGCTCTCTGCCCGAGCTGGAATCACCTCCTCATGCGGGAGCAGGCGGCTGTCGAGGTGTACGTCGGCGAGCAGGCCGAGTTGCGATCCGCGCGGTCCTCGCTGCTCGTAGGCGTACAGGGATGGCCCCGGCTCGGGGACGAGGAGTCCCCGGCGTTTCCACTCCTCCAGCACGTGCGCGGTCCTCCCGGCCTCCGCTCCGGTGCCGTCGTCGTGGTTCCACGGCGTGGCATGCCGACCGGTGGAGTGGCGCAGGCGCTCGGGTGCGAGCACCCAGGCGCAGAAAGGACGCACCTCAACGCCGGTGCGGACCGGCGCGGTCGATTCCGCTGCGTCGACCACGTCGTGGCTCCTTGCGGGGCCGCCGGCGGGAAGCGGTGCGGTCTCTTCCGCAGCTGTGCCGTCTTCACCGTCTCCGCCGAAGTGGGCGTGTTTCTCCCCTCGGGCCGGCCCGAGGGCCAGCAGGCAGGCCAGGCCAGTGGTTGCGGCCATCACGAGAACGGCACCGCTGACGGGCATCGCCAGTACCAGCGGCCCGGCTAGCAGGGGACCCGCTGACTGCCCGACCAGCAGGAAGCTGTTGGCCATCCCGACGAACGAGCTCTTGCGCTCCTCCGGGGCGTGGTGGCTGAAGTGCAGGAACAGCGACTGGGCCAGTGCGGCGAAGCAGAATCCCTGCACGAGCCGCAGCGGGATCAGGGCAGCAGGGCCCAGCGGCAGCACGACCGCGGCGATGCTGACGGCGCAGCCGCCCGCAGCCCAGGCGAAGGTGCGGATCGGTCGGCCGGTGGCGTCGTTGCGCTTGCCCCACCAGAACGATCCGAACAAGGTGGCCCCCCACATCACCGAGTGCAGCACGCCCACCCACACGCTCGCCGAACTCGGTGCCGTGCCGATGCCGCTGACGTGCTCGGCGAAGACGGGGATCAGGCCGTAGACGCCGAAGTAGGCACCGACGGCGGCCAGGGCCAGCGGCACCGCACCGGGCACCTGCATCACCCCGTGCCGCTCGCGCCGGGGCTGCTGCCCCCCGGTGGATCGCCCCCCTTCCGGCTCCTGCAGACCGGCAGCGCATCCCACCGCGAGCACCACCGCCGCGGCGGCGATGACGAGCATGAGCGGGCGCAAACCGCCGGCCCCGACGAACAGGCCACCGGCGATCGGGCCGATCAGCGCCCCGGCAGCGGTGGCGCTGAAGGACTTGCCCAGCGACGAGCCGCGCCTCTTGTCCGAACCGGCCGATCCGGCGAACGCCGCGGCGGCCTCGACGACCCCACCGAGGGCGCCCTGCAGCAGGCGCCCGACAACCAGCACCAGCGGAGCCGTCGCGACGGCCATTACCGCCATCGCCAACGCCAGCCCCACCAGGGCTCGGACGACCATCCACTTGCGGCCGATCCGGTCACCGAGTCGGCCCCACATCGGCGTGGCCACCGTCAGGGCCAGGGCCGGGGCGGCGATGGCCACCCCGGCCCAGGTCTGGATCTCCGCAACGCCCTGGAGGCCCATGCCCTGCAGGTAGAAGGGCATGATCGGCACCAGCATCATCAGCCCGGCGGTGTTGACGAACTGCCCTGCCCACAGCAGGGCCAGGTTCCTGCTGTGGGAGTTCGACGTCCGCCCTCGAACCGCACCGAGCTCTCGAGTCCGAAGCGTGCTGGTCACGGGCTGACCGCCGGTTCCGGCTCCTGCCACGGGTCCCTCAGCTCGGCGGCCCAGGCGTCGTCGTAGACGAGGTCGAGGTAGCGCTCCCCCCGATCGGGCAGCAGGGTGACCACTCGCGCTGAACGGTCCAACCGCGACGTCAAGTGCTCGACTCCGGCCACCACCGCCCCCGAGGAGCCGCCCGCGAAGATCTTCTCGGTCGCCAGCAACTGGCGGCACCCGGCGACCGACTCCGCGTCCGAGACGTGCAGCACCTCATCGATCTCGTCGGCGTTGAGGATTTCCGGGACGCGGCTGGCGCCGAAGCCGGGGAGCTGTCGCGGTGCGGGTGGCGCACCGAAGATGACCGAGCCGACGGCGTCGACCGCCACCACCTTCAGATCCGGGTGTTCCTGTCGCAAGCGACGCGCGATGCCTTGGATCGACCCGGTGGTGGAGACCGCTGCGACGAGGTAGTCGATCGGCCCCTCGACCGCATCGAGGATTTCCTGACCGGCGGTTTCGTAGTACGCGCGCCAGTTCAGCTCGTTGGCGTATTGGTTCACCAGCACCGCGTCCGACCAGGAGGCCACCAGCTCGTGGGCACGGCGAACCCGGGTGTGCAGGTAGCCGCCCGTGCCGTCGGGCTCGGTGACCATCTCCACCTCGGCTCCGAAGAGCTCCAGCAGGCGCAGGTTCGTCGACGAGGTCTTCGGGTCCACCACGGCGGTGAATGACAGCCCGTGCAGACCCGCCGCCATGGCCAGCGCGATGCCGAGGTTGCCGGACGTGCTCTCCACCAGGCGCATGCCCGGGCGCAGGGTGCCCTCGCGCAGCCCCTGCTCGACGATGAACCGGGCCGGCCGGTCCTTCATGCTGCCGCCCGGGTTGAGCATCTCCAGCTTGGCGATCACTTCCACTTCGGGGTCGGGAAAATAGCGTTGCAGACGGACCATCGGGGTCGATCCGACACAGTCGATCACCGAATCGTGAATCATTGCGAAAAACCTCCTGGCGCGGCGCGTTCCTCGCGCCGTGCTCGCTGAGAAGACGAGTTGTCGGGGAATGCGAGCGAGCAGCGCCAGGCGTGGAAGATGCGATTCCGAAGCTTCTGGGACACCGGGCGTGGCCAGGAGTCACCTGCGGGCGCAGGCAGCTCAGCCCACCGCGAGTCGCCTCTCGCCACGTCGATGACGTGTTGCTATCGGATACGCAGAGAGGACGCGTGGCGCTGCAGAAGACTCAGGTGCGCGCGATGCACACGTGCGCCAGGAGAGCCGCACCGGCGGGGCGCCAGTGCGGACGTGAGGACCATCGCCAGCAGGACGACGGGGGCCTCGGCAGCAACAGCGAAACGGCGAGCAGCCCCGTCGCCAGGACCAGCACACCCAGGGCCAGCTCGGAGAACTCGTCGTCCGCCAGTCGGTTCACCGCGACATCGGCGTAGTGGGGGCCCACGTGGCACACCGGCCCGCCATCGGCTGGGCCGTGCCCATGACCGCCGTGCTCGTGCCCGGCCTCGCCATGAGGTACGGGCGGTGTCTGAGCGGAGTGCTCTCCCAGGGAGGAAGTGCTGGCTGCGGACATGACGGCATCATGCGCTGGCAGACCGTGCGCGGGCAGCAACACGGCCTGCACGAGGAAGAGCCCCAGCAGTGCCAACGGGAGCGCACTCAGCACTCTCCAGCCGCGCTTGCGGGCAAGCATCTCCCTCACGGACGACACCCTAGCCATCACCACTCCGGCAAACGCACCTACCTTGCGGTGTCTCACAGCAGGAAACACTTTCGGTGAAACGGCCTGAGGCAGAAACAGCAGCACCCGGCTTCGGACGGCTCACTCGTGCCACCGAGCTCGGCCGGCCGCTGGCGTTTCGCGCGAGGTCCTGTTCCTCGGTGGAGCAGCGCACGTAGCCGAGGATCGTCTCGCTCACGGTCGTCGGGAGTACGACTGGCCCCGACGACTGAGAGTTTCCCGTACCAGGTAGGCGAGACGGTGCAGGTCCAGCTCAGGACGCACCCGCTGATCGCGGTGTCCGGTCGGGGGTTCTCAGCGAGTCGGGCACGCTGCCCGGGTGGGATACGGTTGTTCGGTGACGTCGCCAACGGAGCGCAGCCGTGTGGCCACGCCCGCCGACGCGGGTGAAGTCGCCGATCTGCTCGATCGCTTTCAAGTCGAGTTCGATGAGTACACGCCGGGCGCCGAGGTGCTCGCCCCGCGCATTCGCGCGCACATCGCGAGCGGGATCAGCGTGTTCGTGTTGGCCGGGCCGCCGTACGGTGGCATGGCCCAGTTGCGGTTTCGCGAGTACGTGCTCACCGGGACCCCGGTGTGCTTCCTGGAGGAGCTGTACGTGGTGCCCCATCGCCGCAGGCAGGGGCACGCCCGGATGCTGATGCGGACCGCATTGGGCATCGCTCGCGAACGCGGAGCCACGACGATGGAGCTGGGCACCGCTGCCAGCGACACCGCGGCGCGCGGGTTGTACGAGAGTCTCGGGTTCACCAATCTGGAGAAACCGGACAGACCGGAGACGCAGATGCTCTACTACGAACTCGACCTGTAACGCTCCTGCTCCGGCCTGTTCACCGCACAGGATCCCTGATGGGTGATCCGGCGTCTATTCGAGGTCAGCGATGGCTGGAGCACTACCGTGCTCTCGGGTTCCAGGCCGAAGCTCACGACACGGACCGATCTCGCCGCTGAGCACCGCCCCCTCGACGCCCGAGCCGCTACGTCTTCACCAGCAGCCGGACGAGCGACGAGGGCGTGCTCGGCGAGAACCCGGGTTCATGAGGCACCTGCGGACCGCGCGACGCGGTCAGTGTTCGTCGTAGTGCCGGTCGTGGGCCGCGTGGCGGTGCCCGTCGTGCACGTAGTCGACGTGGTCGCCGTGCGGCACGGCCACGTGGCCGCAGCCTTCGCCGTGGGCGTGTTCGTGCTGGTCGTGTGGGGTGTGCTCGCTCGGTTCGCACTCGTCGTAGTGGTCGTCGTGCGTGCGGTGCAGGTGCCCGTCGTGCACGTAGTCGACGTGGTCGCCGTGCGGCACGGCCACGTGGCCGCAGCCTTCGCCGTGGGCGTGTTCGTGGCCGGTGTGTTCCTGGTGTGCAGTAGTCATGTGAGCCGATCCTCGGGCGGGAACGTGTCCTTCCTGTCTCCGAGGCTATGCCCATATGGCTAGGTATGCATGAGTTCGGGCCGGAGTTCGTGGTCGGGCGGCGTGCACGCGCGGCCCACTCGTCTGCGTGGTCAGCGTTCGGTCTGGGTGCGCTCTTCCGCGGAACGATCCCGACGGTCGCGAAGTACCACGTATCATCATTTCGTGGAACAGCGCGATCTCCGGGTTTCGGACGTCGACCGGCAGCACACCGGTGAGCTCCTGCAGCGCGCCGTCGGTGAGTGATACATCACGCTCGCCGAGTTCGAGGAACGCACCGGTGCCGTGTTCGCCGCCAAGACCCGGGGCGACCTCGATGCCGTCGTCGCCGACATCCCCTCGGCCCGGCCGGATGCGCAGGCTGTGGAGCGAAACCCGCAGTCCGGCGAACCGGCACAGTTCCCCGCAGCCGCACGGCCCACCGCAGCCGCACAGCCCACGGAGATCCGAGGTACCGGGTCCGAGGTGAAGCGCAAGGGACAGTGGCAGGTGCCCGCTTCACTGCGGGTGCGCACCCGGCTCAGCGACACGGTGCTCGATTTCACCGAAGCCGTGTACTCGTCTCAGGTGGTCGACATCGAGCTCGACGACACCATGGGTTCGACCAAGCTGATCGTGCCGGAGCAGGCCACCCTTGACTGCAATGCACTGGAGGTGAGCTGGGGAAACCTGGACACTCGCGTGCCGACCGGGCCGCCGCGTGGCCGACCGCACTTCGTTCTGCACGGCAAGTCGAAGGGCGGGGACGTGAAGATTCGCCACCCGCGCAAAGGTTCCTGGTGGGACAAGCTGTTGGGTTGACCGTCAGCCCCCTCAGCCCCCTCAGCCCCCTCAGCCCCCTCAGCCCCCTCAGCCCCGTCAGCGGTCCCGCTCGCCGGTCGTCGTCGACAGGTGCCGGAACTCCGCGCCGTTGTGCGCCGAAAACACGGTGACCTCGTCGCCGTGCTGGGTGACGAGGTCCCGGAGCCTGCGTTGGTTCCAGCCGCGTCTGCGCTCGGTCTGGAGCATGCCTTCGAACGCGGCGAGCGCGGGCGAGCGCGGGCGACCGCGGGCGTGCCCATTCCCGTCTCGATCAGCACCAGCGTGGAATCGGTCTCGACCAGCAAGCAGTGGCAGACCATCTCGGCCCGGCGGAGCACACCGTCACGGCCGTCAACGAATCGGCCGCCGAGTGGACGCATCGTGCCGCAGTTGAGGTGGTGGACCTTCATTCGCGAATGCTCCCGTACGTCCTGTGGGCGCACGCGTGCGCGCCCCCGACCAGTTTCGCAACGCGAACCGGTCGGGCGATCGTTTTCGCGCGAATCGGGTCGGCCGGTTTCCGCGAGCCGCTCGCCCACGCGGGTCGGCTCGCGGACCGTCCGGGCGGCCTAGGAGTTCGCCTCGGAGCTGCCCGCCGACCCGTCCGACGAACCGGACGGTTCGGAGTCGTACTGGGCTGCCGCCGCGTCGTGGGACTGCGTCCAGCTGTCGCGGGCCGCCCGCATGGCTTCGGCGGTCTCGTCGAACCAGTCGCTCTGCTTGCTCTGGTGGGACAGCACCGTGGCCACCCCGGCCAGCGCGTCGGCCACCTCCATCCCGGCCCGGGAGAACGACACCACCAGCGACTCGGGCAGCTGGTGGGCGGCGGGTCCCTTCCCCGCGTCCGCCTCCTGCTGCGCCTCGGCAGCGGCGCCCCACGCGGCGCTGAGCTGGCCGAACGAATCGAGGAGATTGCGCCAGATGGTGATCTGCTCGGTGTTGGGATCCGAAGTGTGGTCCTTCATATATGCCCTCCTCGGCCGGAACTGCCCAACGGGGTTCCCGCAGTGGAGGTCGATCACGCTTCGTCGGCGTAGATCAGTTCGTCGGCTTGTTCGAGCCCTTCGGTGAGCGTGCGGCGCTCGGCGGCGGGCAGCTGGTCGGCGAAGTCCGCCCCGGCCGCTTTGACCAGCACCATCAGCTTCTTCGCGATGCCGCGCGCCTGCGTCAGCCGCACCGTCTCGCCACCCATGGCGTTGCGGGAGTCGGTGATCAGCCGCCGGTACCGGTGGTTGAGCTCGGCGTGCTCGTCGACGACGTCGAGCGCGGCGTTCATCCGGGAGAGCCGGGCCGTGTCGACCTGGACGTAGTACGGGTCCTGCACGTCCGGGAGCTTAGCGGCCACCCGTCCGGAGACCCCGCACGCCGTGCAGTGGGGCGCGGACCGGGAGACCGTAGTGGTGAGAAGTGTCACCGGGGGTGTTGGAAGAACGGGGAGGAAATGATGACCACGGGCCGGAGCTCCACGGGGTCGTCTGCGGACGAGACCCACGCGAACACCCTGTCGGCCTACGTGGTGGTGCGCGAGGCGAGCCGGGCGATCGACTGGTACGTGCGGGTGTTCGGGGCCCGGCGGCGAGGCAAGCCGTACCTGATGGACGACGGCCGGATCGGGCACGCCGAGCTGGCCATCGGTGACTCGGTGCTGATGCTGGCCGACGAGGCCCCGGAGATCGGGATGCTGAGCCCACGCAGCCGTGGTGGTGCGAGCGTGGGCTTGCACCTGCAGGTCGCCGATGTGGATTCGGTCGTGCGGGAAGCGTGCGAACAGGGTGCTGCGCAGGTGGGCGCGGTACGGGACGAGTCGTACGGCAGGGTCGCCCGGATCGATGACCCCTTCGGGCACCGCTGGTTGTTGCTGACGCCGCCCGGGCCGTTGCCGGTGGACCGGCCGCGGCGGTCGGCGCCGGGAGAGGTGTCCTACGTGACGCTCCTCGTGCGGGACGGCGAGATGGCCAAGGAGTTCTACGGCCAGGTCCTCGGCTGGCGGTTCGCGCAGGGTCCATCACCCGGCGGGTGGGAGGTCGAGAACGTCTCGCCGATGACCGGTGTGGGCCTGGCGCGGCGCAACGAGGTCGTGCTGTGCTTCCGGGTGGACGATCTCGAACGCGCGGTCCGATGCACTCGCGAGCTGGGCGGTGAGGCCGATCCGGTGCAGCGCAAGCCCTACGGTCGGCTCGTGGATTGCATGGACAACCAGGGCAAGCGTTTCTTTCTCTGGAGCGACGTGGAAACGTGATCGTCGGCGCGGCCCTTCGCGTCCGGTGCTGGTCGGCCGGGAAGCGCGGCCTCGCGGTGCTGTCCTTGCGGCCCGGATGCGGCCCGGATCCGGTACCCGAAACATCTTCGGGACGTTCTCCGAGGCGGCTAGTGTGGCTGGATGGCCATCGATCGCGCGGCTCGTGCCCGGCGCAGGCAGGCGCTGCGCGCCGTGGACGAAGCGGCTGCCCGCGAGCCCGTTTCCGCCGCAGCCTCGGCGACGCTGGAGGTGGAGGGCCTGTTCAACGCGGGCGCGCGCCATCGGCTCGACCAGATGGCGTGGGTGGCGGTCGCGAAGGAGGACGACCGCGAAGCCGGTTCCGGCCCGCTCGACCTCGACTCCGGGGTGGTCCGGATCAGTTCTCCGTTCGGTTCGTGAGCTCCCCGTCGGGCGGCGTTGCGCTCCAGCCGTTCCACCGATGCACTCGCACGATGACGAGCGTGCTGCTGGGGCGCTGCTCGAGGTACTGCGAGTACTTGGCGGCCAGGGTGTCGACGAGTTCGGGGTGATCGTCGGCGGAGCCGAGCTCGGCTCGCCCGTCGGCACGCACCCACCAGAGCTGTGACCAGTCGTCGTCGTAGTGGTCGACCAGCAGCGAGACGTTCGGGTTCGCGGTGATGTTGCGCAGCCGTTTGAGCGTTCCGGCGCGTTTGGGCTTGTGGTCGACGGCGGTGACGATCAGGTCCGATCCGGAAGGTTCCTGCTCGACGATGAACGTCACGGGAACCAGGTGGGGCCGGCCGGGCGGGGTGACCGTGGCCAGTCTGGCCACGCGGGACCGCCGGAACCAGATGCGTGCCTGCTCTTGGCCGATGTGCATCCGCTGAGTAGCTCCGTATGTTCGTGGTGTGCCTTCGCGCGCCGCGATGTCGTTCCATCCGCACGGTCCCAGCTACGAGGACTACCCGTACTGGCTGCGCTACCAACGTTATTTCCCCGGTGGCCTGCGGTCAGCCGAGACGAGTGCGCCGGAAGAGCAGTGGTGGTCGTGGCGCGGAACGCCGGTGCACGTCGATCGCTGGGCCCGCCCGCAGGCTCCCGCGAAGGTGATCGCGTTGCACGGTGCGGGCACCTACGGGCGGATGCTCGCGCCATACGGGCGACTGCCCGCGATGGCCGACCTCGAGTTCGTGGCCCCGGACCTGCCCGGCTTCGGGTTGTCCGGTTCTGAGGTCGGGGTGGGCTTCGGGGGTTGGCGCAGGTGCGTGCTCGACCTGATCGCCGCCGAGCGGTCGGCCGATGCGCGTCCGATCGTGCTGTTCGGGACGGGGTCCGGCGGGTTGTTGGCGTACGACGTGGCCGCTCGGGCTCCTGCGGCCGTTGCCGGTGTGGTGGTCACGTGCTTGGCGGACGCGCGGCGGGACGGTGTTCGGCGAGCGCTCGCGGCCAACCCGGCATTGGGGCGGTGGGCGAGTTCGCTCGCGCTGCTGCCGGGGCCGTTGCGGTCGGCGGTGCCGGTTCCGTTGCGCGGGGTGGCCAATCTCGCGGCCGCGTCGAACCACGAGCAGTTCGCGAACCTGATGTGCTCCGACCCGTTGGGGGGCGGCAGGCGGGTTCCGCTGAGCTTCGTCCGAACGTTCCTCGGGGGTGCGGCGGTGGTGGATCCGCACCGGTTCGCCGGTCCGCCACTGCTGTTGGCGCACCCGGCGGAGGACAGGTGGGTCTCGCCGTCGCTGTCCCGCGCGTTCTTCGACGCCATCCCGGGGACCGCCCGGTTCGCGTTGCTCAACGGTGCCGGGCACGTGGTGCTGGAGGAGTCGGGGCTGGCGGATCTGGACCGAGCTCTGCGGTACTTCCTGGCGGATCTGGGCCTCGGGTGACTCGTTCGCCCGACCGGCTATCGCGTTCGACACTTCGGGTAGGAGTTGGACACGTAGCGTGATCGTTACTTGGGGTTGCTGCGGGAAGGCTCACAGTCTTTCCGGCTCGATCGTCAAGCCGGATCGAGGTGACCGACGCCACGGGTTGTGGCCGCGAATCACGCAGGTCAGTGCGGATATTCGGCAGCTTTGCTCCGGTTACTACGCCGAATGCCGTGCCGCGGATTGCTCCGTGTGCCCGCAAAAGGGCCAGAACGCCCCTGGCGAAGCGTGCCCGTCGTCAGTCACGATCGGCGCGTAATCGGGTGCGACATTCGTGTTGCGAGGCAGAGGAGCGGGGATGATCGAGAGTCACCACCCCCTCGGCCGCAAGAGATCCGGGGAGACGCCCCGGCCGCCCGTTCGCGTCGAGGTCGACCCCGCGCGGCGTCGAGTGTTCACCGGATTCTCACTGTTCGTGCTCGCCACCGGACTCCTCATCTCCGTGGCGACCTCCGCGTGGCTCGATTTCGAGTACGGCCTCGACCTGCTGATCGCCGGGCCGCTGTTGGCGATCGGCTTCCTGCTCGCCGAGCAGCTGACCATCGATGTCGACGTGAAGCGGGTCGGCTGGACGATCTCGTTCACCGAGATTCCGCTGCTCCTTGGGCTGCTGACCGCCCCCTTCGAGGTGGTCCTCGCCGCGAACCTGCTCGCCGGGCTGGGTGCCCAGGTCGGCAGACGCGCCGCGACCCACGTCGTCTACAACGCCGGTGTCATGTGCTGGGAGATCGCCGTCCCGTTCGCGGTCGCCTCGGCAGTCCACCAGCTACTGGTCGACGAGGCGCCGATCTGGTTCGGGCCGGTCATCGGCACCCTGACCTCGCCGCTGCTCAGCTGTGCGTTCGCGCTCGCGGCGCTGCACGTGCTCGGCGGCGGGGTGCGGGTGTCCGCCGGTGCGCAGCTGGCGGTGCGGACGCTGGCCGTCGGTCTGCTCAACACGTCCGTGGCGCTGGTCAGCTACGAGGTGGCGATCAGCACCATGTGGGGTTGGCTGTTGGTCGCGCTGATCGCCGTGGCGGTCGCTCTGCTCTACCGCGCGTACTCCGGTCTGCTGCGCGAGCAGCGCGACCTGGAGACGCTCAGCGATGTCAGCCTCAGCGTCGCGCGGTCCGGCCAGGCTGCCGCGCGAACCCGTTCCGATTCGGATGATTCGGACGACGGTCCCTCGGTCAGCGAGTGGGAGCCGGTGGCCGAACGGATCCGTGAGCAGCTCAACGCCACCCGGGTGGTGCTGCGGCTGCGCCTGGGGCCGAGCGGTGAGGTGAGCACGCTGGTGGCGGGCGAGCCGCTGCCGGAGGCGGCGCAGAAGGCCGCGTCGACGGCGCTGCGGGATGATCCGCTGCTCCAGCTGCCCGGCAGTGACGTCCGCTCGTTCCGCACGCTGGAGGCACCCGACGAGGTGCGCAGAGCCCTGTGGCAGCGCGGAGCCTACGAATCTCTGGTGGTACCGCTCCGGGGCGCGAGCAGGTTGCTCGGGGCCGTCGAGGTGCACGACCGGGTGAGCAGGTGGCGTGGTTTCGGACGTGCGGACATCAGCCTGCTGCACACCCTCGCCAGCCACCTGGCCACCGCGATGGACAACCGGCGACTGCTCGCCCGACTGCGGCATGACGCTTATCACGATCCGCTGACCGGGCTGCTCAACCGCACCGGATTCCGGGAGATCGCCGCCGGTGAGCTCCGCAACGGCAGAACGGCGGTCGTGCTGCGGGTCGATCTGGACCTGCTCACGTCCGTCAGCGAGGCGCTCGGCTACGCGTGGGGCGATCGCATGATCGTGGCCGCGGGTGAACGGATGCGGGAGGCGTTCGGCCCGGAGGTGCCGCTGGCGCGGCTGGAGGCGAGCTCCTACGCGGTGCTGCTGCTCGACCACACCGAGGCCGAGGCGCACGAGGTCGGCGAGCGGGTCGGCGGGCTGATCGGCGAGTCGTACCCGCTGGATCGACTGGTGATGGAAGCCAGCGGGGTCGCGGGGTTCGCGTCGTCATCCCCGATCGACGCGGAGACCGAGACGGATGTGGACACGTTGCTCCAGCACGCCGACGTCGCCGTGCGCGCGGCGCGCAACGGCAAGGATCGGGTGCGCGGTTACGCCCCGGCGATGGGCCAGGTCTTCCTGCGGCGGTTCCAACTGGTGACCCAGTTCCGGCATGCGCTGGATTCGGGTCAGGTCGAGGTGCATTACCAGCCGAAGGTGGCGTTGCCCGCACGTCAGGTGGTGGGCGCCGAGGCGTTGGTGCGCTGGTGGCATCCCGAGTACGGCCGGCTCGATCCGGACGAGTTCGTGCCGGTGGTCGAGGCGACGGGGCTGGTCGACGCGTTGACGTCGTTCGTCATGGAACGCGCGCTGGTCAAGGTGCGGGAGTGGCTGGATCAGGGCCTGCGGATGTCCGTGGCGGTGAACCTGTCGGTGCGCAACCTCGCCGACGAGACGTTCCCGGACCGGGTCGCCGAGGCGCTGGCCCGGCACGACATCGCTCCCGAGCTGCTGACCTTCGAGTTGACCGAGTCCAGCGTGATGGAGGAGCCGGAACGCTCGATGCCGGTGCTGCGCAGGCTGCACGCGATGGGCGTCGTCCTCGCGGTCGACGACTTCGGCACGGGCTACTCGTCGCTGGCGTACCTGCGGCAGTTGCCGGTGGACGAGGTCAAGATCGACAAAAGTTTCGTGCTCGGCATGGGAACGGACCTCAGCGACATGGCCGTGGTGCGGTCGATCGTGGAGCTCGGGCACTCGCTGGATCTGATCGTGGTCGCCGAGGGCGTCGAGGACGATGCCGCGCGGGACCAGCTGGTGACCATGGGCTGCGACGTCGCCCAGGGCTACCTCATCACCCGCCCGCTGCCGGAGGACCGGCTGGAAGCGTGGTTGCAGGCGCGGACCGTCCGGAGAAGCGGTTCTCGGTCCGAGACGGTGCTCACCCTCGTCCACTGATTTTCGCGTTCGGCACTCGCCCCGACGCGGGATTGTGTGTTCGCGGTCACCTGTTCGCGGGCGCAGCCGACGATTTCCACGTTTCGGCTCGGCCACTCCGGTGCGGGCCGTTCGTGGGGGAATTGGCGCTGATTCCCCGTTGACCTGCGGGTTTTTCGGTTCGGGGACCCCCCTGTTCGAGGCCTTCCGTGGGGTGTGTAAAGTTTTAATCGCTCCGCAAGGGCACGCCCCAATAGCTCAGTCGGTAGAGCGTCGCCATGGTAAGGCGAAGGTCTACGGTTCGATTCCGTATTGGGGCTCGAAAGACAGCCGCGGTGCTCGGTAGAATGAGTACCGTGGCTGTTTTGCGTGGGATTTCCTTGATCGCTGGCGTTGATCGGCGAACGGGTCCTAGCGCGGCGGTGTAGCTCAGTCGGTAGAGCAAGCGGCTCATAATCGCTGTGTCGTCGGTTCAAGTCCGGCCACCGCTACCATCCACACATCGGTTCGCCAGTTTGCTTGGTGAGCCGTTCCGTGACCCCGCGAGAGAGAAAGGCACCCCCGTGGCCGCCACCGATGTCCGCCCGAAGATCACGCTGGCGTGCGAGGAGTGCAAGAACCGCAACTACATCACCAACAAGAACCGGCGTAACAACCCGGACCGCTTGGCGATGAAGAAGTTCTGCATGAACTGCGGCACGCACCGAGTGCACAAGGAGACCCGCTGAGCTTCAGCGGCTCGCTCGCCGAAACACGAAAGCCCGCCCGGCAATAGCCGAGGCGGGTTTTCGCATGTCGGGCCCCCGACCCGCTCGGGCTGCCGCCGGCTGCTCTGCCGAAGCGCGTCCGCCATCCCGAGGTCCGGGCACGATCGGCTCCGGTAATGTCCCCGATGTGACGCTCGATCTGTCGTTCATCGGACGCAAGTACCCACCTACGGCAACCTACGAGGTGGGCCGGGAGAAGATCGCGGAATTCGCCGCGGCGATCAAGGACGATTCGCCGGTGTTCCGCGACGCCGAGGCCGCCGTCGCCGCCGGCCATCCGGACGTGATCGCGCCGCCGACGTTCGCGGTGATCCTCTCGATGCGCGCCCACGACGTGATCGTGGACGACCCGGATCTCGGCTTGGACTACAGCAGGGTGGTGCACGGTCACCAGGAGTTCAGCCACCACCGCCCGATCCGCGCTGGTGACCGGCTGACCACGGTGGTGCACGTGGACGACATCAAGGCTCGCGCGGGCAACGAGTTCCTCACGGTGCGGGCCGAGATCGGCACCGTCGACGGGGAGCCGGTGTGCACGGCCAAGTCGATGCTGGTGGTCCGCGGCGCGGAGGAAGGTGAACAGGCGTGAGGCTTCGATTCTCCGACGTTTCCGAGGGCGACCGGCTGCCGGAGAGCAGTGTCCCGGTGACGCGCGCGGACCTGGTGCGCTACGCGGGCGCATCCGGTGATTTCAACCCGATCCACTGGAACGAGCGGTTCGCGACCGAGGTCGGTCTGCCCGATGTGATCGCGCACGGGATGTTCACGATGGCGCTGGCCGGTCGCGTGGTCGGTGATTGGGCCGGTGACCCCGCCGCACTGGTGCACTACGGCGTGCGGTTCACCCGGCCGGTCGTCGTCCCGGACGACGGCGTGGGGGCTGTTGTGGTGTTCGGTGGCAAGGTCGCCGCGAAGAACGACGACGGCACCGTGCGGGTGACCCTCACGGCCCGCAGCGAGGGCCAGGGCGTGCTCGGGGGCGCGACCGCCACGGTGCGCCTCGCCGACGGCTGAGACACCGGTGGGGCCTGCTCTCGCGAGAGCAGGCCCCACTCGTGCGTTCGTCGTGCCGGGTCGGTTACTTCGCTTCTCCGAGCAGGTCGGCCATCCGGCGGACTCCCTCGGCCAGGTCCTCGTCGCCGAGGGCGTAGGACATCCGGAAGTAGCCGGGGGTGCCGAACGCCTCGCCGGGGACGACGGCCACCTCGGCCTGTTCCAGGACGAGCGAGGCGAGTTCGACGCTGGTCTGCGGCCGGGTGCCGCGGATCTCCTTGCCCAGCAGTTCCTTCACCGACGGGTAGGCGTAGAACGCGCCTTGCGGTTCGGGGCAGCTCACGCCGGGGATCGCCGAGAGCATCTCGACGATCGTGCGACGGCGCCGGTCGAAGGCCGTGCGCATCTCGACGACCGCGTCGAGCGAGCCGCTGACGGCCGCCAGCGCGGCGCGCTGGGAGACGTTGGAAACGTTGGACGACAGGTGCGACTGCAGGTTGGTCGCGGCCTTGATGACGTCCTGCGGCCCGATCATCCAGCCGACGCGCCAGCCGGTCATGGCGTAGGTCTTGGCGACCCCGTTGAGCACGACGCAGTTGTCGGCCAGTTCGGGCACCACGGCGGGCATGGAGACGTTCTCGGCGTCGCCGTAGACGAGGTGCTCGTAGATCTCGTCGGTGATCACCCAGATGCCGTTCTCGACGGCCCAGCGCCCGATCGCCTCGATCCGCTCGGGCGGGTAGACCGCCCCGGTGGGGTTCGACGGCGAGTTGAACAGCAGAACCTTGGTGCGCGGGGTGCGCGCGGCTTCGAGCTGTTCGACGTCGGTCAGGAAGCCGGTGCTGTCGTCGGTCGGGACGACTACCGGAACACCGTCGGCCAGCGTGATCGCTTCGGGGTAGGTCGTCCAGTACGGAGCGGGCAGCAGGACTTCGTCGCCCGGGTCCAGCAGCGTGGCGAATGCCTGGTAAACGGCTTGCTTGCCGCCGTTGGTCACCAGGATCTGGTTGGCGTCGACGTTGTAGCCGGAATCGCGGGCGGTCTTGGCCACCAGCGCTTCGCGCAGTTCCGGAAGCCCGGCGGCGGGGCTGTAGCGGTGGTTGCGCGGATCGGAGCAGGCGTCGATCGCGGCGTCCACGATCGGCTGCGGAGTGGGGAAGTCGGGCTCACCGGCACCGAAACCGATCACCGGGCGGCCGGCTGCTTTCAGCGCCTTGGCCTTGGAGTCGACCGCCAGGGTGGCGGATTCGCTGATCCCGCCGATGCGTGCGGAGACCCGCGGCTTACCGGTCGTGTTCTCGGATTGCGTCTCAGGTGCGGCCATGCTTTTCATCCTTGCAGAGGCGTCGCCGGGTGGACACGCTCCCCACGCACGCTCGGCCGGGTGTTATCGCGTGGGACGGGATCGCGGGAGGGTGTTCCGGCGGTGGCGGGCACCTGCTGCGGTGGTGCTCGCGCTTCCACCGCGCGGGCGACCCGCGGGCGACCCGGTGGCGCTGCGTGGAACTCGGCGTACGGGGCGTGTTCGGGCCGGTGGTTGGCGGATCTTGGACACGAGGGGGATGCGGTTGGAGCTTGGTCATCTTCGTGTCGTACACTTTCGGTCTTGGGTGCCAGTTCCGATGCCTGGCCGAGTTGTGCGGGGCCAGACCGACCCGGTTTTCGAAGGGTGGTCCGGTCTGCACAGGGCGGCAAGGTAGGGTGAAAGGCGTCCGAAGCGCGGTCGGTTTTCGGCCGTGAAGGGGTGTAGCTCAATTGGCAGAGCACCGGTCTCCAAAACCGGCGGTTGCAGGTTCGAGTCCTGTCACCCCTGCGTCGATGCAGACGGTTGAGCGGAGGATGGCGTGAGCGACGACCGCGACCAGGGACCGGATGAGGAGCGGGACGCTTCTCAACCGTCCGGCGCCGCCGCGCGGCGCGAGCGTCGTTCCTCTGACCGTCCGTCCACTCGAAAGGGTGGCCGCGATAGCGAGTCGGGGTCCGGCTCAACGCGTACAACTGAGTCAAAGGGTCGACCCACTCCCTCACGGGACGGTCGGCAGGGTCGGGTTTCGCCGTTCCGCAAGATCGTGCGCTTCCTGCGAGAGGTCGTCGCCGAGCTGCGCAAGGTCATCTGGCCGACGCGCAAGTCGTTGGTGACCTACACGCTGGTTGTACTGGTGTTCGTCACGATCATGGTGTCGTTCATCGCGGGCGTGGATCTGCTCTTCGCGAAGGGCGTGCTCTGGTTGTTCGGCTGAGCACCCCGTTCCCGCGCGATGGAGCGGGGCGGTGGATGCCATCGATCCGGCACGCAACGCACGAGAGGAAGCGAGACCGACTGTGACCTCCTACGAGGGCCAGGAGTTGACCGGCTTGTCCGAAGAGCAGGTGGACACGAAGGCCGAGGAGTCCGCCGAGGTGTCGTCCACCGGATCGGGCGAGGGCGCCGACGTCGCCAGCGCCGAGTTGAACGGTAGTGCCGACTCCGCGGGCATCGACTCCGGTGAGGGCACCGGTTCGAACGCCGACGACGCGGGCGCCGACGACACGAACGCTCAGGACGAGAGCGCGGACGACGCGAACGCCGAGGATGCCGAGGACCACTCGGGGAACGGCGACGCGACCGACTCGACTTCCCAGGGCGAGGCCGCCCAGGGTGAGGCAGCCGAGAGCGGAGCCGCCGAGAGCGCGGAAGAAGAGGCCGAGGAGACCGACCCGGTCGAGGAGCTGCGCACCGCGCTGCGCCGCGCGCCCGGTGAGTGGTACGTCGTGCACTCCTACGCGGGCTACGAGAACAAGGTCAAGACCAACCTGGAGACCCGAGCCCAGACGCTGGACGTCGAGGACTACATCTTCCAGGTCGAGGTTCCGACCGAGGAAGTGACCGAGATCAAGAACGGCCAGCGTAAGCTGGTGCAGCGCAAGGTCCTTCCTGGCTACATCCTGGTGCGGATGGAGCTCAACGATCCTTCCTGGAGCGCTGTTCGCAACACTCCGGGTGTGACCGGGTTCATCGGCGCGACTTCGCGTCCGTCGCCGCTGAGCATCGACGAGGTGCTCAAGTTCCTCGCGCCGCAGGTGGAGAAGGAGAAGAAGCCGGAGACGGGCAAGAAGGCCGCCGAGCCTGCCGCCCAGAAGTCTTCGGTGGAGGTCGACTTCGAGGTGGGCGAGTCCATCACGGTGATGGACGGTCCGTTCGCCACGCTGCCGGCGACGATCAGCGAGGTCAACGCCGACGCGCAGAAGCTGAAGGTGCTGGTGTCGATCTTCGGCCGGGAGACGCCGGTCGAGCTGTCGTTCAACCAGGTTTCCAAGATCTGACCGGCTCCCTCAAGCGGAGCGCGGCGGCTGCGGGAGTGCCTGGCAGGACCTCTCGCAGGAGCAGGCGAAGCCACCGTGTCGTGGTATCGCCAGCAGATTCGGCGGACGATCGTCCTGGCCGATTAACCGGATAGCGACACACACAGGAAGCAAACATGCCGCCCAAGAAGAAGAAACTTTCAGCGATCATCAAGCTGCAGATCTCGGCGGGCCAGGCCAACCCGGCTCCGCCGGTCGGTCCGGCGCTGGGTCAGCACGGCGTCAACATCATGGAGTTCTGCAAGGCATACAACGCCGCCACCGAGAACCAGCGTGGCGACGTCGTGCCGGTCGAGATCTCCGTGTTCGAGGACCGGTCCTTCAACTTCAAGTTGAAGACCCCGCCGGCCGCGAAGCTGCTGCTGAAGGCAGCCGGTGTCCAGAAGGGCAGCGGTGAGCCGCACAAGACCAAGGTCGGCAAGGTCTCGATCGACCAGATTCGCGAGATCGCGCAGGCCAAGATGGTCGACCTCAACGCGAACTCCATGGACCAGGCCGAGAAGATCATCTCCGGCACGGCGCGCTCGATGGGGCTCAAGGTCGAAGGCTGACGTGGGCTTCGCCCGCGAGTAAAAAGCTTGAAGCAAGAGTGGGAGGGCTCCAGCGCGGCCCCGACCACAACTGATCCATTCGGATAGGGACAGACATGGCAAAGCGCAGCAAGGCATATCTGCAGGCCGCCGAGCTGGTCGACCAGACGCGTTTGTACACGCCGCTGGAGGCCGCGGGGCTGGCTCAGAAAACCTCTCGGACCAACATGGACCCGACCGTCGAGGTCGCGGTTCGGTTGGGTGTGGACCCCCGCAAGGCCGACCAGATGGTCCGCGGCACCGTGAACCTGCCGCACGGTACTGGTAAGACCGCACGCGTCATCGTGTTCGCCACTGGTGACAAGGCCGCTGAGGCCGAGGCCGCCGGTGCGGACGCGGTTGGGTCGGAAGACCTGATCGAGCGTATCCAGGGCGGCTGGCTCGATTTCGACGCGGCGATCGCGACCCCGGACCAGATGGCCAAGGTCGGTAAGATCGCGCGGGTCCTCGGCCCGCGTGGCCTGATGCCGAACCCGAAGACCGGCACCGTCACCCCGAACGTCACGAAGGCGGTCGCGGACATCAAGGGCGGTAAGATCAGCTTCCGGGTCGACAAGCAGTCCAACCTGCACTTCGTCATCGGCAAGGCTTCGTTCGACACCGAGAAGCTGGTGGAGAACTACGCGGCGGCTCTCGACGAGGTTCTGCGTGCCAAGCCGGCGACGTCGAAGGGCCGTTACCTGAAGAAGGTCACCTTCACCACGACGATGGGCCCGGGCATCCCGGTGGACTCCACTCGTACCCGCAACCTCACCGAGGCTGCGACTGCCTGATTTCGCAGGCGATGCTCGTGAAGCGGACCGATCCCGATTGGGGTCGGTCCGCTTTTCGTTCGGCGGGGTGGTGCTTCAGCACTTCGGGGCTTCGTAGTTCTCGATGATCCAACCGCCGTCTGCGCCTCTGCCCAGTTGGAAGCGTCCGAGCGGCGGTCCGCCCTGAATGTCGGCGGCGCACGAGTCGACGATGACTTTGTCCGGGGTTTCCTGGAGGGCGTCCGGGCCGAATCCGGGGCTGGCGTATCCGCCGGGGTCGGTCACGTCTTCGTTCGCCTGCCGGGCCGCGGCGTCGCAGCTGGGTGTGCCGTAGGCGTAGGCGAAGGCGGCTTTGCCGCTGTCGTCGAACAGCGCGCAGGTCGTTTCGGGCTTGTGCGCGATGTAGTTGTAGACGGCCCGGATGGCGGCCTTGGGGTTGGTGGCCGTGATGGGCGTGGCTTGTGGTGGCGAACCCCCGGTTCCGTTGTTTCCGCTTCCGCCGTCGCTGCTGCCGAAGTAGTACCCGATCGCCCAGTTGATCAACAGCATGATGAGCAGCAGGTAGAGCACGCGACGCACGAATTTGAAGCGCAGCAGTCGCAGCAGCCGTTTCCACCAGGGGGTGTGGCCGCGCGGGTTCGTGCCGCTGGTGCCTTCGGGTGGGAGGTCGCCGCCCGCTTGGCCGCGCTGCCATTCCTGGAACTTCTGGAATTCGAGGAACTGCTGGTACTGGCGGAAGGATTCGTCGTCCTGCGGGCTGGACCGGGGCCGGGAGGGTTCGTCGGTCACCTCGTCGACGACCTCGGCGTCGATGATCTCGGGCTGTTGGTCCCGCCTGCTGATTTCGTCCGGCGATCGGTCGTGGTGCGGGGGTTTCGGGTCGGCCACGTGAATCATGATGCCGTGTGTGGCAAGGCGAGGGGCTGCCCGGTGAAGTTGGTCCGCGCGGTCGGGGTGCGCGGACCGGATCACGGGCAAGCGACGGGGCGCACCGGTGCCGGTGGGGCGTTCGCCGGCTCGTCGCCGGGCCGCGTGCCTGAGGGTAGGGGTTGGTGGAACGTCCGAGGTGGGATGCCGTATGCTTGTCGTAGTTCCACCCAAGACCGCTGGTCTTCTCTCCATGTTGCGGTTGTTTCGCGACGGCGATGCGGAGAGAGCGAAGGTCCCGTGAGATGCGGGCGGCCCGCGCAGGAGGACGAGGCAGTTCCAGCGTGTCCGCACGCCCAGATCTTCGACGCCCCGTGCCTTGCTGCGCTGGGGCGTTTTTGTCGTCTCGGGGACTTTGCTGACCGGCTTCTCCAGTCGCGAAGCAGAAGAGAGGAGGCGACATGGCCAAGCCCGAGAAGATTGATGCGGTCAGCGAAATCGCTGAGCGTTTCAACGACGCGACCGCGGCGGTGATTACCGAGTACCGCGGCTTGTCGATGGCACAGCTCGTCGAGTTGCGTCGAGCCCTCGGCGAGGACACGACCTACCGTGTCGCGAAGAACACGCTGGTGAAGCGTGCTGCGGAGCAGTCCGGTGTCGAGGGCCTCGATGACTTGTTCGTCGGCCCGACCGCGATCGCCTTCATCGATGGCGAGCCGGTGGACGCGGCGAAGGCTCTGAAGGAATTCACCAAGACCAACAACGCTCTGGTGATCAAGGGCGGCTACATGGATGGCCGTCCGATCTCGGTTTCCGAGGTCGAGGCGATCGCCGATCTCGACTCGCGCGAGGCCACGCTGGGCAAGTTGGCTGGTGCCATGAAGGCCAAGCTGTCCGAGACCGCTTCCTTGTTCGCCGCTCCGGCGTCGCAGGTTGCTCGGATGACGTCCGCCCTGAAGGACAAGAAGGAGGGCGGCGAGTCCGACTCCTGAGTCCGGTTTTCGGATTCCGGTGTTGGTTTCGGCCGACCCAACCCACAGGTATCGCCGGTTGCGGCCGGCACTGATTCGAAAGGAACGCCGCCATGGCGAAGCTGAGCAACGAAGAGCTGTTGGACGTCTTCAAGGAGATGACCCTCCTCGAGCTGTCGGAGTTCGTGAAGGAATTCGAGGAGACCTTCGACGTCACGGCCGCCGCCCCGGTCGCGGCTGCTGCTGCCCCGGCCGCCGCTGCCGCGGAGGAAGTCGAGGAGCAGGACGAGTTCGACGTCATCCTGGACGACCCGGGCGAGAAGAAGATCAACGTCATTAAGGTCGTCCGTGAGGTCGTCTCCGGCCTGGGCCTCAAGGAGGCCAAGGAGATGGTCGAGGGCGCGCCGAAGCCGATCCTGGAGAAGGTCGACAAGGAGAAGGCCGACGACGCCAAGGCCAAGCTGGAGGAGTCCGGCGCCAAGATCTCCCTCAAGTGATCTTGCGCTGCTGACCGCAGCTTTTCCGCGTGAAGGCGGGCATCCCCGATGGGGGTGCCCGCCTTCTGCGTTTTGCGGGGTTATGCGGCTGCGCAACTGATCGGGGTGAGGCGGAGGTCGATTTCGGCCGGTAGCCCGTAGAGGTCGGGTTCGACGAGCCGGTGCCGACCGGTGTGCTGGTCTTCTTCGTGGGTTCCGGCGGTGCGGAGCGGGCTCGGGATGCGGAGTTCGGGGCGCCGCGACGATCCGGGGTAGTCGGCGGTTGGCTCCGCCTGGTGCGCGATCTGCGGGGTGTCGGGCCAGTCTTCTTCGGGCCAGACGATGTCGTCGTCGGGCTCGGACGCCACGTACAGGCGTGGCTCGTAGCGGTGTGGTTGGTCGCGGCGTGGCTCGTGGCGGTGTGGAGCGTTGCGGATGGTGTCGCGGAGTCGCCAGACGTCGACCGCGCCGGGCCCGGCATCCGCGTGCTGACCGGTTCCGGTGCGCAGCGGGAGCGTCGCGGTGGCGAGGGTGAGGGCGGCGAGCACGCCGAAGGTCATGGCGATGTCGCCGGGGTAGCTGATCAGGCCGATGATGTTGGTGAGCATGCTGGCTCCGGGGCGGGGTGGGTACGTGGGCTGGTATGTGCGAGCTGGGCGCGGGTTAGCCGCGTTCGGCGTCGAGCTTTTTGGCCGCTGCCATGCATTCCGGGCAGGTGGGCGCGAGCCAGTCCACTGCGGACGGATCGGTGAGGGTGGCGTCGACGCCGCAGAGGGTGCGGCGCTGCTGGCCGGGATGCGGGCGCGGCGTGGGGTGGATGGCGTGCCGTTGTTCCTGCAACGGCCGCCAGAACACGACCGGACCTCGGACCACTTCGAACACGGCACCTCCAGGGATCGATCCAGACGGGGAAGGCGGTGGTCCCGGCCGGGGGACGGGGAGATCGGAAGCCGGGACCACCGCAGTGGTCAATTTAGGATTCCGCTATTGAATTCAATAGCGTTGTGCACCGAACGAGCTACAAGATCGGCCCGTGATTCACTTGGTGGTGAAGGGAGCCCTGATGGCACCGACCTCGCCCGCGGTAGCGAACTGGAAGCTCGGCTGCCGCCTGCGCAAGAAGCGTGAACAACTTCGGCTTACCGGCACCGCTGCCGCGAAGAACGCGCGGATCGCCAAGACCTACCTGTCCGATGTGGAACGCGGGATCAAGCCTCCTGCGCGCGAACGGCTCGACGGGCTGATCTCCGCCTACGGGATGTCCAGCGTGGAGGCGGACGAACTCCGGCAACTGCGCGAGCAGGCGACCGAGCAGGGGTGGTGGTCGCGGTACGCGGCGCTGTACAGCGATGAACTGCTCCGCTTCTTCGGGTACGAGTACGGCGCGGAGAGCATTCGCACCTACGACGGCGGGCTGATCCACGGGCTTCTGCAGACCGAGGAGTACGCCCGCGCGATCATCCAGGCCGGGAGTCCGAACGTGCGGTTGGCAGAGGCGTCCCGCCGGGTCGAATCACGCGTAATGCGCCAGGAGAGGTTGACCGGCGACGATCCGCTGCGGCTCTCGGTGGTCATGAGCGAGGCGGCGATCCGGCAGGAGGTGGGCGGACCGGGCGTGCTCGCCGCGCAGCTCGATCACGTGCTCGACGTGGCGCAGCGGCAGGCGAAAAACCTCGACGTGCGTGTCATCCCGTTCAGCGCGATGGGCCATCACGCGATGGGCGGTTCGACGTTCCACGTGGTGACGTTTCCGGACGAGGTCGAACCGGCCCTGGTCTGGCAGGAGACTGTGACCTCCACGGGCTTGATCGTCGACCCGGTTCAAGTCGGTGAGTACTGCCTCGCCTTGGACGAGGCGACGAAGAGCGCGTTGGATCGGGACGAGTCATTCGCGCTGATCAAGAGCGCTCGTAATTCATTAGAGTGACACCTGAAGGATTCACGCGTTAGGGTCATCGCGTGATCCGCAACGAGTTATTCCGGCAGCAGGATTGGCGCAAGTCCAGTCGCAGCACCACGAATTCGTCGTGCGTGGAAGTCGCGGTGACTCCCTCGCTGGTGGGGGTCCGCGACACGAAGGACCGTGCTGGCGGCACGCTCGCGTTTCAGCGTGCGCAGTGGGCAAGGTTTGCAACCGCTCTCAAGCGGGGCTCATTTCACCGCTGATCGGATGGTGCGTCTTTCGGGTGGTTCACCGCGCCGGACGAACCGATTTCAGGGTGTTCGCCCTAGCTTGTGATCATGGTTTTTGCGAATTCGGACAACCGCCTTCTTTTTTCGTCTTGGCGCAAGCTCAGCCGTAGCGCCAATAATTCCTACTGCGTCGGAGTGTCGGTGACTCCCTCGCTGGTGGGAGTGCGCGACACGAAGGACCGCACCGGTGGCACGCTCGTGTTCGATACCGAGCTGTGGTCCTCGTTCCTCGCGATGCTGAAGCGGCGTGGCTGAACGGTCGGAATCCGGATTGTCCGAGTGCGCGGCTGAGGATGAGACGGCCGATTCGCGGCGGGACGCGGTCCGGCGGATCGCCGATCACTACCTGCGCACCAGTCATGGCATCGACCGGCGGTTGCTGGGACATGCGCGGTTGTTCTCGCCGGAGCCGCCCGCATCGGAGATTTCGGGGCTGGTGTGGGACTCCGACGACGCCGCCCTGCGGTGGTGGGACGCCGAGCGTGACAACCTGATCGCCGCCGTGCGGCAGTGCGCCCGCGCGGGACTGGACGTGCACGCCTGGCAGCTCGCCCACAGCTTGATGTACCTGTTCAAACTTCGCGGGCACATCACCGAATGGATCGCCACCTACGAGGTCGCACTCGAATCGGCCCGGCGCCTCGACGACGACGAAGCCCGCGCGCACCTGCTCTTCGACCTCGGAGCGGCGCAGTTCCAAAGTGGACGATACGAGGAAACGGCGCAGAACCAGGAACGGGCGTTGCGGCTGTTCGAGCGGATCGGCGATCGCTACTGGTCCGGGCTGGCGCTGATCTCGCTCGGCGAGGTGCACGTCGAACTCGGCGGTTTCGACGCGGCCGACCGGCACCTGCGGCGGGCGCTCGACCTGCACCGCGAGGACGACAACAGGTTCGGCCAGGGCGTCACCCACGCGGCGCTGGGTGCGTTGAGCGCGCGGCGTGAACACCACGACGCGGCCGTCGAGCACCTGGAACAGGCGCTGCGGCTCTACCGCGAGGTCGGTGAGGACTACGGCGAAGGCATCGTGCTGGCCGGGCTGGCGCGCGCACGACGCGAGCACGGCCGACTCGACGAAGCCATCACGACTTTTCGGGAAGCCGCCGAACACCAGCATCGCATCGGCCACCGGCAAGGCGAGGCCGAAACCCTCCGCGAACTGGCCGAGGCGCTGGACCGGCACGGCTGCCCCGAATCCGCCGGTGAAATCCGGAAGCGAGCGGCTGCGCTGTCCGACCACCTCGACCTGCCGGATGCCTACTGAGCGCGCATCAGCAGATGGCCCCGCCGGTACCGCTCGTCCTCGCCGGGCTCGCGCAGCATCCGGCCGACTTCGGCGAACCCGGCCTCGCGGGCCAGGTCGGCGAGACCGTCGATCGGCCACCGGTAGGCAATCACTACCTTGTGGTCGAACGCTGCCACCGGCCCGCCCTCCGACTCGAAGAAGGCGAGCAGGAGCGTGCCGCCCGGGGCCAGCACCCGGCGAAATTCGGCGAAGTACGGCGGAATTTCCCGCGGCGGCGCGTGGATGGTCGAGTACCAGGACACGATGCCGCCCAGCTTGCCGTCGGCCAGGTTCAGAGCACCCATCGAACCGACCTCGAACCGCAAGTCCGGGTAGGCCTCGCGGGCCAAGTCGATCAGGTTTGGCGACAGGTCGACGCCGAAGATGTCCAACCCCAGGCTTCGCAAGTGCGCAGCCACCTGCCCGGGGCCACACCCCAACTCGGCGACAGGCCCGGTATCAGCGGTCCGCGTGAGCTCCGCGAACGCGGCGAGCATCGCGCGATCCAGCGGAAGAGCATCGAGCCCGTTGCGGGCGAAATCAGCGTAGCGGTCGGCGACGGCGTCGTAGGCGTCCGCTGTCGTGCACAGGTGCGGGGAGGCTTCGGTCACGGGGGACGACACTAGAGCCTCCCGCGCGGGCGTCTCGACTTCCGACTGAGCGTTCCGGCGGGCCCGTCGGGGCAGTTCCAGGTTCGAGCAGGCCTGGCGAGAAGTCGGCGGAAGTTCTCCGACCGCTGTTCGTGTCCGTTATTTTGCTGGGGGCAGCGCGTTGTTGGGAGGAATCATGGCCGCACGGTCTCGTAGGACGGCTCATCCCGCGATGGCGGTAGTGGGAGCGGTGGTCTTCGGGGTGACCTTTGCCCTCGCGGCTTACTTCTGGCGTGATCGCGACCTGGGGCAGGCGCTGTGGAGCGGCGCGTTGACCGCCACGGTGTGGTGCCTGGTGACCCTCGGGTTGACCTGGGCGATGTCCGGTCGGGACACCACTGAGGACCGGACGGACTGAGCTGAGTGCCCCCCGGCGGGCACGTGTGACTTCGGGGGCGGATTCCGGCGCTGTGGCCCGGATCTGGTGCTTCCGGACGAGCTGCATACGGCCGTCCGGACGCGATGTGGATCCCGGTTGCGGAGAATGTCTGGTTCACGACCGAGTGTCACTCTTCGGTGATATGTTCCGGGCGCCACATGCAGTCCGATCTGGGGGAGATGTCGGGATGCCCGAAGCGATGAGTGCTGGTGCCAACCTCGCTGCCACGAACGATGCCATGCAGGGCATCATCGACTCGGCCAACAAGGGCCAGTTCCAGGTCACGCCCGAAGCGGGTGACGAGCTGATCAAGATCTTCCAAGAAGTCGAAGACTTCACGCTGGATATGCAGACGGACCTTCAAACGATGAAGATCCGGACCCCTCTCGGTGACAGTCCTGGGGGGCAGGCGATGGCTGACTTCAACCAGGACGTTGCGGCGGGCAGCGACGGCCGGTCCTACGAAGAGCTGATCAACCAACTGCAGGAGCGCGTTCCGAAGGTGATTGACGCAATCAGAAAGGGGATTGCGCTCTACCAGGAAGTTGACGAAGGTAATAGCAACTTTGGCGTGCAGACGTGAGATTGAGGTTTCGAGTGCGCAGGACTGTGTTGAGCTCCGGCATTGCTGCCTTGTTTGTTGTGGCAACAGTGGGGCTGACGGCGTGTGGTTCGACCGAGGGGACACCTGAAGGTGACACCTCTGAACCAAGCAATGAGACGGAGAGTTCCAGCGGCGCACAACCTGCTGCGGATGTGGACCCATGCACGATGGTGACACCGGACGAAGCTGGTCAGCTCGGTGCGGAGGGCGCCGGAGAAGCGAAAGACGTTGCAGGAGCCGCCACCTGTCGGTGGCGCGTCGATGATGGTCGTCTGTCAATCGCATTCCATCATGACAAGGCGCTGAGCGATCTAAACGCGACTGGTGGTCAGGTAGAAAGCAATTCGATAGCTGGCAGGAAAGCGAAGGTCATCCGAGACTTGACGGGCTCCGGCAGCTGTAGCGTGGCATTTTCTGTGTCGGATTCAACCTCGTTGACGGTGGATGGCATTACCACCACCGACACCGAGACTGCCTGTCAGCTGGCTGAGCAGGCTGCGCCGCTGGTGGCGGCGAAGCTGCCGCAGGAGTGAGCCGGAATTGATCGAGCACTGGGGGACAGATGAGCACACCTGACGGCGGACCGCCCGGTCCGCAGCAGCCGGGGTCGGAATACATCGCCGACTACGAAGAACAGGCACTCCAGGAGAACCAGCAGCAGTACTCCGGTCTCCAGCACAGCATGCCGCTCGGTACGGGTGCTCCGCTGGCACATGCGATGTCGGCGATGAAGACCGATCAGCAGACGACCGCGTACGGTCAGCAGCAGGCCACCCAGCTCTCCGCCGAGCAAGAACTGCGCGAACGGCCCGGTGCGCTCGGCAGCACGCATTACCTGTCGTTCGAGCACAAGCAGCTCGCATCGTTCGTGCGGGACAATTTCGACACCGGCACGGTCCACGAAGTCGGACGGCTCTACCACGACCACGGCAGCAAACTGATCGAATTCTCGGACCGCATCCGCACCGCGGCCCAGAAGACTGAGCAGAACTGGACCGGCGACGCCGGAAACGCGATGCGCGCGCACGTCACCCAGGTCGCCGAGCACATGGGACATTCCGGCGGCGCCGCGCGGTTGACCGCCAACCAGGTCGGGATGCAGGCCGAATCCGGTGAGCGGGCCAAGAACGCCATGCCCGAAGTCATCGAGTTCGACCTGAAGAACGAACTCGTCAACTACGCCTCCGACCCCAACCCGTTCACCGCGGTCAGCCGGGCCAACGACATCGTCGAAAAGCACGAGCAGAGCCAGCAGGCCCACCAGCAAGCCGCCGAAGTGGTCACCACCATGGAAGGTGACTTCGGGGAAGCCGCGGCCAAAACACCCGCGTTCGTGCCCGCACCGCCCGAACCCGGCGACCAGGGCGACGCGACGCCCAAGCAGGCGAACCCGCCGGCGAGCAGCTTCCAGACCCCCACCACCCCCGCCGGAACCAGCAGCTCCTGGGCAGGCGGCGGCGGAGTCGGCAGTGGAGTCGGCAGTGGAGTCGGTGGCGGAACCGGTGGGGCGACCGGCGGCGGCAACTACACGCTCCCCGCGAACTCCTCCCCACCGGCCGCCGGAACCGGCTCGGCGTGGGCACCCGGCGGCGACGGCGGCCAGAACGGCTACCGCCAGAACCCCCAAACCGGCCAGTGGGAACGCCGCAACCCCTACAACGGTCGGTGGGCACCCATGCCACCCGGACAAGTCCCGCCGGGCGCGGGCGTCGGTGCCGCCGGAGCCATGGGCGGAGCCGGTGGCGGCGCGCGTGGTGTGCGCGCACCCGCCGCGGGCGGCCCGGGCGGACAACTCGGTGCGGGTGGCCGCGCCGGAGCCGGCCCCGTACCCGGCGCAGGAGCCGGTGCCGGAGCAGGAACCGGCGCTGGTGGCGCCGGTGGATCCGGCGGACGCGGAGCCATGGGCGGAGCCGGTGGCGGCGCGCGTGGCGGCCAAGGCGGCGGTGAAGACGAAGACGAGCACCAGACCAAATACGTGCTCGAAGGCGACGAAGCCTGGGACGACCTCGGCCTGCCCAAGGTTGCCCCACCCGTCTTCGGCGAGTAGCCGACACCGCGGCCCTCACCCGCCGGACGCCCGGAAGCCACGGAAGCCACGGACGCCCGAAAAGCGCGGACGCCCGAGCCCCGGAGGCCCGGACCCCGGACGCCCGAAAAGTGCGGCGCAACCAACCGAACACCGCGCGTGCGGCAGCGCCCGCACGCGCCGCCGAACAACAGCGCGCGAGCCCGCCGAAGCAGAGCCGAAACCGCCCGCGAACCGGCACGCGATCCCGGCAGCGGGGAGGCGCCGGAATGCCTCCGCGAGCGGGCTCGGCGACACCGCACGTCGGCTCACCGCCGAACCAGCAGCGGTTCCGCGGTGAGCCGACCCATCGGAGGGGAAAAACGAAAATGATCAACTCGTTCGCGCTGTCGTTCGAAGCGGCCGACATTCTGAGCGAAGACCTGCGGGTGAACCTCCGCCAGTTCCCGTTCGAAATCCCCTACGCCGGGTCCACCCGCGAAGAGCGCGGGCGGACCCGCAGGACCGTGTGGGCCGATCTCGAACAGCGCAGGCTCGCCGAACACGGCCGCCAGGAAGCCGAACTCGAACAAGCGCTCAACCTGATCAACCGGTCCCAGACGGCCATCGCCGTCACCTCGGTCGACATGCGGACCGAAGCCGTCTACCGCGCGCGCATCGCCCAAACCGGCAGCGGCGCCGTCTTCGCCGAACAGCGCGACAACGGACTCCACTTCGAGTTCGTCGACCCGCGCGGGCTCGCCCGCATCGGAGCCGGACTCCTGCCCGACGAACCGGCAGGCCGCCTCGAAGCCGCCACCCTTCCCAGTAACACCACCGCACCGCAGCCCGCGCAGCGGGACGGTGCCGACTGGATGAGCAGCAGCGCGCCCGCCGCCTCCCGTGGCGCCGGTGCCGAGAACCGCAAGGCGCAACGCATCCTCGCGCTTCCCGTGCACCGCGTCGGATACGTCTTCGTCAGCGGAGAATTGGGCGGAAAGCAGCAGCGACTGCCCGCGATCGGATGGCGCGACACCACCGAGGGTCGTTACAGCATGACCTCCCGCAACAATCAGGACGGTCAGCGGTGGAACACGTTCGCCGGTGCCGACAAATCACGCGTGGCGCGGTATCTGGGTGAACAACTCGCCGCCTTCCAAAACCCCCGTTGACCGAACATGGCCGAGCACTCATCGTCTTTCGCGAGGACTCGGAAGGCAACCAGAAGACGCGGCGATGACGCTCGGTGCCAGCTCGGACACGCATGGTGGGGCGAGCCGGGATTTGACGATCGAGAACAAAGATCGATTTTTATCGCCACGCCTAAAACTCCGCGCGTATCGGACATTCTCGGATTGCCTGCCACGGGCCGCAAAATCGAAGTGAACTGGCGAGTAACCTCGCCGCGTCGCGCTCGTTGCACATGTGTGACGAGCTTGACCTTCGTTATGCCGGTCACATATGCAAGGCTGCCCGATCGGGAGTTCTTCCCGGAGAGATACCAACGATCTAGTCGGAGGTGCGGATGGGCGTCGAGGTGGTCGTCGAAGGACTGTCGAAGTCCTTTGGCGCGCAGACCATCTGGCGGGATGTCACGCTGACGCTTCCCACCGGGGAGATCAGCGTGCTGCTGGGCCCGTCGGGTACCGGGAAGTCGGTGTTCCTCAAGTCACTGGTCGGACTGCTCAAGCCCGAGCACGGTCGCGTGGTCATCAACGACGTGGACATTTGCGACTGCTCCGAAAAGGATCTCTACGAGGTCCGCAAGCTCTTCGGTGTGTTGTTCCAGGACGGCGCGCTGTTCGGGTCGATGAACCTGTTCGACAACATCGCGTTCCCACTGCGCGAGCACACCCGGAAAACCGAGAGCCAGGTCCGGGATGTGGTCCTCGAGAAGATGGAGATGGTCGGCCTGATCGGCGCCGAGGACAAACTCCCCGGCGAGATCTCCGGCGGTATGCGCAAGCGCGCCGGACTGGCCCGCGCCCTCGTTCTCGACCCTGAGATCATTCTGTTCGACGAGCCGGATTCCGGTCTCGACCCGGTGCGTACCGCGTACCTGAATCAGCAGATCGTCGATCTCAACGCGCAGATCGACGCCACCTTCCTGATCGTGACCCACGACATCGGAACCGCCCGAACGGTGCCGGACAACATCGGCATGCTGTTCCGCCGGAACCTGACCATGTTCGGCCCGCGTGAAGAGTTGCTGACATCGACCGAACCAGTGGTCGAGCAATTCCTCAACGCTCGCCGCGAAGGTCCCATCGGCATGAGCGAGGAAAAGGACGCGGGCCAGGCGGCCGCCGAACTCGCGGCCCTGGGCGGCGAAGACAGGGGAGTGCCGCACATCGTGCCGCAGATCGAGGTCTCGCCCGGCCTGCCCGAGCGCACCGCGGTGCACCGCAGGCAGGACCGAGTGATGGCCAACCTGGGCTCGCTCGCACCGGCGGCCCAGCAGGAGATCCTCAACAACCTCAACCCCGAGGACCGCCGCCGCTACGGCGTGACCACCGAAAACGGCCGGACAGCGCAGATGAGCGGTTCACTGCGGCCGGGCGACGTCGCGAACACCCCGCAGGCAACGGCCCAGACCGCACCCCCGCAAGCCCAGCACGCCCCGCAGGCCGCCGCGCACACTCCGCAGCCGGCGCCGCAGGCCACCGGACAAGCGCCGCAGCGCGCACCGCAAGCGCACAACGCACCCCCGCAGCCCACCCCGCGGCCCCGCCGCGATGGCGCCGCGCAGCAGGACGACGTGAGCCACGCTCCCTGGACCTCCGGCCACGAACAGCAGTCGGAAGCAGCGGCCCCTGCGCCGCGGCGGCGGTGGTTCGGCAGGAAAAAAGGCGGTGAGCAGTGAGCGCACCACCCCAGAAGACTCGGGGGCCGCGCGGTAAACCACTGCCCGGGACCGGCGCGCTGCGCGCAACCGGGCACCTGTTCGCGTTGGCGCTCGACGTCCTGCGGCTCATCCCGCGGCGGCCGTTCCAGCTGCGCGAGTTCATCCAGCAGTGCTGGTTCATCGCCAGCGTCACGATCCTGCCGACCGCGCTCGTCGCGATCCCGTTCGGTGCGGTGATCGCACTGCAGCTCGGCTCGCTGACCCGGCAGATCGGCGCGCAGTCCTACACCGGCGGCGCCAGCGTGCTGGCGATCATCCAGCAGGCCAGCCCGATCGTGACCGCGCTGCTGATCGCCGGTGCCGGTGGTTCGGCGGTGTGCGCCGACCTCGGCTCCCGCAAGATCCGGGACGAGATCGATGCCATGCAGGTACTCGGCGTTTCGCCGATCCAACGCTTGGTGGTGCCGCGAGTGCTCGCCGCCATGCTGGTGGCGGTGCTGCTCAACGGCATGGTCAGCGTGGTCGGCGTGCTGGGCGGCTACTTCTTCAACGTGATCATGCAGGGCGGCACACCCGGTGCGTACATGGCGAGCTTCAACGCGCTCGCCCAGCTGCCCGACATCTGGATCAGCGAGCTGAAAGCACTGATATTCGGGTTCCTGGCCGGTGTGGTCGCCGCTTACCGGGGCCTCAACCCGCCGCCCGGCCCGAAGGGCGTCGGCGACGCGGTGAACCAGTCGGTGGTGATCACCTTCCTGCTGCTGTTCGCGGTGAACTTCATTCTGACCACGATCTACCTGCAGGTCGTGCCGCCCAAGGGGATGTGACGGCCATGACGACGATTACGCAGCGCGCGCGAAAAGCGGCGCGCCGGCCGGGAGAGTTCCTCGACGGCCTCGGCGACCAGATGTCGTTCTACCTGCGAGCCCTCGCCTGGGTTCCGCGGGCCATGCGGCGCTACTTCAAGGAAACGATGCGCCTGCTGGCCGAAGTCAGCTTCGGCAGCGGTGCGCTGGCGGTCATCGGCGGCACGGTCGGTGTCATGGTCGGCATGACCGTGTTCACCGGCACGGTCGTCGGCATGCAGGGCTTCACCGCCCTCGACCAGCTCGGCACGTCCGCGTTCGCCGGCTTCATGTCCGCCTACTTCAACACCCGCGAGATCGCGCCCCTGGTGGCCGGACTGGCGCTGTCGGCGACCGTGGGCTCGGGATTCACCGCGCAGCTCGGTGCCATGCGCATCTCCGACGAGATCGACGCACTCGAAGTCATGGGTGTGCCGAGCCTGCCGTTCCTGGTGACCACCCGCGTCATCGCCGGCTTCATCGCGGTCGTGCCGCTGTACGTGCTCGGCCTGCTCACGTCCTACCTGGCTTCCCGCACGGTCATCGTCGAGATGTACGGGCAATCGGCGGGCACGTACGACCACTACTTCAACCTGTTCCTACCACCGGAGGACGTACTGTGGTCCTTCGGCAAGGTCCTGATCTTCAGCGTCGTCGTGATCATGACGCACTGCTACTACGGATACCGCGCCAGCGGCGGGCCCGCGGGCGTCGGTGTGGCCGTCGGTAACGCGGTGCGGACCGCGATCGTGACCACCGCGCTGCTCGACTTCTTCCTCAGCCTCGCGATTTGGGGCACCACGACGACGGTTCGGATCACCGGATGAGTACACGAGGTGCGTTCACCACACTGCGGCGGCGCCTGCTCGGCCTCGCCCTCCTGATGTGCATCGTTATGTTCTTCGGCGGCACCGTGGCCATCTACCAGAAGATGTTCGCCTCCAGCGTGGACGTCGTGCTGAAGGCCGATTCCTCCGCCAACCAGCTGCAGCCGGAATCCGACGTCAAGGTGCGCGGGATGATCATCGGCCGCGTCGAGGACATCAACGCCACCGACGCGGGCGCCGAGCTGCACCTGGCGCTGGATCCCGAGAAAGCCGACGCACTGCCCGCCGACGTCACCGCGCGGCTGCTGCCCCGGACCCTGTTCGGCGAGCGCTTCGTGTCGCTGAAACTGCCCGAGCAGCCCGCCACCGCCACCCTCGCCTCCGGTGATGTCATCCGGCAGGACCGGGACAAGGCGTCCGTGGAGCTGTCGACCGTGCTGTCCAACACCATGCCGGTGCTGCAAGCCCTCCACCCCGAGGACCTCGCGGCCACGTTGAACTCGCTCAGCCAGGCCCTCGACGGCAGGGGCGAGGAAATGGGCCAGACGATCTCGCAGCTCAACTCCTACTTGGACCGGATGAATCCGGCACTGCCGGACCTGAAGGCCAACCTGCAGGAGATCGTCGGGGTGGCCGAAACGTACGAGCAAGCCGCCCCCGAGGTGCTGCAGGCCCTGGACAACCTGACCACGACCTCGCGCACCCTGGTCGAACAGCGGGAGAACCTCAACACGTTGACCAGTCAACTGACCACGACTTCCGTGGACACCACGGAATTCCTGCAGGCCAACGGAGACAGCCTCATCCGGCTCAACGAAAGCCAACGCCCCACGCTGGACGTGCTGGCCAAGTACTCCCCGGCCTACCCGTGCTTCCTCCGAGGCATGCGGGAGTTCGCCCCCCGCGTGGACGAGATCTTCGGGGCGGGCAGCGACGAACCCGGCCTGCACATCACGATGGAGGTCGTGGCGAGCCGGGGCAAGTACGAGCCCAACCAGGACGAGCCGGAGTTCAAGGACAAGCGCGGTCCGCGCTGCTACGACTTCAAGAACGGACCGAACCCGTTCCCGCAGTACCCGCCGGACGGTCCGGTCAAGGACGGATCCACAGCGCCGCCTGCGGCGCGGACCTCGAACGAAGGCCTGAATCCGCCGGCCCAGTCCGGATCGACCGCGCCTGCGGGCACCTCGACACAGTCGGCGAGCGCACTCGGACCGATGAACTCCCCGGCGGAACGTGACTTCGTGTCCGCACTGCTGGCCCCCACCATGGGCGTCGAACCGGAAGGCGTCCCCCAATGGGGCTCGCTGCTGGTCGGCCCCGTGCTGCGCGGAGCGGAGGTGAGCTACCGGTGACAGGCCAATCGATCGCCGCGCCCCTGACCAAGTTTCTGATCTTCGTGCTGGTCACGCTGCTGGCCAGCGGACTCCTGATCGTCACCATCGCGAACAACACGATGAGCGGGTCGGGCGACACGTACAAAGCCCGGTTCACGGACGTCACCTCGCTCCACGAGGGCGACGACATCCGGATCTCCGGGGTGAAGGTCGGCAAGGTCGAGGGGATCGAGGTCGTCGACCGCAGGCTCGCCGAGGTGACCTTCAGCGTCGTCGGGCGCAAGCTGCCCGCCTCGTCCAACGCGGTCGTCAAGTACCGCAACCTCGTCGGCCAGCGCTACATCGCCCTGGAACAAGGTGCGGGCGACTCCGGGGAATACCTCAACCCCGGTTCGATGATCCCGCTGGAGCGGACCAAACCCGCGCTCGACCTGACGGTGCTGCTGGGCGGGTTCAAACCGCTGTTCCAGGCGCTTTCGCCGGAGGAAGTCAACAAGCTGTCCTTCGAGATCATCCAAGTGCTGCAGGGCGAGGGCGGCACCATGGAAAGCCTGCTGGCCCACACCGCCTCGCTGACCTCCACCATCGCCGCCAAGGACAAGGTGATCGGCGAGGTGATCACCAACCTCAACGGCGTGCTCGAAACCGTCAACGCTCGCGACGAAGAACTCTCCGGGCTGATCGTGCAGCTGCAGCAGGTCGTCTCCGGCCTCGCCGAAGACCGGGAGTCGATCGGTTCCGCGATGACCGCGATGGACGGGTTGACCAACGCGACCGCCGATCTGCTGACCGAGGCACGTCCACCGCTGGAGCAGGACATCGCACAGCTCGGACAACTCTCGTCCAACCTCAACGACCACGAGCAGATCACCGAACAGGTGCTGCAGAACATGCCCGGGAAGCTGGAGAAGATCACCAGGACGGCGACGCACGGCTCCTGGTTCAACTTCTACAACTGCAAGGCCGAGGGCACGGTCGGGGTCGGCGAGCTGAACCTGACCCTGCCGCTGCAGCCGGTGACCCAGGAGAGGTGCAGGCGATGACCTCATTCCAGCAACGAAACCCGCTGACGATCGGCATCGCCGGAATCCTGGTGCTGGTGCTCGGATTCGTCCTCGCGATGAACTTCGAGCGGCTCCCGCTGATCGGAGGCACCGTCTACAAGGCGCACTTCACCGAGGCGGCCGGTCTGCGGCCCGACAACGAGGTGCGAGTGGCCGGGGTGAAGGTCGGCTCCGTCAGCGACGTCGAACTCGAGGACGGCCACGTGACCGTGAGCTTCCGCGTCACCGACACCTGGGTGGGCGACAACACCTCGGCGGCCATCAAGGTCAAGTCGCTGCTCGGGCAGAAGTTCCTGGCGCTCGATCCGCGCGGCAGCGAGGAACTGCCCAGCTCGGAGCCGATCCCGACCGAGCGAACGTTGGCCCCCTACGACGTGGTCGAAGCGTTCAGCGACCTGTCCACCACGATCGGCGAGATCGACAACCAGCAGTTGGCCGAGAGCTTCCGGACCATGTCCGACACGTTCTCCAACACCCCCGACGACGTGCGCGGGGCGCTGGACGGACTGTCGGCGCTGTCCCAGACCATCGCCAGCCGCGACCAGGAACTGCAGGAGCTGCTGGAACGCACCAGCAACGTCTCCAAGACCGTGGCCGACCGCAACGCCGAGTTCGAGAAGCTGCTGGCCGACGGCAACCTGCTGCTGAAGGAGGTCAAGGACCGGCGCGAGTCGATCAGCTCCCTGCTCGACGGCACCAGAGAGTTGTCCCAGCAGCTCTCCGGACTGGTCGACGAGAACGCGGCCCAGCTCGGACCCACCCTCGAACAGCTCGACCGGGTCACCAGGATGTTGCAGCGCAACCAGGACAACCTGGACCGCAGCATCGAGCTGTTCGACCCGTTCACCCGGATGTTCGCCAACGTCCTCGGCAACGGGCGCTGGTTCGACACCTACATCTGCGGTCTCCTGCCACCCGCCGTCGGCCCGATCAACCAGGAGGGCTGCCAGCCATGACTTCCCGAACCCTGCGGCCGCCGCTGACCAGGACCCTGGCGATCGCGTGCGTCCTGGTGCTGGCCGCGACCGCGGCCATCTGGTGGCTCTTCCTCGGCACGCCCGAACGCCGCATCACCGCGAACTTCAGCTCGGCCGTGGGCATCTACCCCGGTGGTGACGTGCGAGTTCTCGGTGTCGCCGTCGGCACCATCGGCAAGGTCCAGCCCAACGGCAAGAACGTGCACGTGGAGTTCACCCTCGACCACGACGTGGACGTTCCCGCCGACGCCGGTGCGGTCCTCGTCTCGCCGAGCGTGGTCAGCGACCGCTACGTGCAGCTCGCACCCGTCTACCGGGGCGGACCCACCATGGAGGACGGCGCGGTCATCCCGAAGGAGCGAACGGCCACCCCCGTCGAGCTCGACGAGATGTACCGGAGCCTCAACGACATCAGCAAGGCGCTCGGCCCGGAAGGCGCGAACAAGGACGGCGCCCTCACCGAACTGCTCGACACCAGCGCGAAGAACCTCGACGGCAACGGCAAGGCCCTGGCCGACACGCTCGAACACCTCGGCCAGGCCGGAAACACGCTGTCGGGGAACAGCAAGGAACTCTTCGCCACAGTGGACAACCTGCAGAAGTTCACGTCGATGCTTGCGGCGAACGACCAGCAGGTGCGCAAGTTCAACACCCAGATGGCGCAGGTCAACAAGTTCCTCTCCGCGGAGCGGGGCGACCTGGCCGCGTCGATGGCCGAGCTCGCCGTCGCGCTGGGCAAGGTGGAAACCTTCGTCCGGGACAACCGCGAACTGCTGCACTCCAACGTGGAACAGCTGAACTCGGTGGCGAAGGTGCTCGTCAAGCAGAAGGCCGCGCTCAACGAGTCGTTGACCAACGCCCCGCTCGCCCTGGGCAACCTGCAGAACGTCTACAACGCGTCGTCCGGAACGCTCGACACCCGGGCGAACATCAACGAGCTCAACCAGCCGCCGCTGGTCGCGGTGTGCAAGCTGCTGGACCAGACGAACCCGGCGGACATCCCCCTGCACCTCGTCGACACCTGCAAGCAGGTGCAAGGCGCCATCGACAGCGCCGTCCCGCTGCCCACACCGGCCGAAGCGATTTCTTCGCTGCAGCAGGGTGAACTCCCGCCGCTGCCGCTGCCCGCGTCCACCGAGGACGGAATCCAGGTTCCGCTGCAGGGAGGTGGCCAGTGAACCTGCTCCAACGCGGAATTCCACTGCCGCGCAACGACGAACGCCGATACCCCACCGTGCGCCCGGCCGTGCGGATCGCCGCGCTGGCCACCTCGGCCGCGATGCTCCTCGGCGGCTGCGGGTTCGGCGGCGTGCAGGAGATGGCGCTGCCGGGCGGCGCGGACCTCGGCGACGACCCGTACTCGGTCAAGGTCCGGTTCAACGACGTCCTCGACCTCGTCCCGAACGCGGGCGTGCGGGTCAACGACGTCCCCGTCGGTCGCGTCGCGGCGGTCGACCTCGCCCCCGGCTCGTGGGACGCCGAGGTCACCGTGCAGGTCAACGGCGACATCGAACTCCCGGCGAACGCCACCGCCCGGATCCGGCAATCCAGCCTGCTCGGCGAGAAGTACGTCGAACTGGGCGACCCGATCGCTCCCGAGAAGCCGGTCGGGCACCTCGGGGACGGCGACCTGATCAAGCTCCCGCGCACCGGCCGCAACCCGCAGGTCGAAGAAGTGCTGGGTGCGCTGTCGTTGCTGCTCAACGGTGGTGGTGTCGCACAGCTGCAGACCATCACCAAGGAGCTCAACAACGCGCTGGAAGGACGCGAAAGCGACGTTCGCGGGCTTCTGTCCAACCTGGACGAACTGGTAGCGGGGCTGGATGCCCAGCGCGGCGACATCACGCGGGCACTCGACAGCGTCAACCGGCTCAGCGCCAGCCTGAACCAGCAACGCGGCCAGATCGACACCGCGCTGCGGGAACTCGAACCCGGTCTTCGGGTGCTCAACGAGCAGCGCGATCAGCTCGTCGGAATGCTGCAGGCCCTGGACAAGCTCTCCGGGGTCGCCACCAACGTGGTGAACCAGAGCCACGACGACCTGGTGCACAACCTGGAGGCGCTGCAGCCCACGCTCGAACAACTCGTGGCCGCGGGCGACAACCTGCCGAAGTCGTTCGAGCTGCTCCTGACGTACCCGTTCACCGACAAGTCCGTCGAAGGCATCAAGGGCGACTACACCAACCTGTACGTCGACGCCGACCTCAACCTCACCCACATCCTGGAGAACATCGGCCGAAGCAGGCAGCCGGTGGTCCCCCTACCCGACCCGAACCTTCCCCCGCTGCCGCTGTTGCCGCGGGAAGAGGCGACACCACCGCCCACCCAAGAAACCCCGCAGCCCGAGCCGGAGAAAGAAGAGTCCGGCGGACTGTTCGACAATCTCCTGGGAGGTGAGTGATGCTCACCCGCAAGGTTCGACTGCAAATCTTCGCGTTCGTCCTCATCGCTCTGGTCGGCATCAGCTTCGCCGGTGCCCGCTACGCCGGGCTGGATCGGCTGTTCGGCCCGCGCGGCTACGTGGTCACCATGGACCTCGCGAACTCCGGCGGGATCTTCTCGAACGCCGAGGTGACCTACCGCGGTGTGAAGGTCGGCGAAGTCGGGGAGCTGCGGCTCACCGATGGCGGAGTGGTGGTCCCACTGGACATCGAGAACAGCGCACCACGCATTCCCGCCGACGTGAAAGCCGTGGTGACCAACCGTTCGGCCGTGGGCGAGCAGTACGTCGACCTCCAGCCGCAGGAGAACGGCGGGCCCTACCTGGAGGACGGCGCGAAGATTCCTCGCTCGGCGACGCGGACGCCGCTGCCGGTGGAAGACCTCATGATGAACCTGAACTCGTTCGTCAAGTCGGTGCCCACCGAATCGCTGAGCACCGTCGTCGAGGAACTCGGCACCGCCTTCCAGGGCAACGGCGGGAACCTCCAGACGATCCTGGACACCACCCGCGAGTTCACGGCAGAAGCCCAGCAGCACGTTCCGCAGACGAAGCAGCTGCTCGAGGACGGCAGGAGAGTGCTGGCCACCCAGAACGAGCAGGGTTCGTCGATCAAATCGTTCAGTCGCGACCTCCGGCTCGTCACGGAGCAGCTGGAGAGCTCCGACCCGGACCTCCGTGCGCTGATCGAGAACGCGCCGGGTGCCGGGCGGCAGGTCAGCGGTCTGTTGCACGAGACCGGACCGCAGCTCAGCGAGCTGCTGCCCAACCTGACCACGACCTCCGACCTGCTGGCCGCCCACAACGACGGTCTGGAACAGCTGATGGTGACGTATCCGCTGGTCACCGCCGGTGGTTTCAGCGTCGTCCCAGGGGACGGCACCGCCCACTTCGGGCTCGTGCTCAACGCCTTCGATCCGCTGCCCTGCGTCAAGGGATACGAAGGAACCACCAAGCGTGCGGGTGACGACCTGGCTCCGGTCCCGTTGAACACGGATGCACACTGTGCAGAGCCACCTGGTAGCCCGACCAACGTTCGGGGGGCGCACAACGCCCCTGAACCCGGACAGTGACTCGGCCTCCAGTCGCTGTCGTTGGCCCCGACCCAGAATGAGGAGACATGCGCACCGCAAGCTCAACCGACACCGGATCACGCCGACCCCGCGCGGCCGTGCTCGCGGCTGCGGTGCTGCTCGCAGTATCCGCGGTGGCCGCGACGTTCTTCGGGGTCTCCTGGGCCATCGCGGCCACCGACGACTCGCTCGCGTACGCGGCCGAGCGGGAGGAGGTCCTGACTGCGGGCAGGCAGGGAATCGTCAACTTCAACACGCTGGACCACCGCAACGTGCAGAAGGGCCTCGACCTCTGGGCGAAGAGCTCCACGGGCCCCCTGCACGACGAGGTCGTGAAGGGGCGCGAGGAGAACGCCAAGCGGATCACCGAAGCGAAGTCGACCACGAAGGGCGAGGTCCTCGAAGCCGCGGTGTCGGAGTTGGACATGCGAGCGGGCAAGGCCAAGATGATCGCGGTCGTCAAGGTGACCGTGACGAAGGAAGGGCAGCAACCGGTCGACAAGCGAAGCCGTTACCAGGCCAAACTCGCCCGGGATGGCGAGGAGTGGAAGCTCAGCTCGCTGGGTCCGGTATCCGTCGGTTGATGTTCGCCAGCCGCCACGTCGCAGTTCTCGAGGAGTAGTACCAGTGTCCAAGCCTTCTCGCGCCGCCCGGGGAACTCGGCGGCCACCACGCGTCGCCGGGACGCGGAAGCGCCCCTCCCAGTCGGAATCCACCGCCACGACACCCGCGGGTGCCGAACCGGCCGATACCGGAGCTGCGGATACCCGGGCCGCCGATACCGGGGCCGCCGATACCGGAGCTGCTGATACCGGACCGGCTGGTGCCGAGCCGACCGAACAGGCGGAAGCGCCGGAGACCACCGAGCCGGGCAGCGGGTCGGCCGCCACGGCCGGTGCAGCCGAAACCGACGTCGTCGAAGCTGCCCCGGAGACGGCTGCCCCGGAGACGGCCGAACCGGTCGGCGCCGGTGCTGTCGAGGAGCGGTCCGCCGCGGGCAGCGAAGGCGAGCAGTCCAGCCCTGACACGGCCACGGCCGCGTACGGTGCCGAGCCCCATGACGGTGCCGAGCCCCATGACGGTGCCGAGCCCCATGACGGTGCCGAGCCCCATGACGGTGCCGAGCCCCATGACGGTGCCGAGCCCCAGGACGGTGCCGAGCCCCAGGACGGTGAGGCCGACGACGGATCCCTCCCGCCCGCCGACGGGACCCCCGGGACGGCCGGCGGGAGCGCCGGTGGCTTCCTGCTGCCCACTGTGCTCGCTTCGCTCGCTGTGGTGTGCACCGTGCTCGCGGTGGTCTTCGGCATTCAGGCCGGCCAAGTGCGCAACGATGCGGGCGCCAACCAGGCCCTCGTCGATGCCGCGGCCACCAGTGAGGTCAAAGGGCAGATCAACGAAGCCGTGACCAAGGTGTTCTCCTACGACTTCGCCGACACCGCGAAGACGGAAAAGGCCGCCAACGAACTGCTCGTCGGCCAAGCCGTCGACAAGTACAACGAGCTGTTCGCCACGATCAAGGAACAGGCGCCCCAGCAGAAGCTGGTCGTCACCACCACCGTCAAGGCCAGTGCGGTGAAACTGCTGCAGGACGACCGCGCCGAGGTCCTGTTGTTCGTCGACCAGGACGCGAGGCGCACCGACAGCGGCGAGAGCAACGTCGGTGCCGCGCAGATCCTCGTCGGCGCCGAGAAGCACGGCGATCAGTGGAAGATCAGCCAGATCACCCAGCGCTGAGCATGGCACGGCGGGGGTGCGTCAATCCGTCCCGAGATCGACGCGCCCCCGCCTTGCTGTGATTCCGGAGAAGCTCAGGGGCCGACGTGCACGTGCGCGGCCCAGCGCGCTGGATCACCCGGGAACTCCGCGCGCATCCGCGTCGCCGCCCGGTGCACCGCATAAGCGGACAGATCCGTGGCGAACTCGCCACCACCGAACAGCTGCTCGTACATGTCGCCGTGCAGTCGGTTCGCCGTGAAGTCGTCCAGCCCCCACAAGGTGCCGATCACATGGGTGACCCCCGCGAACGCCAGCGCACCGGGCAATGTGTTCGCCGCGGGAGAGGGCGTGTCGATCACCGTCGTGCACTGCCCCAGGTAGGCGAACTCGGAATTCTCCAGCGGGGTCTGGCCGAGCTCGACCAAGGTCAACGGCCGCTGCGGTGCCTCCCGGTCGAGCACCACGCCCGCAGCCGGCTGGCCCGGATACTGCACGCTGCGCTCACAGATGTGCACCCACGGGTGGTGCGGCAGCATCCGCATGAAGTCCGGGCTACCGGTGCTTTCGACGGTGGCCACCTCGGCCGTCGGCCAGTGCTGGGCGACGATCTGGTTCTGCTGCGGAAGTTCCCGGCCGATCTGCTCCTGCGAACCCGCGGCCAGCAGCGCCCGGCCGTCGTCGGGCAGCGGCTGCTGCTTGGCGCGCAACAGGGTTCCCAAGGTGGGCGTGTACGAGGACACGACTCGATCCATCACGCCGTGACCGGAGTCGGCCGCCGCCGCGTGCACCGGTAGGAACGCCAACGGCCCCGAGGTGCTCCACCACACGCGCGGCCACCGATCGCCGTCCTTCGGCGTGCGTGTGTAACCCATGCGATCCAGGACGGGCCGGGCGACGTTGTGCCACAACCAGTGGAGCACCGCCTCGAACACCTGGAAATCCTGCCGTTCCACCGACGACAGCAGGTTGGCCGCCTGTTCCGCGGCGGCCGGAACGCCGTTCGAGGGCAGTGCGGTCGGCAGCACCCGGCCACCGAAGACGAGCAGCGCATCCGTGCGGTAGCGGCTGAGGTTGACCAGCACGACCGGACCGTCGGCGCCCGCCGGAGCGAGCTTGCGGAACGCGGACACCTGCAAGTAGTCGGGATGTTCGTGCCGGACCTCGGCGAGCATGTCGGTCCACGCCTGCGCGAGCTCGGCCCGATCGTCGTGCGCCCAGGATTCCAGGTCGACGAGTGCGGGCTCCTCCGGAGGCCGGTCGAGCAGGCGCCGCAGCCGGACGATCCCGTCCGCCAGCTCCGGAGCGGTGCGGTGCAGTTCACCGATCTCACCCCCGGCGGGAAGGAAATCGGACAGCAGCGCCGACCGGCCGTGCTCCAGTAGCTCGACCGCCTGCTCCGGTACACCCGTTTCCAGTGCGCACGCCGCGGCATCGGCCGTGATCAACGCCCACTGCTGCTGCGTCCGGGGTGAGGCGACCACTTGCTTGCCCTGCGTGGCCAGCGGTAGCAGCTCGACAGCTGTGGTGAACGATTCCAGCGCTTCCGGCCAGCGTTCCGACTGCGCGGCCAACCGGCCTCCCAGCGTCGCCGCGCGCAGTCGCTGGTCGACGGGCGCGGTGGGCTGGTTCGCCGCCTCGGCGAGCACCCGTCGCGCCCAGCGGTACAGCCGACGCCTGCCGGTGCGCTGGTGCATCGTCCGCAGGGCCCGGCCCAGATCGGTGGCCACAGCCGCTCGTCCGGGCGCGGTCTCGGACATCCCGTTCAGCGCACGCTCGAACATCTCCACCGCGGTGTCCAGGTGTTCGGGCCCCGAGGTGCGCCGGAACCGGTGCGCGGCGATCAGACCGAGCTGGTTCAAGGCGGCGTGCTGGGGTGAGGCCCCGTCCGGGACGGCGTTGGCGGCCCGGTCGGCGTGGGTCTCCGCGAGGTCGAGGTCATCAATGTTGCCACTGTGCTCGTAACGGGTGATCAGCGACATGGCCAGCGACACCAGCACGGCACAGCGTCGGGTCGGTTCCGTCGCCGATTCCGCGGCCGCCTCGCCGAACGAGAGCGCCGCGTTCAGGCTCTCGATCTCCGCGCCGTACACGAAGTTTCTGCGCAGCAGTGCTCCGTACCCGGCAAGGGCGTCCGCGCGGTATTCGTCATGGTCGGCGATGCCGCGCATGGCGGGCCCGAGGGCGCTGACCACCCGGCGCAGTTGCCCCGGTTCACCCGTGCAGTCGGCGTGCTCGGAGGTCGCGGCGGACAGGCGCCACATGACCTGGCCGAGCAGCGCGTTACCCGGGTTGAGCACTCCGAGGACGCCGAGCAGTTCGTTGACCGCGGCGTTGAGATCGACGAGGTCGCCGCCGGCGTGGAAGGAAAGTCGCAGCGCCACGGCGAGCTGGCACGCAGCCGCCCGGCGGGGGGCACCATCGGACATGCCGTCGATGCCCGAACGCAGGTGGTTGACGCCTTCGCGCAGGTCTTCGAGCGGGCCCCCGCGTTCGTACCGGCGCAGCAGCGCGGAACCGAGGTTGATCAAAAGTTCGGAGGTTTCCGCGGGGTTGCCGGGCATGCCGCGCATCGCTTCGCGGAAGACGTCGATCGACTCGTCGTCGGAGTCGGTGTCGTCGGCCAGCCGGGCGTGCAGCTTCAACGCGTTGCCGAGCCGCATCAGCGCCATCATCCTGCGCTGGTCCCGGCGGGACGTGCGCTCGGTCGCGGTGCGCGCGGCGCGCACGCTCTCGAGCGCGTGGCTCGGATCGTTCGTGTGCGCCGCCTGCTCCGCCAGAGCAAGGGCGAGGTTGCACTGGTAGAGGACCAGGTCCGGATCGTCCTCGCGCGCGGTCGAGGCAGCCTTGCGGTAGTACGAGACCGCGTCTTCCAGGTCGCCGGTCTCCTTGCTCCGCACGAAAGCCAGCTGGGAGGTGGTGCCGAGGTTGTTGAGCACCCCCGGTCGCGCGGGGTCGAAATCGGCCAGCACGGACACGGTGGCGCGGAACACCTCGGTGACCCACGGCAGCGCATCGAAGTCGAGGGTGCTGACCATCCGGTTCATCGCAGAGATCGCGTCGGCGTAGCGCTGCTCGGGTGTTTGCCTGGTTTCGGCGGGAGACTGCGGCTGGCCACCGTACGGCGCGCTGCCCTGGTGTGTGCCCTGCTGGTGTGTGCCCTGCTGGGGGCTGCCCGGCTGGGGGCTGCCCGGCTGTGTGCTGCCTGGGTGGGGGGCGTTTCGCGGGGACGCTGGGGGTAGGGGCTCGTTCTGCTGCGGGCCGTTCGGCTCCGGTGGGCCGTCATCGGTTTGTTGCGAAAACCAACCGGATGCGGTTTCCAACTCCTGTTCTCCGGTTCCACGGTGCAGCCGACGGGAACTGTCGTCCGGTCGGCCCGCATCGTCCATCATCGGCAATTCTCCTGTGGCGTGCTCGCGCGAACATCGATTCGCGCGTTGCGGGGTCGTGTCACGCTACCGACGTACGCGGCTGTTGAGTAGTCCGTGTGCACCAGGTGGGATCGATCCATTGCCGTACGCGGTCAACCCTCGAACGGGTCGCTCCGGGTAGTGGCGCCCTTCACACGTTTCCAGTGGCGATTCGGGGCCGATCGGGTGCGAATCGCCCAGCGGTCGAGACCGAACCGGCGACCGGATTTCTCGGTGGTCACCATCCGGCGATCCGACCGGGACGGGGCGAGCTGGCGCGGCTCACCGCGTGTGCACGGGTACGCACGTGCGGTGCGCGGTGCCGATGGGCCGGCGCGGTCGTGTTGTGGATCGCGACAGCACGGCCGCGCTTGTTCGGCAGGCCGTCGGGTTCGGTGCTGCGGAACATGTCCCCCCTCGCGGCGTTCGGCGGTCCGGTAGCGGTGGTTCGTCGAGCTGATCCGAACACGAGCGATCACCGGAAGTGGGTGGGTTCGGACAAATGGGGCCGTTTGGTCCAGTGGATCGCCTGCCGAACGGCGCAACGATCAAACGTGATGACCGTCTCGCCCGGACGGGTGGAATGGAGGCGGCGCGACGAATCGGTGGCGCGCGTGTACGGGTCGTCGGCGGGCTGTCAAGATGGCATGAAAGGTGACTTGAAACCGGCTGCGAAAATGGCTGTGACCTGCGGTTATGCCTGGTTCGCCGAACACGAGCGGTGATCGTGTTCTGCGCCACGAGGGTGATCGGAGCGTGATCTCTTGACTGTCGGCGCCGCTGGGTTCACTCTGGTCGTCAACACGGGCTGGGTTCGCCGGACGGAGACGGAACCGGGGCTTTCGAGCCGCCGGTTGAGCGTTGTCGGCGGCCCCCTCTCGACAGCTGGCGTCGTTCCGGCTAGACTGCTACTTTGCGCTGCCTTCATTCCGTATGTCCCGCTGGGGTCGTCGGTTTGTGGGCGCCATTGCACCCTTGACAGCTGTGTTAGCTGATTGGCGAGAGAAGCCATCGCGCTGATACGGCTGTAGCCAGTTCAGAGTCCCGGAAGGACGCATCTTGGCAGTCTCCCGCGCGACCAAGGTCTCTGCAGCTTCCAACAACTCGTCGGGGATCCCTGGGGCACCCATGCGGGTCTCGTTCGCGAACATTCGCGAACCGTTGGAAGTACCCGATCTGCTCGATCTGCAGGTTCAGTCTTTCGAATGGCTCGTCGGTGACGAGACCTGGTTCCAGCGCCGGGTCGACTCCGGCGAGGAGAGTCCTGTCGGTGGCCTCGAAGAGGTCCTCAGCGAGATCTCTCCCATCGAGGACTTCTCCGGATCGATGTCGCTGTCCTTTACCGACCCCCGCTTCGACGAGGTCAAGGCCTCCGTCGAAGAGTGCAAAGACAAGGACATGACCTACTCGGCGCCGCTGTTCGTCACGGCCGAGTTCACCAACCACACCACTGGCGAGATCAAGAGCCAGACGGTGTTCATGGGTGATTTCCCGGTCATGACCGACAAGGGCACCTTTATCATCAACGGTACCGAGCGGGTCGTCGTGTCCCAGCTCGTCCGTTCTCCCGGTGTGTACTTCGACCAGTCGGTGGACAAGACCACCGACAAGGACGTGTACAGCGTCAAGATCATTCCCAGCCGTGGTGCCTGGCTGGAGTTCGACGTGGACAAGCGGGACACCGTCGGTGTCCGCATCGACCGCAAGCGCAGGCAGCCGGTCACCGTGCTGCTCAAGGCGCTCGGCTGGTCCGATGAGGCCATCCGCGAGCGGTTCGGCTTCTCGGAGACGCTGATGGCGACTCTGGAGAAGGACCACACCGCAGGCCAGGACGAGGCGCTGCTGGACATCTACCGCAAGCTCCGTCCCGGCGAACCGCCGACGAAGGAGAGCGCCCAGACCCTCCTGGAGAACCTGTTCTTCAAGGAGAAGCGCTACGACCTGGCTCGCGTCGGCCGCTACAAGGTCAACAAGAAGCTCGGTCTGGAGCTGCCGTTCACTTCCGGTGTGCTCACCGAAGAGGACGTCGTCACCACGATCGAGTACCTGGTGCGCCTGCACGCGGGTGAGACCGCGATGCACGAGGGCGACAACGAGGTTCCGGTCGAGGTCGACGACATCGACCACTTCGGCAACCGGCGTCTGCGCACGGTCGGCGAACTGATCCAGAACCAGGTTCGGGTCGGTCTCTCCCGTATGGAGCGTGTCGTCCGCGAGCGGATGACCACCCAGGACGTGGAGGCGATCACTCCGCAGACCCTGATCAACATCCGCCCTGTCGTGGCGGCGATCAGGGAGTTCTTCGGCACCTCGCAGCTGTCGCAGTTCATGGACCAGACCAACCCGATCGCGGGCCTGACGCACAAGCGTCGTCTCTCCGCGCTCGGTCCGGGTGGTCTGTCCCGTGAACGTGCGGGTATGGAAGTCCGTGACGTGCACCCGTCGCACTACGGGCGGATGTGTCCGATCGAGACGCCGGAAGGACCGAACATCGGTCTGATCGGCTCGCTGGCCACCTTCGGGCGGGTCAACCCGTTCGGCTTCATCGAGTCCCCGTACCGCAAGGTCGTCGACGGCCAGGTCACCGACCAGATCGACTACCTCACCGCGGACGAGGAAGACCGCTACGTCAAGGCCCAGGCCAACGCCACCCTCGACGCGGACGGCAACTTCGAGGACGAGCGCGTGCTGGGACGGCGCAAGGGCGGCGAAGTCGAGCTGCTCGCGCCGACCGAGATCGACTACATGGACGTCTCGCCGCGGCAGATGGTCTCCGCCGCGACCGCGATGATCCCGTTCCTCGAGCACGACGACGCCAACCGCGCCCTGATGGGTGCGAACATGCAGCGTCAGGCGGTGCCGCTGCTGCGCAGCGAGTCCCCGCTGGTCGGTACCGGCATGGAACTGCGTGCCGCGGTCGACGCCGGTGATGTGATCGCCGCCGACAAGGCGGGTGTCGTCGAGGAACTGTGCGCCGACTTCGTCACGATCATGGCTGACGACGGCACGCGCAAGACCTACCGGATGCAGAAGTTCAGCCGGTCCAACCACGGCACCTGCACCAACCAGAAGCCGATCGTCAACGAGGGCGACCGGATCGAGGCCGGGCAGGTCATCGCGGACGGCCCGTGCACCGAAGACGGCGAGATGGCGCTGGGCAAGAACCTGCGCGTGGCCATCATGCCGTGGGAGGGGCACAACTACGAGGACGCGATCATCCTGTCCCAGCGTCTGGTGCAGGACGACGTGCTCACCTCGATCCACATCGAGGAGCACGAGGTCGACGCTCGCGACACGAAGCTGGGCGCCGAGGAGATCACCCGGGACATCCCGAACGTCTCCGAGGACGTGCTGGCCGACCTCGACGAGCGGGGCATCATCCGCATCGGCGCGGAGGTCCAGGGCGGCGACATCCTCGTCGGCAAGGTCACCCCGAAGGGCGAGACCGAGCTGACGCCGGAGGAGCGGCTGCTGCGAGCCATCTTCGGCGAGAAGGCTCGCGAGGTCCGCGACACCTCGATGAAGGTGCCGCACGGCGAGACCGGCAAGGTCATCGGCGTCCGCGTGTTCAACCGCGAGGACGACGACGAACTGCCGCCCGGCGTCAACGAGCTCGTGCGGGTCTACGTCGCGCAGAAGCGCAAGATCCAGGACGGCGACAAGCTCGCCGGCCGGCACGGCAACAAGGGCGTCATCGGCAAGATCCTGCCGATCGAGGACATGCCGTTCACCGAAGACGGCGCCCCGGTCGACATCATCCTGAACACCCACGGTGTTCCGCGACGGATGAACATCGGCCAGGTGTTGGAGACCCACCTCGGGTGGATCGCCTCGCAGGGCTGGTCGATCGATGGCGACCCGGACTGGGCCAAGCGGTTGCCCGCCGAGCTCTACGACGTGGAGCCCGACACCAACACCGCCAGCCCGGTCTTCGACGGTGCTCGCGAGGAGGAGATCACCGGCCTGCTCGCCTCGACCAAGCCGAACCGCGACGGTGAGCGGATGGTCAAGCCCGATGGCAAGGCGCAGTTGTTCGACGGTCGCAGCGGGGAGCCGTACCCGTACTCGGTCGCCGTCGGCTACATGTACATCCTGAAGCTGTCGCACCTGGTGGACGACAAGATCCACGCTCGGTCGACCGGCCCGTACTCGATGATCACCCAGCAGCCGCTGGGCGGTAAGGCTCAGTTCGGTGGCCAGCGCTTCGGTGAGATGGAGTGCTGGGCCATGCAGGCGTACGGCGCGGCCTACACCCTGCAGGAGCTGTTGACGATCAAGTCGGATGACGTGGTCGGCCGCGTCAAGGTCTACGAAGCGATCGTCAAGGGCGAGAACATCCCCGAACCGGGCATCCCGGAGTCGTTCAAGGTGCTGCTCAAGGAGCTCCAGTCGTTGTGCCTGAACGTCGAGGTGCTCTCCAGCGACGGTGCGGCCATCGAGATGCGCGACGGTGACGACGAGGACTTGGAGCGTGCCGCGGCCAACCTCGGCATCAACCTTTCTCGTAACGAGGCACCGTCGGTCGACGACGTCGTCAACTGACCTCGTCGCCGGTCCGCGGGGCGAGTCCCCGCGGACCGGCCCCCGACCCAACCTGGCACCCCTGCCTCTCATCGGGCAGAACCTCTGACTAAGGGAGAAGACCCGACGTGCTTGACGTCAACTTCTTCGATGAACTCCGTATCGGCCTCGCCACGGCCGACGACATCCGCCAGTGGTCGTATGGCGAGGTCAAGAAGCCCGAGACGATCAACTACCGCACCCTGAAGCCCGAGAAGGACGGACTCTTCTGCGAGAAGATCTTCGGTCCTACCCGGGACTGGGAGTGCTACTGCGGCAAGTACAAGCGTGTCCGATTCAAGGGCATCATCTGTGAGCGTTGCGGCGTCGAGGTCACCCGCGCCAAGGTGCGTCGTGAGCGGATGGGCCACATCGAGCTCGCGGCCTCCGTGACCCACATCTGGTACTTCAAGGGTGTTCCGAGCCGCCTGGGCTACCTGCTGGACCTGGCGCCCAAGAACCTCGAAAAGATCATCTACTTCGCCGCCTACGTGGTCACCTCGGTGAACACCGAGATGCGGCACAACGATCTGTCGACGCTCGAGAACGAGATGAGCGTCGAGCGCAAGCGGCTGGCCGACCAGCGTGACGCGGACCTGGAGGCCCGCGCGCAGAAGCTGGAGGCCGACCTCGCCGAGCTCGAGACCGAAGGCGCCAAGAGCGACGTGCGCCGCAAGGTCAAGGAGGGCGGCGAGCGCGAGATGCGCCAGCTGCGCGACCGTGCGCAGCGGGAGATCGACAAGCTCGACGAGATCTGGGAGACCTTCACCAAGCTGGAGCCCCGCCAGCTCATCTCCGACGAGCTGCTCTACCGCGAGCTCTACGACCGCTACGGCGAGTACTTCACCGGTGGCATGGGCGCGGAAGCGATCGAGTCGCTGCTCAAGAGCTTCGACATCGACGCCGAAGCGGAGTCGCTGCGCGAGGTCATCCGCTCGGGCAAGGGCCAGAAGAAGCTCCGCGCGCTCAAGCGGCTCAAGGTCGTCGCCGCGTTCCAGGCCACCGGCAACAACCCGGCGGGCATGGTGCTCGGTGCGGTCCCGGTCATTCCGCCGGACCTGCGTCCGATGGTGCAGCTCGACGGTGGCCGGTTCGCGACTTCGGACCTCAACGACCTGTACCGCCGCGTGATCAATCGCAACAACCGCCTCAAGCGACTGATCGACCTCGGTGCGCCCGAGATCATCGTCAACAACGAGAAGCGGATGCTGCAGGAGTCCGTCGACGCGCTGTTCGACAACGGTCGTCGCGGTCGTCCGGTCACCGGTCCCGGCAACCGGCCGCTGAAGTCGCTGTCGGACCTGCTCAAGGGTAAGCAAGGCCGGTTCCGGCAGAACCTGCTCGGTAAGCGGGTCGACTACTCCGGCCGTTCGGTCATCGTCGTCGGTCCGCAGCTGAAGCTGCACCAGTGTGGTCTGCCGAAGGAAATGGCGGTCGAGCTGTTCAAGCCGTTCGTCATGAAGCGGCTCGTCGACCTGAACCACGCGCAGAACATCAAGTCCGCCAAGCGGATGGTGGAGCGGCAGCGCGCGCAGGTGTGGGACGTCCTCGAAGAGGTCATCGCCGAACACCCCGTGCTGTTGAACCGTGCGCCTACGCTGCACCGCCTGGGTATCCAGGCCTTCGAGCCGCAGCTGGTCGAGGGCAAGGCCATCCAGCTGCACCCGTTGGTCTGCGAGGCGTTCAACGCCGACTTCGACGGTGACCAGATGGCGGTGCACCTGCCGCTTTCGGCCGAGGCACAGGCCGAAGCCCGGGTGTTGATGCTCTCCAGCAACAACATCCTCTCGCCCGCCTCCGGTCGGCCGCTTGCGATGCCGCGGCTGGACATGGTCACCGGCCTGTACCACCTGACCCGCTTGGTCGAGGGTGCGCAGGGCGAAGGGCTTTCGTTCTCCTCGGTCGGCGAGGCGATCATGGCCTACGACCGCGGTGGGCTCGACCTGCAGGCCAAGGTCAAGATCCGGCTCCGGGACGTCGCTCCGTCCAAGGAGCTCATGCCCGAGGAATGGGAGCCCGGCAAGGCCTGGCTGGCCGAGACGACGCTGGGCCGGGTGTTCTTCAACGAGCTGCTGCCCGAGGACTACCCGTTCGTCGACGACGTCCTGCCGAAGAAGAAGCAGGCGGCGATCGTCAACGACCTGGCAGAGCGGTACCCGATGGTCACCGTCGCCCAGACGCTGGACAAGCTCAAGGACGCCGGCTTCCACTGGGCGACCCGGTCCGGTGTGACCGTGTCGATCTCCGACGTGGTCGTTCCGGAGGCCAAGACGGAGATCCTGGACGGCTACGAGCAGAAGGCCGACCAGGTCGAGAAGCGGTATCGCCGTGGTGCGCTGTCCTACCAGGAGCGCAACGCCGAGCTGGTCAAGGTCTGGACGGCGGCCAAGGACGACGTCGCCGAGGCGATGGAGAAGAACTTCCCCGAGGACAACTCGATCAGCATGATCGTGAAGTCCGGTGCCGCCGGTAACATGACCCAGGTCGTGCAGCTGGCCGGTATGCGTGGTCTGGTGTCGAACCCGAAGGGTGAGTACATCCCGCGCCCGATCAAGGCGAACTACCGCGAGGGCCTGTCGGTGCTGGAGTACTTCATCTCCAACCACGGTGCCCGTAAGGGTCTGGCCGACACCGCGTTGCGTACCGCCGACTCGGGTTACCTGACCCGGCGTCTGGTGGACGTGTCGCAGGACGTCATCGTCCGCGAGACGGACTGCCAGACCGAGCGCGGTATTCGGATGCCGATCGCGGAGAAGTTGCCCGACGGCAGGATGGTTCGCGACGCGCACATCGAGACCAGCGTCTACGCCCGGACGACCGCCGAAGACGTCACCGACGCCGACGGCAACATCGTGCTCACCCGTGGTTCCGACCTGGGTGACCCGGCGATCGAGAAGCTGTACACGGCGGGCATCGCGAAGGTCAAGGTCCGCAGCGTGCTCACCTGCGAGTCCGGCGTCGGTGTCTGCTCCGTCTGCTACGGCCGTTCGATGGCCACCGGCAAGCTGGTGGATGTCGGCGAGGCTGTCGGCATCGTCGCGGCGCAGTCCATTGGTGAGCCGGGTACGCAGTTGACGATGCGTACCTTCCACCAGGGCGGTGTCGCCGGTGACGACATCACGACCGGTCTGCCCCGTGTTCAGGAGCTGTTCGAGGCCCGCGTCCCGAAGGGCAAGGCTCCGATCGCGGATGCCCCCGGCCGCGTCCGGCTGGAGGACAACGACCGCTACTGGAAGATCACGATCACGCCGGACGACGGCAGTGACGAGATCGTCTACGACAAGCTGTCCAAGCGTCAGCGGCTCGCGGCGATCTCGGTGGACGGCAGCGAGCGGCAGATTGCCGACGGCGACCACGTGGACGTCGGTCAGCAGCTGCTCGAAGGCGCTGTCGACCCGCACGAGGTGCTGCGCGTGATGGGTCCGCGGGAGGCACAGCTCCACCTGGTCGACCAGGTGCAGGAGGTGTACCGCTCGCAGGGTGTGGGCATCCACGACAAGCACGTCGAGGTGATCGTCCGCCAGATGCTGCGCCGGGTCATCATCATCGACTCGGGTGCTACCGAGTTCCTGCCCGGTTCCCCGGTGGAGCGCTCGCAGTTCGAGAGCGAGAACCGCCGCGTGGTCTCGGAGGGCGGCGACCCGGCTTCGGGCCGTCCGGTGCTGATGGGTATCACGAAGGCATCGCTGGCCACCGAATCGTGGCTGTCGGCGGCCTCCTTCCAGGAGACGACCCGCATCCTCACGAACGCCGCGATCGAGGGCGCGAGTGACAAGCTGATCGGTCTCAAGGAGAACGTGATCATCGGTAAGCTGATCCCGGCTGGTACGGGCATCAACCGCTACCGCAACATCCAGGTGCAGCCGACCGAGGAGGCACGGGCCGCGGCTTACGCGATCCCGTCCTACGACGACGGCTACTACACGCCGGATGTGTTCGGTACGGGTACCGGTGCCGCGGTCCCGCTGGACGACTACGACTTCGGTCGCGATTACCGCTGAGGGTCTCGCCGCGGAACCGCGGTGACGCCTCATGGTTCACAGGGCCCCTGTCCGACTCCTCCGGACAGGGGCCCTTTCGTGTTCCACCGCAGACGACTGCGACGTGCGGGTGGCGCAGGTGCGGACGCATCGCCCCCTTGGTCCAACGTGAGCTACTGTCCAGTTCGGCGGGGGGCGGAGTGAAGAGAGCCCGTTCCCCGGTAGCTCCAATACCGGGGAACGGGCCTCGGGAGTGCTCAGGGCAAATCGAATCGGCCTGATCGCACTCCGGTCAAGAAGTCGGACCACGTCTCGGCGGTGAACACCACGATGCCGCTTACCGGGCCTTTAGTGTCCCGCACACCGATGATGCCGGGACCGCGGTTACCGACCTCGACGCATTCCTCCTGGGCGCTGTAAGAGGATTTGCGCCAATGTGCGAAACCTGTCATTCAACCTCTCTTTCGTGCCTGCGGACATAGTCCGCGATGAGCTCGGTCGAATCCGACCGAGGTATCGCGACTTTACGCAGATCGTCCGCGGCAGACTTGAATGGGGCGACGTCCTCGGCGTCGTCGAAGAAGGCACTCGCATGGCGTTGCTCCACGTGAACGATCGATCGGTCCCGAACGAAGTCGAGTAGAACGAATGTCCCCTGCAATCCGGTGTGGGCACCCGCGCTGATGGGCATTATGCGCAGCGCGATGTTGTCTGCCAGGGACATGTGGTGGAGATGTCGCAGTTGTTCGGACATGACCTGCGGACCACCCACCGGACGCTGCAGAACGCTTTCGTCGAGGTAGACGGCGAGTTCGACCGGATGTTGTTTGTACAAAATTCCCTGTCGCAATTGTCGCACATTTATGTGCCGGTCTATCTCGTCGGAATCGGTGTGGAAACCGTGGAATAGTGCGCGCGAGTACGGTCGTGTCTGGAGCAGGCCGGGGAGCACGTGCAACGCGCACTGCGTAATCCGCACCGCGCGCTGCTCGGCGTCGAGTAGTGCGGTCAGCTGTGGTGACAGATCGAGCCCGAATTCCCACCACGCGGGTTGGTTGATGTCGCGGGCGAGTTTGAGCAGCTTCTCGCGTTCGGTTCCGGTCACGCCCAGGATGGCGAGCACGCTGGAGAGGTCGGTCTCGCTCAGTTTGTGCTGGGCCAGCTCCACCCTGCTGACCTTCGATTCGGACCAACCGAGTTTTTCGCCCACCTGACGCATGGACATCCCGGTCGCTTTTCGAGCGCCGCGCAGTTCGTTGGCGAGTGCTCGTGCTCGGGGGGAGCCAATCATAGGCGCAGTTTAGGTGATCCTTACCGGTTTCTCCTCAGTCCGCAGCAGGTCAACTCAGGACACCTCGGGGCAATTCCGGTGCGCGGCGGAGTAGCGGCTCGAGGAGCGGCTCGGCCCGGGCGATTTCGCGGGGCGGGATTGTCGACGATCGGACGGGAAAAAGATACCCGTTCGTGCGTTGCCAGACTCCTAGCGCTTCTGGGAGTCTCCCAGAGTTGGGTCCGCGGTCACACTGTGATTGGGCTGAACGGGTGAGTGTCTACGTAGTTTCGCGTGGTCCGGTAGAGCTGATCGGTCGCGCGATACGGCGATGAAGTCGTATTTCGGGGTTGCCCCCGCATCGTGTTCGACACTTCCGGTGATGTCTGTGCGCGTCACCGGGGAACCGAGTACTCACCGCCCGGTTCGGCTGCTCGGCTCAACGCCGCGCACTCGTGGTCATCCGAGTCCGGTTCTTCGGTCTCACGGCCGCGGTCTCTGCCACCACGGGTGCGACGGTCCACGCTCGGCCCCCGGTCGTCGCCGGCCATGCCGTGTTTTCGAGGGGCAGACACGGCATGGCCGCGGACCGCGTCCGGGCACGCGTGCTCACGGCGGGGCATTCAGGATCGTCCCGCCGAACCTTCCCCGGCGGCGGGCGCCCGGTGTCTCGCCGATCGGAATGACCGACCCGGATGATCGGGCCGGAACGAGCGACCGGCGAGACCCGGCAGCGGGTTCGGGGCGACCTGCCACGCGGACGTGGAGCCCGGTCGCCCCGAAACCGGTACTGCTAGTTCTCGAGTCCGGCGAGCGCGTTGCGCACCCGCTCGACCTCGGCTTCGAGTTCGGCGAGTTTCGCCTCGTGCTGTTCACGGGCCGCACTCAGGACGCTCTCGATGGTTTCGGAGATGTCGTCGTGCAGTTCCGCGGCGGCCTTGGAGACCGCGGCCGCCGGAATCTCCACGCCCTGCAGCACGCGCTTGCCGCCGTGCATGAGCTCGGCCTGCCACTCACCCTCGGCGGTGCCGGTGACGGTGAGCGTCAGCTCCACCGTGCGCGACTTCTTGGCCGTGCTCTGCTTGCGCGGGCGCTTCTTCGGCGCAGCGCTCTCGGTTCCGGCGTTCTCCGTCGACCCGCCCGAAGCGGCCTGGCCCGGGGCCTGGTCGTTCTCGCCGGCCGTGCCGCCGTCCTGGTTCGAGCTTTCGGGCTGTCCGGCCTCCGAGGTCTGGGTGGCCGACTGGTCGGCAGCCGATCCGTCGGTGGCTGCCTCGTCCGTGCCCGGCTCGTGATCGTTCAATGTCTACTCCCTCTGTGTCGCGGCGAGACTCTCAGGATAGAACAGGTGTTCGGCGGGCTTGTGTCCTGTTTGCCCGACAGTGCGCATGGATGTGCGTGCTGCGGCGTCGGCCGAGGTCACCGAGCGTCGAGCACTTCCACGAGCGTCCGCAGAGCAGACCGGAACGTTCGCCCATCCGGGGCGGCATACCCGATCACCACACCGCCGGGGTGCGGGCCGGGGCCGACCCAGTGCGTGGCGAGCCTGTCGAGCGCGACCGAACGTTCCCGGGCACGAGCGAGGATGTCGTGCTCGGTCGGTCCGTGCGGATCAAGGCGCAGTGCCACGTGCAGGCCTGCCGAGATCCCGGCCGGGTACGGCCGGTGCGGTGTCGCGGTCACGGCATCGAGCAGGCTCGCCCGACGTTGCCGATAGGTGGTGCGGCAGCGCCGCACATGTTGATCGTATGCGCCCGTGGAAATCAGCTCGGCGAGGGTGAGCTGTTCGAACAACGGCGCGTGCACTCCGCTGCGCGTCTTCAGCGCCCGCACCGGCGCGACGAGTCGGGCAGGCAGCACCAGCCAGGCGATGCGGAGCGCGGGAGCGAGCGTCTTGCTGGTGGTGCCCGCGTAGACGACGTGCTCGGGAGCCATCCCCTGCAGCGCGCCCACCGGTTGCCGGTCGTACCGGAACTCGCCGTCGTAGTCGTCTTCCACGACGATCCGGTCGGCGCTCTTCGCGCGTTGGACCAGGGCGGTTCGCCGGGCCGAGCCCATGGTCACGCCCAGCGGGTACTGGTGCGCGGGCGTGACGGCCGCGACGGGATTGGTCAACGCCGAGACATCGATGCCGTGATCGTCCACCGGCACCCCGCGAACGGTGAGACCCGCGTCGTGGGCGGTGCTCCGGAACTGCGGCCGGGACGGGTCCTCGAAGTCCACCGCTCTGATCCCCAGCGTCCGAAGGGCCTTGGTGAGCAGCGAGAACGCTTCGCCGTAGCCATTGCAGACCACGATCCGGCCGGGGTCGGCGACGACGGCGCGAACCCGCCCGAGATAGTCGGCGAGGGCGGTTCGCAGCGCCGGGTGTCCCTGCGGATCGCCGTAGTCCAGATCGCCGACGGTCGCTTTGTTGAGCGCTCGGCGCCCGGCGGCGAGCCACTCCTTCCGGGGGAACGAGTGCAGATCGGGACGGCCGGGGCGGAAGTCCCACCGCGGTGTTGTTCCGTCGTGAGCGGCGGCCTCCTCGTCGTGTTCGCCGCCGCCCGCCCCGGTCTCCGTGCCGGCGCCCGGGTGCCCGCGTCGCTCGGCAGGCCCGGTGTGCTCGAGCCCGGCATGATCGGCAGGCCCGTCCTGAACGGGAGTAGCGTGATCGGCAGGAGTGGTGGTCGCCAGCCGCTCGGCGACGGTCGTGGGCGAGCCCTGCCGGGACAGCAGAAACCCTTCGGTGGTCAACTGATCGTAGGCACGGGTTACCGTTCCCCTCGCGATGCCGAGATCCTCGGCCAGTGCACGGGTCGACGGCATCCGAGACCCGGCGGGCAACCGGCCGTTCCGGATCGCGGTACGCAGCGACTCGGCCAGCGTCCTGCTGTCCGGCTTGTCCGACCGGCCCAAGCCGGGCACGGATTCGAGGTTCGGCCGACCGCGCGTCACGCATGTGGACAGTACCCAATGCAACGCTCGGCCTCGTGGCGACAGGCTCAAGATCAGACGGAGCTCGGCGGTGCTCGACATCGCGGCCGACGGAAGTGTGATCCGACTCTCCGGCGTCCACGCGACTTGTCATCGGATGGTGATGGTGGGATGGAAACGAGCGGGGTTGTGGAGGGGGGACCTTGAACGCACGGCCGACACCGAACACGGATCAGCCGCGGCAACCGGCAGTGTCGGACCCGCACGAGCGGTTCACCGGATGCCTGCTGGCGGGAGCGGTCGGCGACGCTCTCGGCTATGCGGTCGAGTTCCAGCCGATCGACATGATCCGCAGCACCCACGGGCCGGACGGAGTGACCGGACCCGTTCTCCGGGGCGGACTCGCGCAGGTTTCGGACGACACGCAGATGATGCTGTTCACTGCCGAGGGACTCATCCGGGCGCACTCGGCGCGGCGGAAGCACGCGGAGGACGGCGACCCGATCCGCGAGGTGCAGCACGCCTACCAGCGCTGGTTTCACACCCAGAACCAGACGTGGCCCAGAGTGGCCGGGCCGTTCGCGCCGCTCGCGCCGGAGCCGGACGGCTGGTTGATCGGGGAACCCGCGTTGCTCGCCGTGCGCGCGCCCGGAAACACCTGCATGAACGCGTGCGAGAACTTCGCCCGCACCCACGAGCACGCGACCATCGAGCACCCGATCAACGACTCCAAGGGATGTGGCGGCGTCATGCGGGCCGCTCCGGTTGCGGCGTGGTCGCACGATCCGGCGGTGGTCTTCCGGCTCGCGTCCCGCGCGGCGGCGCTGACTCACAGTCACCCGAGCGGGTATTTGTCGGCAGGTGTTCTCGCGGTTCTCGTGCACCAGCTCGTCCGCGGTGCGACCCCGACCGAGAGCGTGCGGACCGGCCGGGAAATCCTGCTGCGGTGGCCCGGTCACGAGGAACAGCTGACCGTCCTCGACAGTGCGGTTGACCTGGCACGAAAGGGGCCGGTGTCCCCGGAGGAACTGGCCGGCCCGCTCGGCGCGGGCTGGGTCGGGGAGGAAGCGCTCGCCATCGGGCTCTACGCGGTGTTGGCCACCGATAACCTTCGTGAGGCGCTGCTGCTGTCGGTGAACCACTCCGGGGACTCCGACTCGACAGGCATTGTGTGCGGCAACATCGCGGGGGCACTTTACGGGCTGCGGGCCGTTCCTCCGGAGTGGAGCGATGTGCTCGAACTGCGCGACGTCGTCGAAACGATCGGACGGGACGTGCTGGCCGAGTTCAGTCCGGCCCCGCCCACCGACGCATCGTGGACGCAGCGTTACCCCGCATGGTGACCCCCCGACAGGAGAAATGGCGATGACCGAAGACGCATCCTGGTTCGCGGGCAATCGCGCGCAACCCAGCAGACGGACCCCGACCTGGTCCGATCGCTTCCACGGCGCGATGCTGGGCGGTGCCATCGGTGACGCGCTGGGTGCGGGTGTCCGAACCCGGACGTCCTGGGAGCTGCAGCACTGGTTCGGCAGGCAGGGAGTCGTCGATTACCTGCCCGTCTTCGGCCGCAGAGGTGCGGTCACGGATCTCACGCAGCTCACCGCCTTCACCCTGGAAGCGTTGTTGCGGGCCAAGGCGGTCAACGGTGACGCCACCGAGTCGCTGCCGACGCAGGTGGTGCGCACCAACCACCTCCGATGGTTGTTCACCCAGGGAGTGCCCTGGGAATTCGCGATGTCCGGCTACCTGCAGACCCATCCCGAACCCAGTGGCTGGCTGCTGGAGCGAGCGGAACTGTTCTCCACCAGGAATCCGGCCGGACACGCCCTTTCCAGCCTTGGTCAACTCGCGCAGCAGCCGCCCATGAACGAACCGGGATTCGGTGGCACACCCCGGAAGGGCTTCGCCGACTGCATCGTGCTGGCTGCTCCGACGATGGTCTGGAGCATGTCCGAGAAGCTCGTTCTCGCGGCGGGTGCCGACATCGCGAAGATCTTCACCGACGACCGGAACGTGCAAGGTGCGGCAGGTGTGCACGCCGACGTGCTGTCCCAGCTGATCCAGGGCGATGTCGGTTTGTGGGACGCGGTGTCCACGGCGACCACCCGTCTGGGGGCTTCGCAGCCCGGCGGCAATCCCGCGGTCGCGGTCCAGCGCGCCGTGCACGCCGCGATGTTCGCGACGCGCGACGGCAGGCGCCCGACGCCGATGGAACTGGACACCGAGTTCGACACCGAGCAGGCGCCGGGGGAACTCGGAGTCGCTCTCGCGGCGGTCGCCTCGACCCGCAATTTCGTCGACGCGGTGCTCACCGCCGTGAACCAGTCCGCCGACAGCAGCGTGACCGCTGCGTTGGCAGGTCAGCTGGCGGGTGCCGTGTACGGGCCGGACGCGATTCCCCGGCAGTGGCTGCAGGAACTCGAACTGCTCGAAATCTTCGAAACGTTGTGCGCGGACGCTGCGGAGGCGTTCGCGCCACCGCCACCGCCACCGCCGATACCGCGCTGGGCCCAGCGGTACGTGAGCGATGCGCCCCGGACGTTGCCGGGCCCCTTGGAACTCGGGGGTGTCGAGGCGGCTGATGCCAGTGTGGACGGTCGCGCCAGTGGTCCGGAACGTCGAGCTCCGGCGCCGGAAAGCGCCGAGATGACGATGATCATCGACCCCGGTGCGATCGATCCGGGTTTCCCCTCGGACGATGTCGGTTCCGGAGAACGGCATGCCGGGGCGATGCCGGACACCGGTCACGCGGTCGACGGCGAGAATGACGCGTGGGTGTCCGGCGAGGCCCCATCCGGTTCGGCCCCATCCGGTTCGGCCCCATCCGGTTCGGCCCCATCCGGTTCGGCCCCATCCGGTTCGGGCGCTGGCGGGTTTCCCGGTCGGTTCTCGGAGCAGCGGACCGAGCGTGTCACCAAGCCGTTCCGGAACGAGCGGGAGAGCCATGGTGACCGGTCGTTCGATCCGGTGTCCGAAGCGGATGCCTTCTCCGGAACCGGTTCGCGCGTCACGTCCGATTCGTTCGGTGACCGGACCACTTCGTCGGAGTTTCCCGACTTCGCCGTACCGCCCCCCTACATGGAGTCCGCGGGATTCGCCGACGTCCAGGGCCGCACCGGGACGGTCGGGTTCGAGGGGACGGACACCGCCACCGACCCGGCGGGATTCGGCCGGCCGGACGTGTTCGACGACCTCGGACCTGCCTCCGACGGGGCGGGCGAAACGGAGCAGGATTCGTTCACGGTTTCGGACTTCTTCGCCGACACCCCGCCGCCCGAAGAGCGCTCCGTCGACGAGTCGGACGCAGCCTTCCCCACCGCGTCCGATGCCGCGGAAACGGACTCGACCCATCCTCCCGACGACCAGGATCCTGTTGCGGAGGAGGTTCGTGCAGCGGACGAGGTGGACGTGGTGGCGACGTCCGTGCCTTCGGGTCTCGACCCGTTGCTCTCCGGTAACGCGGCCACCGCGCCCGGTGGAGGTGTCCGGCTTCCGGAACCCGATTCGGCGGGAGTTGCTGATGCGGATTCCGCCGACCACGCGCGTTGGCTGACCGATGTTCACGCCGGGGCCGGAGCAGCCGACGGGGTCGAAGCCGCCGGGGTCGAAGCCGACGGGGCGGAAGCGGACGGAGCCCATCCGACCGAAGCGGCGAAGGACCGCGAGGAGCAGGGGCGTCGGGGTCGGGCGGAGCCGGATGTACCGGCCACCGACCTCGCGGCTGTACCGGAGTCGACGGTGCTCAGCGACTCGGTTGAAGCCGACTCGGTTGAAGCCGACTCGGTTGAAGCCGAGTCGGTTGAAGCCGAGTCGGTTGGCGCCGAATCCGCTGGTGTTGCCGAGCAGGTGTCCGAGGCTGCCGTTGCTGTCGACCTTGCCGAACCGGTCGACGTTGCCGAATCCACTGACGTGACGCCACCGGCGGGCGTCGAGGCAGCTGCCGGGGCACGGACACCCGATGTCGGTGAGCACCAACGGGCAGCGGAGGTGGCCGACGCGACGGAGGCCACGCCTGCAGCGGAGGGGGCGACATCGGTGGAAGCGGCTCCGTCCCAGGCGGAACCCACTGACCGGGGTGCCGACACGGGCGAACACGCCGTCCCGGCCACGGACGAATCCACGGACACCGCAGCGGATGTTCCGCCCTACCACCGAGTCAGGCTCGAACCCGCACCGCTGACCAACGCCAAATCGGCGTCCTCAGGTGGCCACGCGAAGATCGAAGGGTCGGACTACATCGCTCCGTCGCTGACCGAGCGAGTGCTCGGATGCTTCCTCGGCGGTGCGCTCGGGGACGCGCTCGGTGCCGACCTCGAACTCACCAGCGCCGAGAAGATCACCGAACTGTTCGGGGCGGACGGCCCGCGAGGCCTGCGCCAGGCATACGGGGTGCGGGGCGCGATCACCGACGATACGCAGCTGACCCTGTTCACCGCGGAAGGCCTGATCCGGGGCAGCGTGGCCCGGCGAACGTTGGACATCGACGGTCCCATGCCCGAGATTCAGCTCGCCTACCAGCGCTGGTTGCACACCCAGGGAACCGCGTGGGAATCCGCTTCCGGCATCTATTCCGAGGACTGCCCGAAGCCGGACGGCTGGCTGGTCGGGGTGTCCGGCCTGTTCGCGAGCCGTGCTCCGAGTGACGCCGTGCTCGCCGCGCTGGCCCGGTTCTCGAACGAAGGACAGGCAGGAACGTTCGCGGAGCCGATCAACGACTCCAAGGGGTGCGGTGGGGTCGTGCGGACAGCTCCGACCGCGTTGTACTCCCCGGACCCACCGGTCGCTTTCGACCTCGCGGCGCGTACCGCGGCCCTCACCCACGGCCATCCCGACGGATACCTGTCGGCGGGGGCGCTGGCCGTGATCGTCCAGCAGGCGCTGCTCGGGCAGACGCTGGACGACGGAGTCTGGCTCGCGCTGCAGGTGCTGGAAACCTGGCAGGGGCACGAGGCGACCTCGGCGTTGCTGACGAAGGCGGTGGAGCTGGCTTCCGACGGGGTACCCACCCCTCAGCAGATCGAAGAGACCCTCGGCGGTGGTTGGTCCGGCGACGAAGCTCTGGCCATCGCGGTGTGTGCCGCGCTGGCAGGTGGCGACGACGTCGAACACGCCCTGAGCGTGGCGGTCCATCACTCCGGTAACAGTGATTCGACGGGTGCGATCTGCGGCAACATCGTCGGAGCCCTGCTCGGTGTCGCCGCGCTGCCGGTCGAGTGGCTCGTCGATCTGGAACTGCGCGAGGTCGTCGAGCAGATGGCACTGGACTGCGTGGCTCAGTTCGGCGGTGACGACTTCACCGCGAACCCGGTCGAGCAGCCCGAAGGAGCGGCCCCCGACCCGATCGTGGATCCCGACTGGAGCGAGCGGTACCCCGTTCGGGCGCTGACCCCGTTGGCGGGACCGGAACCCGCGGCGGCCGACGCCCAGGACGATGGTTCCGTCGAATCCGAAGCCGTTGCACCTTCCGAGCCGGTCGTTCCGGACGAGCCGGTCGTTCCGGACGAGCCGGTCGTCCAGGAGGAATCCGCCGGGGGAGGGAAGCCTGCTGGTCAGCCGGACCCCCATTCCCAGCCGGACCCCCATTCCCAGCCGGACCCCGGGCAACCCGGCCGCGGACCGTCCGAGGTCGTGCGTCCCGGCGGGGAGTCCGAGCAGACGACTGAGATCAGGATGACGGTCGGCCACGGCACGCTCCCGCGTCGCCCCGCCGAAGAGGGCGAGTCACCGACACGTCTGATGAGTGCCGTATCCGAGGGTGCTCCGGGCCCGGAGTCCTCGGCGGGAGCCGAATCGGCCGAACGCACTGCGTCCCCGGGGGGTGTCGTGGATCCGGTGGCGGGCGCGACCGGAGGAACAGCCGAGGAGCAGGAGACGGCTGGGTCAGGGACGGTTGCGGAGCCCGTGGTCTCGGGGGAACCCGCGGTCGGCGATGCCGGAACCGGATCCGGGGCAGCCAGGGTTCCCGACGAGACGGGAGACGCGGGGGCAGCCACCCCGTCCGGTGCGGATGAACAAGCTGACCGGACCGCGTCGGAACAGGCCACGAAGACCGGCGGGATCGACGCGGAAGCGCTCAAGCAGCACTGGGTACCTGCCGCGGAGTTCCCCGCGCCGAAGCCCGCGCCCCGGCGGATCAACGGGGTGGCCCCAGGACGAGACGGCTGAGCCGGTGTGTCCGCCGGGTGTCGGTTCGGGGCCGACGCCCGGCTGGTCGCGTGTATCCGGATGCGTGCCCAAGGCGCCTTCCGATGTCGGGAGACACTGGGTAGGCTGTGGCGCGACGCCGAGCGCTGGCCGTGCGATCTCCCACACCGGATGGCCTCGCCCCGGATGACCTCACACCGGATGACCTCACACCCGATGGCACACCGGACACTCCGATCGCCGCGACAGGTGCGCCGCCAGCGGGTGACGACCCGGCGAGCGGCGTTCGACGAGGCGGCCCCGCCGGGGACGTAACGGGTGGCGTGGCAGGTCATGGGCCCCCCGTTTTGACCCCCTGCGAACGGGCCGGGTATCTTTATATATCGGACCCGACACCGATCGGGTCGATCCGCATGCCTGTGCGTGACAGTGACTGTGAGCGGCGCCGCGTTTGGCTCGTTCCATGGCCGCTACTGCGGACGCGGGAGATGCGGAACTCCTCCTGAATGCCCACCGGGGTCACACTCGCTGGGTCGCCATCAGCGCCGCAAGGCCGAGGAGCGGGCGACACGCCCGACCTCGTGGTGCGGGGGAGTCCTAAGTACACAGTGCCTACCGGTGCTCGATGCCAAGGGCACAGTGGCCAATCGAGCTCGATCGAGCGCACTGCTTGGACGAGTACCAGAAGACGCGAACGCTGACAGAAAGCCGGTCCATGCCCACCATCCAGCAGCTGGTCCGTAAGGGCCGCCAGGACAAGGTCACGAAGACCAAGACCGCGGCGCTCAAGGGGAGCCCGCAGCGGCGTGGCGTGTGCACCCGCGTGTACACCACCACCCCCAAGAAGCCCAACTCGGCCCTGCGTAAGGTCGCCCGTGTCAAGCTCACCAGCGGCATGGAGATCACGGCCTACATCCCGGGTGAGGGGCACAACCTGCAGGAGCACTCGATCGTGCTCGTTCGCGGTGGCCGTGTGAAGGACCTCCCGGGCGTGCGCTACAAGATCATCCGCGGTTCGGCCGACACGCAGGGCGTGAAGAACCGCAAGCAGGCTCGCAGCCGGTACGGCGCGAAGAAGGAGAAGAGCTGATGCCCCGCAAGGGTCCGGCCCCGAAGCGGCCGTTGCACGCCGATCCCGTGTACAGCTCGCCGCTGGTTACCCAGCTGGTGAACAAGGTGCTGGTGGACGGCAAGCGCTCGCTGGCCGAGCGCATCGTTTACGAAGCGCTCGAAGGCTGCCGTGAGAAGACCGGTACCGACCCGGTGGTCACGCTCAAGCGTGCGCTCGACAACGTGAAGCCCACCCTTGAGGTCCGCAGCCGCCGTGTCGGTGGCGCGACCTACCAGGTTCCGATCGAGGTCCGGGCGGGGCGTTCCACGACGTTGGCCCTGCGCTGGCTGGTCCGTTTCTCGCGGCAGCGCCGGGAGAAGACGATGGTTGAGCGGATGATGAACGAGCTGCTCGACGCGAGCAACGGTCTTGGTGCGAGCGTGAAGAAGCGCGAAGACACGCACAAGATGGCGGAGTCCAACAAGGCCTTCGCGCACTACCGCTGGTGAAGTCGGGTCGGCTCCTGCCCGCCTCGGCTCACCGGTTCGCCAGCTTGTATCTGCTGTAGGAACAGGGGAAGAAACTCGTGGCACGCGACGTGCTGACAGACCTGACCAAGGTCCGCAACATCGGCATCATGGCCCACATCGATGCGGGCAAGACCACCGCGACCGAACGGATCCTGTTCTACACCGGGATCAACCACAAGCTCGGCGAGACGCACGACGGCGCGTCGACGATGGACTGGATGGAAGAGGAGCAGAAGCGGGGTATCACGATCACCTCGGCTGCCACCACCACGTTCTGGGAAGACAACCAGATCAACATCATCGACACGCCTGGCCACGTCGACTTCACCGTCGAGGTGGAGCGCTCGCTGCGTGTTCTCGACGGTGCCGTCGCCGTGTTCGACGGCAAGGAAGGTGTCGAGCCGCAGTCCGAGCAGGTCTGGCGGCAGGCGGACAAGTACGAGGTTCCGCGCATCTGCTTCGTCAACAAGATGGACAAGCTGGGTGCGGACTTCTACTTCACGCTCAAGACGATCCGGGAACGGCTCAATGCCCGTCCGATCGTCCTGCAGCTGCCGATCGGTGCCGAGTCCGACTTCGAGGGCGTCGTCGACCTCGTCAGCATGAAGGCGCTGACCTGGCGCGGTGACGTGAAGAAGGGCGAGAAGTACGAGGTCGAGGACATCCCGGCCGACCTCGTGGAGACCGCCGAGAAGTACCGCCACGAGCTCGTCGAAACCGTCGCGGAGAGCGATGAAGAGCTGATGGAGGCCTACTTCGGTGGCGAGGAACTCACCACCGAGCAGATCAAGGCCGGCATCCGGAAGCTCACCGTCGCTCGCGACGCGTTCCCGGTGCTCTGCGGCAGTGCCTTCAAGAACAAGGGTGTCCAGCCGATGCTGGACGCGGTCGTCGACTTCCTGCCGTCGCCGCTGGACGTCCCGCCGGTGCAGGGCTTCCTGACCGATGGCGAGACGCCCGCCGAGCGCAAGCCGAGCACGAAGGAACCGTTCTCGGCGCTGGTCTCGAAGGTTGCGGTGCACCCGTTCTTCGGCAAGCTCACCTACATCCGGGTCTACTCCGGCAAGGTGGCGCAGGCTGCGCAGATCATGAACTCGACGCGCGAGCGCAAGGAACGCATCGGGAAGCTCTTCCAGATGCACTCCAACAAGGAGAACCCGGTCGATGAGGCCCAGGCGGGTCACATCTACGCCGTGGTGGGCCTGAAGGACACCACGACGGGTGACACCCTGTGCGACCCGGCGAACCCGATCGTTCTCGAGTCCATGAGCTTCCCGGAGCCGGTCATCAAGGTGGCCATCGAGCCCAAGACGAAGGCCGACCAGGAGAAGCTCTCGACGGCGATCCAGAAGCTCGCCGAAGAGGACCCGACCTTCCGAGTCCATCAGGATGACGAAACCGGTCAGACCATCATCGAGGGCATGGGCGAGCTCCACCTCGAGGTCCTGGTCAACCGGATGAAGACCGACTTCAAGGTCGAGGCGAACATCGGTAAGCCACAGGTGGCCTACCGTGAGACGATTCGCAAGACGATCGAGAAGTACGAGTACACGCACAAGAAGCAGACCGGTGGTTCTGGTCAGTTCGCTCGGGTGATCGTCGCGCTGGAGCCGATCGAGCAGACCGCTGAGAGTGCGGCGTACGAGTTCCAGAACAAGGTCACTGGTGGTCGTGTCCCGCGCGAGTACATTCCGTCGGTCGACGAGGGTGCGCAGGACGCCATGCAGTACGGCGTGCTGGCCGGCTACCCGTTGGTCGGCATCAAGATGACCTTGTTGGACGGCCAGTACCACGAGGTCGACTCCTCGGAAATGGCCTTCAAGGTCGCCGGTTCGATCGCGATGAAGGAAGCCGCCGCCAAGGCGTCTCCGGCACTGCTCGAGCCGGTCATGGCGGTCGAGGTGACGACACCCGAGGAATACATGGGTGAGGTCATCGGTGACCTGAACTCCCGCCGTGGGCAGATCCAGTCCATGGAGGAGCGACACGGCACTCGCGTTGTGAAATCGCATGTGCCGCTGTCCGAGATGTTCGGATATATCGGCGATCTTCGGTCGAAGACGCAGGGTCGCGCGAACTACTCGATGCAGTTCGACTCCTACGCTGAGGTTCCCGCGAACGTGGCGAAGGAGATCATCGCGAAGGCTACGGGCGAGTAATTCCCTGTAGTTCGGCGGAATGGGGCCGACTCCGTCATGGATCCGGCCCCGACCACCAAACCCGACAGTGCGCCGCCTGGCACTAATTCTTCGCGTGAGCAACGCGGGGACTGCTAGTCGTACGGCGGAAAGAGAACAAGTCCAGGAGGACAAACCAGTGGCGAAGGCGAAGTTCGAGAGGGACAAGCCGCACGTCAACATCGGGACCATCGGTCACGTTGACCACGGCAAGACCACGCTTACCGCGGCCATCACCAAGGTGTTGCACGAGAAGCACCCGGAGCTGAACCCCTTCACGCCGTTCGACGAGATCGACAAGGCGCCGGAGGAGAAGCAGCGCGGTATCACGATCCAGATCGCGCACGTCGAGTACCAGACCGAGGCGCGCCACTACGCGCACGTCGACGCCCCCGGTCACGCCGACTACGTGAAGAACATGATCACCGGTGCCGCTCAGATGGACGGTGCGATCCTCGTGGTCGCCGCCACTGACGGCCCGATGCCGCAGACGCGTGAGCACGTTCTGCTCGCCCGCCAGGTCGGCGTGCCCTACATCCTCGTCGCGCTGAACAAGGCCGACATGGTCGACGACGAGGAAATCATGGAGCTCGTCGAGATGGAGGTGCGCGAGCTGCTCAGCGGCGAAGAGTACCCCGGCGACGACGCCCCCGTGGTCCGCGTCTCCGCGCTGAAGGCGCTGGAAGGCGAGGAAGAGTGGGCGCAGAAGATCATGGACCTGCTCAACGCGGTCGATGAGAACGTGCCGGACCCGGCCCGCGCGACCGACCAGCCGTTCCTGATGCCGGTCGAGGACGTCTTCTCGATCACCGGCCGTGGCACGGTCGTGACCGGTCGTATCGAGCGCGGCGTGATCAAGGTCAACGAAGAGGTCGAGCTCGTCGGCATCAAGGAGAAGGCGACCAAGACCACGGTCACCGGTGTCGAGATGTTCCGCAAGCTGCTCGACGAGGGCCAGGCCGGTGACAACGTCGGTCTGCTCGTGCGCGGCATCAAGCGTGAGGACGTCGAGCGCGGCCAGGTCGTCGTGAAGCCGGGCACCACCACTCCGCACACGGAGTTCGAGTGCCAGGTCTTCATCCGGTCGAAGGAGGACGGTGGCCGTCACACCCCGTTCTTCAACAACTACCGGCCGCAGTTCTACTTCCGCACCACGGACGTGACCGGTGTTGTGACCCTCCCCGAGGGCACCGAGATGGTCATGCCGGGTGACAACGTGGAGATGTCGGTTCAGCTCATCCAGCCGATCGCGATGGAGGACGGCCTCCGCTTCGCGATTCGTGAGGGTGGCCGGACCGTCGGCGCGGGTCGCGTCACGAAGATCATCAAGTGATTTGAGCGAGGGCCTGCCTTCCCGCGGGAGGGCAGGCCCTCGGCGGTTGAGCCCCCTGGTGGGGCTTGACCACCCCCCATTTGGGCTGGCATACGGCGTGTGTCATGCTAGGCGGGTTGCTCGTTGGGGAGCGGCGGTAAGGGAAAGTCGCGGTCCAAGGCTTCGGCCTAAGGATTCGGCCTTCCGGACCGGCCGCTCCACCATGAGAACTCCGCTCGATCCCACTCGGATCAGTACCGGTCAACGGGACTGGGCGCTTGGCCGGATTGTTGTCCGGCGCGCCGACCGAGCGGGCGTGAGAACTTGAGTGTAAGGACCGAGAGGTCCGTCCTTCCGGCGATGTTCGGAGGGGCCGGTGTGCGACGTGAAGGCGACACGCCCGACCGCGTGTACCGGGCACCAAATAGCTGAACAGGGGCGGACCGCGGGCTGTGGCTCCCGAGAGGGGGTCTCACCGGCCCAGGCCGCGTCGAGCGCCCAAGCCCATTGGGAGCGCCAAGTGCAACCGCACCGCGCTAGTTACTAGCGGCACGAGACTAGAGGAACGGCAAGCCACTATGGCGGGACAGAAGATCCGCATCCGGCTCAAGGCCTACGACCACGAGGCGATCGACGCGTCCGCGCGCAAGATCGTCGAGACCGTGACGCGCACCGGCGCTCGGGTCGTCGGGCCGGTGCCGCTGCCCACTGAGAAGAACGTCTACTGCGTCATCCGCTCCCCGCACAAGTACAAGGACTCGCGGGAGCACTTCGAGATGCGGACGCACAAGCGCCTCATCGACATTCTCGAACCGACGCCGAAGACGGTGGACGCGCTCATGCGCATCGACCTGCCAGCCAGCGTCGACGTGAACATCCAATAAGGGCCGGCAGGCGACGGACGACCTGCTTGCGCAGGGTCGACCATATTGCGGAGAGAACGAGACTGATGTCTGACAGGCAGATCAAGGGGCTTCTGGGCACCAAGCTCGGCATGACCCAGGTCTTCGACGAGAACAACCGGGTAGTTCCGGTTACCGTCGTGCAGGCCGGGCCGAACGTGGTCACCCAGATCCGAACCCCCGACAAGGACGGCTACTCGGCCGTGCAACTGGCGTTCGGCGCCATCGACCCGCGCAAGGTGAACAAGCCGCGGAGCGGCCACTTCGCCAAAGCTGGTGTCACCCCGCGCCGTCACGTCGTAGAGCTGCGCACCGGCGATGCCGTCGAGTACGAGGTTGGCCAGGAGATCACCGCCGAGCTGTTCGAAGCCGGCACGGTGATCGACGTGGTCGGAACGAGCAAGGGTAAGGGCTTCGCCGGCACGATCAAGCGGCACAACTTCGCCAGGCAGGGTGCCAGTCACGGTACCCAGGCCGTGCACCGCAAGCCGGGTTCGATCGGTGGCTGCGCCACGCCGGGTCGAGTCTTCAAGGGCATGCGGATGTCCGGTCGCATGGGCACCGAACGCGTCACGACCCAGAACCTGAAGGTTCACCGGGTCGAGGGCGAGTCCGGGCTGCTGTTGATCAAGGGCGCCGTCCCTGGCCCGAAGGGCGGACTGGTGCTGGTCAAGAGTCCTGCGAAGGGTGGTGCGTGATGAGCGCGAAGCTCGACGTCCGTACCCCGGACGGTAAGACCGACGGCAGTGTCGAGCTGCCCGGCGAGATCTTCGACGTGCAGGCCAACGTCGCGTTGATGCACCAGGTCGTGGTGGCCCAGCTGGCCGCAGCGCGCCAGGGCACTCACTCGACGAAGACCCGCGCCGAGGTCTCCGGCGGTAGCAAGAAGCCGTACCGGCAGAAGGGGACCGGTAACGCGCGGCAGGGTTCGATCCGTGCCCCGCAGTTCGCCGGCGGTGGGACCGTCCACGGTCCGACCCCGCGGGACTACACCCAGCGGACCCCCAAGAAAATGAAGGCAGCGGCGCTTCGCGGTGCCCTCTCGGACCGCGCTCGCGCGGATCAGCTGCACGTGGTCACCGGTCTGGTCGACGGCCCCAAGCCGTCAACCAAGCAGGCCAAGTCCGCGCTGAGCTCGATCACCGAGGCCAAGCGGGTTCTCGTCGTGCTGAACCGCACGGATGAGAACACCTGGCTGAGCTTGCGGAACCTGCCGAACGTGCACCTGATCGATCCCGGTCAGCTGAACACGTACGACGTGCTCGTCAATGACGACATCGTGTTCACGAAGGAAGCGTTCGAGCGTTTCGTCGCCGGCCCGGCCAAGGGCCGTACGGTAAAGGCGTCCGCGTCTTCCGCAGAGGCTTCTCGCAAGGCTGAGGAGGCAGACCAGTGATCCCCGATCCGCGAGACATCATCGTCGCGCCGGTGATCTCCGAGAAAAGCTACGCGCTGCTCGAAGAGAACCAGTACACGTTCCTGGTCCGTCCCGGCTCGAACAAGACCGAGATCAAGATCGCGGTCGAGAAGATCTTCGACGTGCGGGTCTCGGACGTGAACACGATCAACCGCAAGGGCAAGCGTAAGCGCACCCGGACCGGGTACGGCAAGCGCAAGGACACCAAGCGGGCGATCGTCACGCTGTCCGCTGACAGCAAGCCGATCGAGATCTTCGGCGGGCCGGCAGCCTGACCGGCGCCGATTAAGACGAGGTTGCGTTAGAGATGGCCATTCGCAAGTACAAGCCCACGACGCCGGGCCGTCGCGGTTCCAGCGTGGCCGACTTCGCCGAGATCACACGGTCGGAGCCGGAGAAGTCGCTGGTGCGTCCGCTGCACGGTCGCGGTGGTCGCAATGCGCGCGGCAAAATCACAACGCGGCACAAGGGTGGCGGTCACAAGCGGGCTTACCGCGTGATCGACTTCCGCCGCAACGACAAAGACGGTGTGCCTGCCAAGGTCGCGCACATCGAGTACGACCCCAACCGCAGCGCACGGATCGCACTGCTGCACTACGCCGACGGCGAGAAGCGCTACATCATCGCGCCGAGCAGCATCAAGCAGGGCGACAAGGTGGAGAGCGGTGCACGGGCTGACATCAAGCCCGGCAACAACCTCCCGCTGCGCAACATCCCCACCGGCACCGTGGTGCACGCGATCGAGCTCCGCCCCGGCGGTGGTGCCAAGATCGCGCGCTCGGCAGGTGCTCGGGTTCAGCTGGTGGCCAAGGACGGCCCGTACGCCCAGCTGCGGATGCCTTCGGGCGAGATCCGCAACGTGGACGTCCGCTGCCGCGCCACGGTCGGCGAGGTCGGTAACTCCGAGCACGCCAACATCAGCTGGGGCAAGGCCGGCCGGATGCGGTGGAAGGGCAAGCGCCCGACCGTCCGCGGTGTCGTGATGAACCCGGTCGACCACCCGCACGGTGGTGGTGAGGGCAAGACCTCCGGTGGTCGCCACCCGGTCAACCCGAAGGGTATGCCGGAAGGGCGCACGCGCCGCAACAAGCCCAGTGACAAGCTCATCGTCCGCCGCCGGCGCACCGGCAAGAAGCGCTGAGCAGGGAGGTAGAACAACATGCCACGCAGCCTGAAGAAGGGCCCGTTCGTGGACGACCACCTGCTCAAGAAGGTGGACGCGCTGAACGAGTCGGGCAAGAAGAACGTGATCAAGACCTGGTCCCGCCGGTCGACGATCATTCCGGACATGCTCGGGCACACATTGGCGGTGCACGACGGCCGCAAGCACGTCCCGGTGTTTGTCAGTGAGTCCATGGTCGGGCACAAGTTGGGCGAATTCGCCCCCACCCGCACCTTTAAGGGCCACGTCAAGGACGACCGCAAGTCGCGCCGCCGCTGAGCGGGTCTGTGACACGAACGAGTAAGCAAGGGGTAGCAGGATGAACGCCCGTTCGGACGTTACTGACGCGGAGGCAACACCGCGTGCAGTGGCGCGGGCCCGCTTCGTCCGCGTGACGCCAATGAAGGCGCGTCGCGTGGTCGAGCTCATCAAGGGCCGTAGCGCCAGCGAAGCCCTGGCCGTGCTCCAGTTCGCGCCGCAGGCCGCAAGCGGTCCGGTGTCGAAGGTGCTCGCCAGTGCAGTCGCCAATGCGGAGAACAACCTCTCCCTCGATCCCGACACGCTGTTCGTCAACGCAGCGTTCGTGGACGAGGGGCCGACGCTGAAGCGTTTCCAGCCGCGTGCCCAGGGCCGTGCGTACCGGATCCGCAAGCGGACCAGCCACATCACGGTCGAGGTGGAGTCCCGCCAGCCCAAGACGGCCGGTAAGTCGCGAAAGAGCCAGAAGGGGAGTGCCCGGTAGTGGGTCAGAAGATCAACCCGCACGGCTTCCGACTCGGCATCACCACGGACTGGAAGTCCCGCTGGTACGCCGACAAGCAGTACTCGGAATACGTCGCGGAGGACGTCAAGATCCGCCGTCGGCTCTCTCGCGGTATGGAGCGCGCCGGTATCTCCAAGGTGGAGATCGAGCGCACCCGCGAGCGGGTCCGGGTGGACATTCACACCGCTCGGCCGGGCATCGTCATCGGCCGTCGGGGTGCCGAGGCGGACCGCATCCGCGGTTCGCTGGAGAAGCTGACCGGCAAGCAGGTCCAGCTCAACATTCTCGAGGTCAAGAACTCCGAGGCCGACGCTCAGCTCGTCGCCCAGGGGATCGCCGAGCAGCTGTCCAACCGGGTTTCCTTCCGGCGGGCGATGCGCAAGGGCATCCAGTCGGCCATGCGTTCGCCGCAGGTCAAGGGCATCCGGGTGCAGTGCGGCGGTCGTCTCGGCGGTGCCGAGATGTCCCGTTCGGAGTTCTACCGTGAGGGCCGGGTTCCGCTGCACACGCTGCGTGCGGACATCGACTACGGCTTCTTCGAGGCCCGCACCACGTTCGGACGCATCGGCGTCAAGGTGTGGATCTACAAGGGTGAGCTCGTCGGTGGCCTGAAGCAGAAGCAGCAGGAGTCCGAGGTCCGTGCACCGCGTGGCGGTGGCGGCGGTGGCGAGCGCGGCGGCGAACGCGGCGAGCGCGGTGGCCGTTCGGAGCGCGGCGGTCGTCGTCGTTCCGGCGCATCGGGCACCACTGCCGCGGGCACCGAGGCTGGTCGTGCGGCCGCGGACAAGTCCGGCAAGGCTGGTTCGGCGGAGAGCCCGGAGCAGGCGCAGACCGCGGGCGACGCGGCCTCCGCGAACGCTCCGGCTGTCAGCGAGCCTCGTGCCGATGAGAAGCAGGAGGGCTGAGACGTGCTCGTCCCACGCAGGGTGAAGTGGCGCAAGAGCCACGCGCCGAAGCGTAAGGGCTTCGCCAAGGGTGGCACCCAGATCAACTTCGGCGAGTACGGCATTCAGGCGATCGAGCACGGCTATGTGACCAACCGGCAGATCGAGTCGGCACGTATCGCCATCACCCGGCACGTCAAGCGTGGCGGCAAGGTGTGGATCAACATCTTCCCGGACCGCCCGCTGACCAAGAAGCCGGCCGAGACCCGAATGGGTTCCGGTAAGGGTTCGCCCGAGTACTGGGTCGCCAACGTCAAGCCGGGCCGCGTCATGTTCGAGTTGAACTACCCGAACAGGAAGATCGCGGTCGAGGCACTGACTCGCGCGGCGCACAAGCTCCCGATGAAGTGCAAGATCGTGTCCCGCGAGGGTGGTGACTTCTGATGGCAGCGGGTGTCACCGCTTCAGAGCTCCGCGAGCTGAACAACGAGGAGCTCGTGGCGCGGTTGAAGGAGTCGAAGGAAGAGCTGTTCAACCTTCGGTTCCAGATGGCGACGGGGCAGTTGGAGAACAACCGCCGGTTGCGCGTGGTTCGCAGGGACATCGCTCGGATCTACACCATCATGCGCGAGCGTGAGCTGGGCCTGACGGTGTCTCCTGAGGGAGCCGAGGAGGGCGCGGCATGAGCCAGAACGAAGGACAAGGCGTGACCCGTAACTACCGCAAGGTCCGTGAGGGCTACGTCGTCTCGGACAAGATGGACAAGACGATCGTGGTCTCCCTCGAGGACCGCAAGAAGCACGCCCTCTACGGCAAGGTGCTGCGGCAGACCAACAAGGTCAAGGCGCACGACGAGAGCAACAACGCCGGTATCGGCGACCGGGTGCTCCTGATGGAGACCCGTCCGCTGTCGGCCAGCAAGCGTTGGCGCCTCGTCGAGGTCGTGGAGAAGGCCAAGTAAGCAGGTTCGCGGACCGACCGGTCGCCGCGTGGCGGCCGGTCGGCTCGGGCGAGCCGTGAAATGACCGCGTACGTCAGGTCGGAAATTTGGCGTGCCAGAGTGTGTTCGCACAGACCGTGCGAGTACTTAGGGTCAGGAGTTAGACGTGATCCAGCAGGAGTCGCGACTGCGTGTCGCCGACAACACTGGGGCCAAGCAGATCCTCACTATTCGGGTTCTCGGCGGCTCCGGGCGGCGGTACGCGGGCATCGGTGACGTCATCACGGCGACCGTGAAGGAAGCCATGCCCGGTGCCGGCATCAAGAAGGGCGATGTGGTCAAGGCCGTCATCGTCCGGCAGAAGAAGGAAAGGCGTCGACCGGACGGTTCCTACATCCGGTTCGACGAGAACGCCGCGGTGCTGATCAAGCCGACTGGCGAACCGCGTGGTACCCGGATCTTCGGACCCGTCGGCCGCGAGCTGCGTGACAAGAAGTACATGAAGATCATTTCGCTCGCGCCGGAGGTGTTGTGATGAAGGTGAAGAAGGGCGACACGGTCGTCGTCATCGCCGGCAAGGACAAGGGCGCCAGGGGCAAGGTCATTCAGGCATTCCCCCAGCGTGAGCGTGTCCTCGTCGAGGGCGTGAACCGCATCAAGAAGCACACGAAGGTCTCCCGGACCGAGCGCGGCGCGCAGTCCGGCGGAATCGTTACGCAGGAAGCACCGATCCACGTGAGCAACGTGATGGTGGTGGACTCGGACGGGCAGCCCACCCGTGTCGGCTACCGCTTCGGTGAAGACGGCAAGAAGGTTCGTGTTTCTCGCCGCAACGGTAAGGACGTCTGATCATGACCACTACTGAGAAGATCGTCCCCCGGCTGAAGACCCGCTACCGCGAAGAGATCCGCTCGGCGCTCCACGAGGAGTTCAACTACTCCAACCCGATGTTGGTGCCGGGTGTGGTCAAGGTCGTGGTCAACATGGGTGTTGGCGACGCCGCCCGGGACAGCAAGATCATCGAGGGCGCGGTTCGCGACCTCACCACCATCACCGGTCAGCGGCCCGAGGTTCGTCGGGCCCGCAAGTCCATCGCGCAGTTCAAGCTGCGCGAGGGCATGCCGATCGGTGCCCGCGTGACACTCCGCGGTGACCGCATGTGGGAGTTCGTGGACCGTCTGGTCACCATCGCCCTCCCGCGCATCCGCGACTTCCGGGGCCTCTCGCCGAAGCAGTTCGACGGGAACGGCAACTACACCTTCGGCCTCAACGAGCAGTCGATGTTCCACGAGATCGACCCGGACGCGATCGACCGTCCGCGCGGAATGGACATCACCGTCGTTACAACGGCCACCACCGATGACGAGGGCCGCGCCCTGCTTCGTGGGCTCGGCTTCCCCTTCAAGGAGAAGTGATCGTGGCCGTCGCTGAGGATCGAAACAAGGAGAACTGAGCCGATGGCCAAGAAGGCGCTGATCAACAAGGCCGCCAAGAAGCCGAAGTTCCGGGTTCGGGGCTACACCCGCTGCCAGCGTTGCGGGCGTCCTCGTTCGGTGTTCCGCAAGTTCGGGCTGTGCCGGATCTGCTTCCGCGACATGGCGCACGCGGGTGAACTCCCCGGCGTGAGCAAGTCTTCCTGGTGACGTCCCGCCTGATGAGGGCTTCCCGGTGACGGGTACCCTCATCAGGCGTTACCGGGGCCTTCGCCCGCGCTCCGCGCACGTTTCGCGTACTCGCGCGAACAGAGACGTCCTGTCGTTCGTCGACAGGCATTGACTCCGACTTCGTCTAGGCCAGGGTCCAGACCCGGGTGGTTCTCGCCGGCGGCGTGCACCACCGGCGTCCGGACCCGTCGGAACCGGACGAGAAAGGTTGATTAGGTCACCATGACGATGACCGATCCCATCGCAGATATGCTGACGCGTCTGCGTAACGGTAATTCGGCATACCACGACGAGATCGTGATGCCGCACTCCAAGCTCAAGGCGAACATCGCCGACATCCTCAAGCGCGAGGGTTACGTCGCCGGTTCTCGCACGGAGCAGGGCGAGAAGGGCCAGAACCTGGTCGTCGAGCTCAAGTACGGCCCGAACCGCGAGCGGAGCATCGCCGGCCTCCGGCGAGTCTCCAAGCCGGGTCTGCGGGTGTACGCCAAGTCCACCAACCTCCCGAAGGTTCTGGGCGGACTCGGCGTCGCGATCATTTCGACATCCGGCGGTCTCATGACCGACCGGCAGGCCATCAAATCCGGCGTGGGCGGGGAAGTTCTCGCCTACGTCTGGTGAGAGAGGAGGAACGGCATGTCGCGCATCGGTAAGCTGCCGATCACCGTGCCCTCCGGCGTCGAGGTTGCGATCGACGGCCAGGCGGTATCGGTAAAGGGGCCGAAGGGCTCGCTGGAAGAGCGCATCGCGGAGCCGATCACGGTTGAGCGCGATGACGACGGCTCGATCGTGGTTCGACGTCCGGACGACGAGCGGACGAGCCGCTCGCTGCACGGGCTGTCCCGCAGTCTTGTGAACAACATGGTCCTCGGCGTCAGCCAGGGCTACCAGAAGGACCTGGAAATCCACGGTGTGGGTTACCGCGTGCAGCTCAAGGGAGCGAACCTCGAGTTCGCCCTGGGCTACAGCCACCCGGTCGTGGTCGAGCCCCCGCAGGGGATCGAGTTCGCGATCGACGGTCCGAACAAGTTGTCGGTCAAGGGCATCGACAAGCAGCTGGTCGGTGAGACCGCTGCGAGGATCCGCAAGTTGCGCCGCCCCGACCCGTACAAGGGCAAGGGTGTTCGCTACGCGGGTGAGAACATCCGCCGCAAGGTCGGAAAGACGGGTAAGTGACCATGAGCGAGACCACAGCTACGAAGCGCAAGCCCGTGGGCAAAGACATCTCGACCGTGCGTCGGACTGCCCGCGCGAACCGACACTTCCGGATCCGCAAGAAGGTTTCCGGTACCACCCAGCGGCCACGTCTGGTCGTCACGCGATCCACGCGGCACATCGTCGCGCAGGTCATCGACGACACCGCCGGCCACACGCTGGCCTCGGCCTCCACACTGGAAGCCGACCTGCGCGGTCTCGAGGGTGACAAGAAGTCCAAGGCCGGCAAGGTCGGAGAACTCGTTGCCGCCCGTGCGAAGGACGCCGGAATCGACAAGGTCGTTTTCGACCGCGGCGGAAACGCCTACCACGGCCGCGTGGCCGCGTTGGCGGACGCCGCTCGCGATGGCGGTCTGGAGTTCTGACAAGTGCGTAAGACTGAGTTTTTGAGTACCGCGACCAACGGAAGGGACGCCTGATGCCTGGACGCACTCGGCGTGACGGCGGTTCGGAATCCGGCGGCAAAGACCGCAAGGACCGCCGCGACGGTGGCCGTGGCGGGGCGGCCCAAGAGAAGACCCCGCAGTTCGAACGTGTCGTGACGATCAACCGTGTAGCGAAGGTCGTCAAGGGCGGTCGTCGGTTCAGCTTCACCGCGCTGGTCGTCGTCGGCGACGGTGACGGCATGGTCGGTGTTGGTTACGGCAAGGCCAAGGAAGTTCCGTCCGCGATCGCCAAGGGCGTGGAGGAAGCGAAGAAGAACTTCTTCCGCGTTCCTCGCGTCGGTGGCACGATCACTCACCCCGTGCAGGGTGAGGACGCCGCGGGCGTTGTGATGCTGCGCCCGGCCAGCGCCGGTACCGGTGTTATCGCCGGTGGCCCGGTGCGTGCGGTCCTCGAGTGCGCGGGCGTCCACGATGTGTTGAGCAAGTCGCTGGGTAGCGACAACCCGATCAACATCGTCAAGGGCACGATCGCCGCGCTGCGGATGCTGCAGCGCCCGGAAGAAGTTGCGGCTCGCCGTGGCCTGCCGGTGGAGGACGTTGCTCCGGCCAGCATGCTTCGGGCTCGCGCGGGGCAGGGGGTGTGATCTGATGGCACAGTTGAAGATCACGCAGGTGCGCGGTCTGGTCGGCACCAAGCCGAACCAGCGCGACACGATGCGCACCCTCGGGTTGCGCAAGATCCGCCAGGAGGTCGTTCGTCCGGACAACCGTGACGTGCGCGGCCTGGTCAACACCGTTCGCCACCTGGTGACGGTCGAGGAGGTCGACTGAGCATGGTCATCAAGATTCACGACCTGCGGCCGGCTCCGGGCTCCAAGCGCGACAAGATCCGTGTTGGTCGCGGTGAGGGCTCGAAGGGCAAGACCGCTGGGCGCGGTACCAAGGGCACGAAGGCGCGGAAGACTGTCTCCCCTCGTTTCGAGGGTGGACAGATGCCGCTCCAGATGCGGTTGCCGAAGCTTCGCGGCTTCAAGAACCGCAACCGGGTCGAGTACCAAGGCGTCAATGTCGGCAAGCTGGCCGCGGCTTTCCCGCAGGGCGGCAAGGTCGGCATCGATGAGCTGATCGAGGCGGGGCTGGCCAACAAGGGCGAGCTCATCAAGATTCTCGGCGATGGTGACCTCGAGGGCGCGAAGCTGGAGGTGTCCGCACACGCGTTCACCGGCAGCGCCCAGGAGAAGATCACCGCAGCGGGTGGTTCGGCGACCAAGCTGGGCCGCTGAACCGCGATACTCGCGAAAAGGGCCGGTCGACCTTCGGGTCGGCCGGCCCTTTCTCGTGTTTCGGGCGTACAGGTTTCAGTGCGTACCGGCTTCAGTGCGTACCGGCTTCAGTGCGTACAGGTTTCAGGTGTACGGATTCAGCGTGTACAGGTGTACACCGCCGTTCGCGGGATGGTGCGCACCGCCGGGCGGGGTCGGCTGGCTGGTCGGTTTGCGCAGGCAAAAGAGTCATGAGAGCGGTCTCATTGGCTGATGATTCCCGGCTGGTCGGCGCCTAGGTTGATCGATACCGCAACACCACGCGGCATCGACGATTTCCCAAGGAGCGATCACCGAATGGCCAATCCCAGACGAGTGTCGCGCACAGTGCTGTCGACCATCGGTCTGTTTCTTCTGGCCGGCGCTTTTCCCGCGACAGCGGGCGCCGCGCCCGAGGGGTCCGAGCACTGCAACCTCGACGTGCGAACCGGGGAGCAGCGTTGCTTCGCCACCACCAGGGCCGCTGTCGAGGACGCGCAGCAGCTGACGGCGCGAGCTGCTGACGACGTCATCCAGGCGACCGTGTTCTCCGACCGTGATTACGGCGGCGACAGCCTCACCGTGTACGGCAGCGGGCTGTGCGAAAAGGACGGCTGGGTCGATTACCAGTTGAACCTGGGGGACGAGTGGAAGGACCGGGTGTCCTCCGTGCAGCCCTGGGGCAAGTGCTGGATCTGGCTCTATCCCGAGCCTGACCTGGGCGGGGATCGCGACGGGCCGTTCAAGGAGAACACGCCATACGTCGGGGACCTGCTCAACGACCGCACCCAGTCCATCGGTCTGAGCTGAGGAGGACCCGGCCATGCTTCAACGCAAACCCTTCGCGCTCGTGGCCGCCGCGGCCGCGCTGAGCGCGTTGTTCGTCGTCCCGACCGCCTCGGCTTCGGCCGCCGACGGCCCGACGGCGCGCGAATTGCTGGAGAAGTGCAACAACGGCACCGACAGCTGCGTATTTCACCCGAACGGGGAGCGGGAGTACTTCACCGGGGAGGTCCGGACCGTGGGTGCCCCCGTTTTCAACTGCACCGACAGCGTTCAACGCTCGGCGGTGTCGTGGTCGGACACCACTTCCCAGAGCAACAGCTTCGGCCTTTCGATGACCACCGAAGCGGGGTTCGGGAAGGTGTTCTCGGTGGCCTACGAGCAGAGCTACCAGCACACGTGGGAGGAGTCGCACACGGAATCGCAGACGACCTACGTCGACACCAATCCGAATCAGGTGGGGTGGGTCGAGCGGCGGCCGCAGATGGAACGGGTGCGGGGCACCTACGAACTGCACTTCGAGGACAGGTTCCACGACCACTACATCTGGTACGTGGACGCGGCGATCACCGGGCCTGCCGCGGACGCCTCCGCCGCGATCAGCCAGCACGTGCGGGACATGACCGAAGAGGAGATGAACCGCCCGGGGTGCGCCTGAGGCCGGTGTGTTCGTGCGAATTCCGAGTGGAGATGGAGTCCCATGAGAATCCTGATGAGCGCCGGCTGCGCAGTCGCGGCAACGCTGATGTTCGTGCCGACCGCTTCCGCGGCCGAGGAGCCGACTGCACGTGAATTGCTGGAGAAGTGCGACAACGGCACGGACAGCTGTGTTTTCCACCCGGAGGGTGCGCCCGAGTACTTCCAGAACAGTTCGGAGCAGGTCGGCAGTCCGGTCTTCAACTGCACCGAGCTGTCCCAGCGAATGGCGGTGTCGTGGTCGGACACCACGTCGGAGAGCAACAGTCTCGGGCTGTCGATGGAGACCTCGTTCGGCGAGGTGTTCAAGGTGAGCTTCAAGGCGAGCTACGGGCACGAGTGGACCGAGTCGCACACCGAGAGCCAAACGACCTATCTCGAGGTGAGCCCCGGTGATGTGGGGCGGGTCTTTCACGGGCCGCGGATGCAGCGGGTGCGGGGCACCTACGAACTGCATTTCGGAGACCCGTTCCGCGGCCACTACATCTGGTACGTGCCGATGGAGGTGACCGGCCCGGCGAACGACCAGGCGAGCACGGTCGTGCAGTCGACGGAAGACATGACCGAGCAGGAGTGGGCCGCCAACTGTGGTTGATCGCGGTGGACGGAGCGGTGGGGTGTGCGTCCGGCGCCCCATCGCCCCATCGCCCATCGCCCCGTCGATTCGGGCCCTGTCGATTCGGGCCCCGTCGATTCGAGCACCGTCGATTCGGGCACCACGGCAGGAACCCGGCTTGGCGGGATGTGGACACGGTCCGCGACGCGCCGGACGAGTGCGCTGTCGTCCAGGCCTGCGCGATGGTCCGTTGACGATCTTGTAGAGGGCCGTTGAGGCGAACCGGGAGGTCTGCTCGGTGGATCGATCCGGCGGGTACTCAGTGATCATGGAGAGTGAATCAATGGCAGCGCGCTGTGCCCGCCGAAGGGCCTGCTAGAGTCGCCGAGGCAGCACCGTGCCAAGCACGGTGCTGTGGAATTTCCAGCCGTGCCGGCTCTGGAAAGCCGGCCATCGTCCTGGCCGGTTCATCCCGGCTCGCGTACAGGAGGTTCGCGTGCTCGGCGCCTTCCGCTCGGCTCTGGCGACGCCGGACCTGCGCCGCAAGATCCTGTTCACACTGGGAATGGTGGTGCTTTATCGGCTCGGCGCCACGATCCCCTCTCCTGGGGTGTCGTACCCGAACGTTCAGCAGTGCTTCGAACAGTTGCAGGGCAGCGGCAATCAGAGCGTCTACTCGCTGCTGAACTTGTTCAGCGGCGGTGCGCTGCTTCAATTGTCGGTGCTGTCCCTGGGCATCATGCCCTACATCACCTCGAGCATCATTGTTCAGCTCCTGCAGGTGGTCATTCCTCGCTTCGAACAGCTGAAGAAGGAAGGCCAATCCGGGCAGGCGAAGCTGACCCAGTACACCCGGTACCTGACGATCGCGCTCGCGGTCCTGCAGGCGACGGGTGTCGTCGCACTCGCGGTGCGCGGTCAGCTCTTCCAGGGCTGCTCGGTGGACGTCGTCCCGGACAACTCGGTGCTCAACCTGGTGACGATCGTGGTCGTGATGACCGCCGGTGCCGCCCTGCTGATGTGGATGGGTGAGCTGATCACCGAGCGGGGCATCGGCAACGGCATGTCGTTGCTGATCTTCGCCTCGATCGCGGCTCGTATTCCGGCCGAGGGTGGCAACATCCTCAACTCGCACGGCCCGCTGGTCTTCGCGGTGATCTGCCTGTTCGCCGTCGCGATCATCGCGACGGTGGTGTTCATCGAGCAGGCGCAGCGCCGGATTCCGGTGCAGTACGCGAAGCGCATGATCGGCCGCCGGATGTACGGCGGAACCTCGACCTACTTGCCGCTGAAGGTGAACCAGGCCGGTGTGATTCCGGTCATCTTCGGTTCGTCCTTGCTGTACCTGCCACAGCTGCTGGGTCAGCTGGCGGGCAACCAGGACACCTGGTGGGCGCGGTTCATCCAGACCTACATCGTGGATCCGTCCAGCTGGGTGCACATTCTGCTGTACATGGCGATGATCGTCTTCTTCGCCTACTTCTACGTCTCGATCACGTTCAACCCGGAAGAGCGGGCGGACGAGATGAAGAAGTTCGGCGGATTCATCCCGGGCATCCGGCCGGGGCGGCCCACCGCCGAGTATCTGAGCTTCGTGCTCTCGAGGATCACGCTGCCCGGTTCGTTGTACCTCGGCATCATCGCGATCCTGCCGAACTTCTTCCTCGGCCTCACCGGTGGCCAGGGGGCGAACCAGAACTTCCCGTTCGGCGGCACGGCAGTGTTGATCATGGTCAACGTGGGTCTGGACACCGTGAAGCAGATCGAGAGCCAACTCACGCAACGGAATTACGAGGGTTTCCTCAGGTAAACTCACCTTTCCGGGCTGTGAAGCGCTGTGGCTCAGCGTCTGTCGTGGTCGTCTCCAAGACGTTTACCGTGAGTAGGCAGTCGCTCGTTCGCGCATTCCACCCCCAGCGCAGGGTTGGTGGATTCGCGGTCCGGCCGCGTCGGCGGACCGCGGGTCCACCGGATGCGTGCTTGTACGCGAGAGTGCGACAGCCGAGAGTGCGGCAGCGCTCGAAAGACGGTGGCGTGTGCCATCAGACGATTCGGAGGCAGACCCTTGGTGCGATTGGTTCTCGTCGGCCCGCCCGGAGCGGGCAAGGGCACCCAAGCGGCCGTGCTGAGTGAACAGCTCGCGGTACCGCATATCTCCACCGGAGATCTGTTCCGCGCGAACATCGGTAACTCGACGCCGCTCGGCCAGAAGGCCAAGAGCTACATGGATGCGGGCGAGTTGGTTCCCGATGAGGTCACGAACGAGATGGTGCGGGAGCGGCTGGCCGAGCCGGACGCGCAAGAGGGGTTCCTGCTCGACGGGTACCCGCGCAACACCGCCCAGGCCGATGTCCTCGGTGGCATTCTCGGTGAGAACGGCATGGAGCTGACCGCGGTGATGCGGTTCGACGTTCCCGAGGAGGAACTCGTCAACCGTATGCTCGAGCGTGGGCGCTCGGACGATACCGAGGACGTCATTCGTCGTCGTCTGGCCGTCTACGAGTCCGAGACGGCGCCGCTGTTGGAGTACTACGCGGACAAGGTGATCAGGATCGACGCGCTCGGCAGCGTCGAGGAGATCACCGCACGTGCGCTGGAGGCGCTGCGGGCGCGCGCCTGAGCGCCCGAATGACATGAACGTGAGGGGCCGGTCCGAGCTTAGGCTCGGCCGGCTCACTCCGTTTTCGGCGGCAGTGATCGGAAGTGAGCGCGGTGTTGCGGCGAGGTAAGGGGATCGAACTCAAATCCACGGGTGAGATCCAGGCGATGCGTGCGGCCGGTTTGGTGGTCGCTCGGGCGCTCGCCGAGGTCAACCGGTTGGCGAAGCCCGGGGTCAGCACCGCGGACCTTGACGCGGCCGCCGAGCAGATCATCCGCGATGCCGGTGCGGTCCCGTCGTTCAAGGGCTACCACGGTTTCCCCGGGTCGATCTGTGCCTCGGTGAACGAGAAGGTCGTGCACGGCATCCCCTCCGGCCGGGAGGTCCTGGCGGAGGGCGACATGATCTCGGTCGACTGCGGCGCGATCCTGGAGGGCTGGCACGGCGATTCCGCGGTGACAGTGGCCGTCGGCGAGCTCGGGAAGCGCGAAAAGGCGCTCTCGGAGGCGACGAAGCGGTCGATGTGGGCCGGGATCGAGCAGGTGCGAGCGGGTAACCGGCTCACCGATATCTCGCACGCCGTGGAGACCTCCGCGCGCAAGTCGGCGTCGACCGACGGGCACCCCTACGGGATCATCGCCGAGTACGGTGGCCACGGCATCGGGACGAGCATGCACATGGAGCCGTTCCTGCCGAACCTGGGAAAGCCGGGCAAGGGGCCGAAGCTCAAGGTGGGCATGGCGCTGGCCGTCGAGCCGATGTTGACGCTGGGCTCTGCCGACACCGAGGAGCTCGAGGACGAGTGGACCGTGGTTACCGCGGACGGCTCGATGGCCTCGCACTGGGAGCACACGGTCGCCATCACCGAGGACGGCCCCTGGGTTCTGACCGAGGCCGAGGACTGAGTGACCGGCGCTGCCGGGTGGCCCGGTGGACAACGCGCGGACGTCTTAGGTGCGGGCGCCGTGGTCAGTCCGGGCTGATGGGTCTGCGGCAGACGTAGATCCGTGCCGGCGGCAGGTTTCGCCACACGGTGCTGCGCGGCAGGACTTCTTCGAAGTTCTCGTGCAGGGTCCGCACGAACGCGGTCGTGTTCGTGCGCCACAGCGTGGTCAGGTAGGTGACCGTGGTGAGGACGCCCTGCGGACTGAGGGTTCCGGTGACCTCGCGCAGCAGTTCTCGTTGTTGCCCGTGGTCCATGAGGGTCCAGGGGATGCTGCTGATGACCGCGTCGACCTGGGTGATGCCGATGGAGTCGAGCAGTCCCGCCAGGTTTCTTGCGTCGCCGTGGATGACCCGCAGCCAGGGCTTCGCCGTTTTGAGGTAGTGGACCATTCCGGGGTCGATTTCCAGCGCGATGTGCTGGGCGTCGGCCGGTAGCCGGCGGTGGATGGCGTCGCTGAGCGCTCCGGTTCCGGGGCCGAGTTCGAGCACGGTCGGTTTGCCGCTCCGGGGGAGCACCTCGGCGACGGCGTCGGCCACGTGCCCGGAGGTCGGCAGGATGGCTCCCATGGTGGCCGGACGGTTGGCCGCGCGTGCGAGGAAGGCCCGGTACTCCCGGAGTCTGTCGAGCTTGCTCACTGGCGCTCCTGGTCTTGTCCGTTCGGCCGCGCACCCGACGGTAGCCGGTGGTGACGGCAGCCGTCCTGCTGATCCCGGAGTGTTCCGGATACCTGACTCGGTGGTGCGGCGGGTTGTCCGGTTCGGCCCGATGGAGGTGAATTGCGGTGGAGGTGAATAGCCGGGCGCAGCGGGGTCCTCGCTCGAACGGACGATATCGCGCGGCCGTAACGGTGTTATAGGCTCTTCGGGACAGGTCGGGAGGCAGCGATGGACGGTCCAGCAGGGCACTTGCGCGTCGGCGACCGCGAACGAGCGGACGCGATCGAGACTCTGCGGCGAGCTCATTCGGAAGGCCGGATCGACCTGTCCGAGTTCGATGAGCGGAGCGCCTCGACCTGGGCGGCCAGAACCTACTACGAGCTGTCCGCGGTGACCGCCGACCTGCCCACGAGCTCATGGGTCACGGGCGGAGTCGAGTCCGCCGGGAGCGGGGTGGCCCGGGACTGGCGGTCGAGCGCGCCATTGCGGGTGATGCGTGGGAGCGCGGAGTTCGCCTGGCTGGTCGCAGTCTCGATCAACCTGGTGATCTGGCTGCTGGTCTCCGCCGGGTCGAGCGACTCGATCTACCCGTGGTGGATCTGGGTGGCCGGGCCGTGGGGAGCGGTGCTGCTCGCCGCGCGCATCAGCGGGATCGGACGTCCTCACCGCTGAAACCGGGCAGCGGCCGACGGCAGATGTAGTGCAGGATCGGCGGCAGGTTCCGCCAGGTCGTGTGGGTCAACACCTCGTCGAATGTGGCGTCGAGCTGAGCGCGGAAGCGCTTGCCGCCGGAGTTCTGGTCGACCGGGATGTACGTGACGGCTGTGAACGCGCTGTGCGGAGCCATCACCCCGGCGACCTGGCGCAGGATGTCGTTCTGCTCCTCGAGGGCCAGCAACGACCAGGGGATGCTGCTGATGATCGCGTCCACCTGCCCGATGTCGAGGTCGTCCAGGATCTCGCGGAGGCGTCCCGCGTCCCCTTGCACGACTTCCATCCACGGCTTGTGCGTTCGCAGGTGGTCGACCAGTTCTTGGCTGAGTTCGATGCCGACGTGCCTGGCATTGCTGGGCAAGCGGCCTCGGATGCCCTCGCTGAGCGATCCCGTGCCGGGGCCGAGTTCGACCACGACGGGGGTCCCGGTGGTGGGTACCACCTGTGCGACCGTCGCCGCGACGGCGGTCGAGGTCGGGGTGGCGGCACCGATCATCCGTGGGTGACGAACCGCCGTCGAGAGGAACGTGCGGTATTCCTCGAGTTTGGCCGCCGGGCTCAGCGTCGGCATGTCCAGAATTTTCCGGATGGCACCGACCGGGCGGTCTTGCTGGGCTGTCACGGCTCTCCTCGTTGGATTCCCTCGTCCGCCTGCGAAGTGGCGAAGCGTGATCGAAAGTAATGAGCTTCGAAGCCGGTTCGCAAGGTTGCCACGGTCCGCGCGCAACATGATCAGGTGTACCACTTCGCCGTTGGGGCTGCCGTGTTGGCAGGTCGGGAGGGGTCCCCGCTGTGGAGCCGGTTTTCGTGTGCGCGTACAGTGGAGCATCGGCGCAATTCATCGCGCCGGTTCGTCGTGCCTTGTGCTTACCAGAGTAGGCCGCGCACCTCCGGTCCGCATAGGTCCGGGGTGTCGGTTCCGGTGAACACGCTACCGCGATTCGTCGCGGGTACTGGTCTTCGAGTCGGCTCGGAGTGTGCCACAGTCGTCGCAGCCCAAACCCGGGTTCGACGGCAAGACAAACTGTCACCGTCACGAAACGCGGAGGACATGGGCAAGAAAGACGGGGCCATTGAGGTCGAGGGTCGCGTGATCGAGCCGCTCCCCAACGCGATGTTCCGCGTCGAGTTGGAGAACGGGCACAAGGTCCTCGCACACATCAGTGGCAAGATGCGTCAGCACTACATCCGCATCCTGCCTGAGGACCGGGTCGTTGTGGAGCTCTCGCCCTACGACCTCTCCCGTGGGCGCATCGTCTACCGCTACAAGTGACCTCCACGGTGTCCGGGAGACCGGACACGCGTCCGAGCAGGAGAGGTCGACCGTGAAGGTCCAGCCTAGTGTGAAAAAGATCTGCGACAAGTGCCAGGTGGTCCGCCGTCACGGGCGGGTCCTGGTGATCTGCGACAACCAGCGCCACAAACAGCGCCAGGGCTGATCGCAGGTGGGCACACGGCGCCGTCGTGCGCCGCGTCGCAGCCACCCACAACAACAGGAACTCCCTTGAACCTGTCGACTCGTGAGTGAGTCGGCCGACCTCCGGACTCCAGGCCGGGGCTTCGAGGGCCACGGGCGTCGAGCACGCCGGTGCCTCGAAGGTGGTCAGGGAGGTAGACCTGGAGCAACGCGAAGGAGACCTGCCAGATGGCAAGGGTTAGCGGCGTTGATCTTCCGCGCGAGAAGCGCTTGGAGATCGCGCTGACCTACATCTACGGCATCGGCCGTACCCGGTCGCAAGAGATCCTGAAAGCGACGGACATGTCGTTCGACATCCGCGCGAAGGACCTCACCGACGAGCAGCTTGCGCTGCTCCGCGACCACATCGAGAACACCTACCGGGTCGAGGGTGACCTCCGCCGCGAGGTCCAGGCCGACATTCGCCGGAAGATCGAAATCGGCTGCTACGAGGGGATCCGGCACCGCCGTCACCTCCCGTTGAACGGGCAGCGGACCAAGACCAACGCCCGTACCCGCAAGGGGCCGAAGAAGACGGTCGCCGGCAAGAAGAAGGCCGGGAAGAAGTAAGCCTCGCTAGGAGACCACGACAAATATGCCACCGAAGTCTCGCGCCGGTGCCGTCAAGAAGGTGCGGCGCAAGGAAAAGAAGAACGTAGCTCACGGGCAAGCCCACATCAAGAGCACGTTCAACAACACGATCGTCTCGATCACCGACCCCACCGGTGCGGCGATCAGCTGGGCCTCCGCGGGCCACGTCGGGTTCAAGGGCTCTCGTAAGTCCACCCCGTTCGCCGCGCAGATGGCCGCTGAGAACGCTGCCCGTAAGGCTGCCGAGCACGGCATGAAGAAGGTCGACGTCTTCGTCAAGGGCCCCGGCTCGGGACGTGAGACGGCGATCCGCTCGCTGCAGGCAGCCGGCCTCGAGGTCGGCACGATCCAGGACGTCACACCGCAGCCCCACAACGGCTGCCGGCCGCCCAAGCGGCGCCGAGTCTGATCGCGGGAAGGGAGTAGAAGAAGATGGCACGTTACACCGGTCCCGCGACCCGTAAGTCCCGTCGCCTGAAGGTTGACCTGATCGGCGGCGACCAGGCGTTCGAACGCCGTCCGTACCCGCCGGGCCAGCACGGCCGCGCGCGCATCAAGGAAACCGAGTACCTGCTGCAGCTCCAGGAGAAGCAGAAGGCCCGGTACACCTACGGCGTGCTGGAGCGTCAGTTCCGCTCCTACTACGAGGAAGCCAACCGGCGTCCCGGCAAGACGGGTGAGAACCTCCTGCAGCTGCTGGAGTCCCGCCTGGACAACGTCGTGTACCGCGCGGGCCTGGCCCGTACGCGTCGCATGGCGCGTCAGCTGGTCAGCCACGGTCACCTCATGGTCAACGGCAAGCGGGTCAACATCCCCAGCTTCCAGGTGTCGAAGTTCGACATCATCGACGTGAAGCCGAAGTCGCTGGGCACGACGCCGTTCATCATCGCCAAGGAAACCCTGGGCGAACGGCCGATCCCGGCTTGGCTGCAGGTCGTTCCTTCGACGCTGCGGATTCTGGTTCACCAGCGTCCGGAGCGTGCGCAGATCGACACCCCGGTCACCGAGCAGCTCATCGTCGAGCTCTACTCGAAGTGACGCTTGCCGCCGGCGGTCCTTCGTGGCCGTCGGCGGAGGCACTTCCGGGTGGTGGTGCAGGAAGCCACCGCCCGCCCGCGAGCACAGTCTTTCGTGTCCACGTGGACCGTAGTCGCGGGCACGCCATCCATCGGCGTCAAATGGCGGTCGCCGTTAGGAAAGGAAAACCCAAGTGCTCATCTCCCAGCGACCCTCACTGGCCGAAGAGGCAGTGTCGGAAACCCGCTCCCGGTTCGTCATCGAGCCGCTGGAGCCGGGCTTCGGCTACACCCTCGGCAACTCGCTGCGCCGCACCCTGCTCTCTTCGATCCCGGGTGCGGCCGTCACGAGCCTGCGCATCGACGGTGTGCTCCACGAGTTCACCACGATCCAGGGCGTGAAGGAGGACGTCACCGACGTCATCCTGAACCTCAAGGAGCTGGTCGTCAGCTCCGAGGAGGACGAGCCGGTGACGATGTACCTGCGCAAGCAGGGCCCCGGTGAGGTCACCGCCGCCGACATCGTGCCGCCGGCCGGCGTCACGGTGCACAACCCGGATCTGCACATCGCGACCCTCAACGGGAAGGGCAAGCTGGAGATCGAGCTCGTCGTCGAGCGCGGTCGCGGCTACGTCCCCGCGGTGCAGAACAAGCAGGCTGGTGCCGAGATCGGCCGGATTCCGGTCGACTCGATCTACTCGCCGGTGTTGAAGGTGACCTACAAGGTCGAGGCGACTCGTGTCGAGCAGCGCACGGACTTCGACAAGCTCATCCTGGACGTCGAGACCAAGCCGTCGATCACGCCGCGCGACGCGGTTGCTTCGGCCGGTCGGACCCTGGTTGAGCTGTTCGGGCTCGCGCGTGAGCTCAACGTGGACGCCGAAGGTATCGAGATCGGACCGTCGCCGGCGGAAGCCGACACCATCGCGGCCTACGCGATGCCGATCGAGGACCTCGACCTCACGGTGCGCTCCTACAACTGCCTCAAGCGGGAAGGCATCCACACGGTCGGCGAGCTGGTCTCGCGGAGCGAGGCCGACCTGCTGGACATTCGTAACTTCGGTGCGAAGTCCATCGACGAGGTCAAGTTGAAGCTGGTTGGCTTGGGACTCGCGCTGAAGGACAGCCCGCCCGGGTTCGATCCGTCCGCGGCTGCGGCGGAGTACGCGTCCGAGGGCTGGTCGGCCGAGGATGATGACGCCATTGGTGAACCTCTTGGTGAATCCATGGGTGACTCCATTGGTGGCGTGCCCACGATCGACGACAACGGCTACGACGACGGTCAGGACTACGCGGAGACTGAGCAGCTGTAGCTGTGTTGCGCGGAATGGGGAACCGATCCGCGCCTTGAGAGGAGCAACCGATGCCCACCCCCACCAAGGGAGCGCGTCTCGGCGGATCGCCGTCGCACGAGCGGCTGATGCTGGCCAATCTGGCCACTTCGCTGTTCGAGCACGGGAAAATCACCACCACCGAGGCCAAGGCGAAACGGCTTCGGCCGATCGCCGAGCGTCTGATCACCAAAGCAAAGAAGGGCGACCTGCACAACCGTCGCGAGGTCATGAAGACCATTCGCGACAAGGACGTTGTGCACAAGCTCTTCGCCGAGATCGGCCCGTTCTTCTCGGACCGTCCGGGCGGCTACACGCGCATCATCAAGGCCATGCCGCGTCGCGGCGACAGCGCCAAGATGGCCGTGATCGCCCTGGTGACGGAGAAGACCGTCACGTCCGAGGCGGAAGCCGCCCGTGGCACCAAGTTCGCCAAGGACCAGGTTGCCGCGGAGGAGGCTCCGGCTGAGGAGCCCAAGGCCGAGTCGGCCGAGCCGGCCGAGGCGGAAGCCTCTGCCGAGGAGACCGAGACGGAGAAGAAGGACGAGTCCTGATCTCTGAGCACGGCAACGCTGTGGACGAACCCGCCGCCTCCTTCGGGGGCGGCGGGTTCGTTCGTCTGCGTCTGGATGTTTCGTACGACGGGACGGATTTCTCCGGCTGGGCACGCCAACCCGACCAGCGGACGGTGCAGGCCCTGCTGGAGGACGCGCTGGCGAAGCAACCGCCGGGGCGGTCGGTCCCGAGGTCGGTCGTGGTCGCCGGTCGTACCGATGCGGGCGTGCATGCCTCGGGACAGGTCGTGCACGTGGACGTGGTCCCGTTCGGTTCGGCTGCCGACAGCCGACTGCCGCTCGACGAGTCGGGAATTCCGGATCTGGAGCGGATGTGCTATCGCTGGAACCGGATCCTTCCCGGTGATGTCCGCGTGCTGGGGGCACGGGTGGCTCCGGAAGGGTTCGACGCGCGGTTCTCGGCCATGCGGCGGCATTACCGGTACCAGGTTTCGGATGCCCCCTGGGGTGTCGACCCGTTGCGCCGCAGGGACACGCTGGCGTGGAACCGCCCGCTCGACGTGGATCGGCTCAACGCCGCGTCGGAGGAACTGCTCGGGTTGAACGACTTCGCCGCCTTCTGTAAGCAGCGGGAGGGCGCGACGACGGTTCGCGAGCTGCAGCACTTTTCCTGGCAGCGGGAGGAGCCGCATCTCGTCGCCGTGCGGGTCAGCGCCGACGCGTTCTGCCATTCGATGGTGCGCAGTCTGGTGGGGACGCTACTGAAGGTCGGTGACGGCAGGCACGGCGCCGGTTGGCCCGGCGGGTTGCTCCGCGAGGGCGAGCGCACCAGCGCGGTAGCGCCGGCCCACGGCCTCACCTTGCTCGGGGTGGACTATCCGGCGGATGAGGAATTGGCGGACAGAGCCGCCCGGACCCGCGCGGTCCGTTCGCTTCGGTGACCCCCTGACCGATCCGCCCCGGCCGACCCACCCCGGCTGATCCGCCCGAGCCGACCCGCCCTGGTTCGCATCGGATCGATGGCTCGCGTCACTCCGCCGTCCCGAGCCGGTTCGGCTACGAGCTGACGCGGACGCACACCGGGCGCGCGAATGGCGCGGATCGGTGTGCGTCCGGGTACCCGGTCAGTCGCCTCGGCGAATGGGCCCGAGGATTTCCTGCTCCTTCGGTTCGGTGACGAGCCGGATGTGCGCCCACAGCATGTTGCCGAGTGCGATGAGCCCGTCGTCCTGGAGCTGGGTCAGCTGCTGGATCTGCGCCTGGTAGTGCGCCCGGTCGAAGTACCAGATCCGGGCGGCGAGCTGGGCCTGGTTGAGCGGCAGCCGCTGCAGTAGTACCAGGTCGGCCGTGTTGGCGGCGGTCCCGCTGCCCACCTGCGGGTGTAGGTACGGCAGCACGTACATGGTGGTCTGCCAGGCCGCGCGCGGCGGGAACAGTTCCTGCGGTACCGCACCGCCGTCGTGAATGACCAGCAGCGGAGCGTCCTCTGTGGACCTGGGCAGGTCGAACGGTTTGAGCGGCCGCAGCTGGGCCAGCGGCACCTGTTTGCCTTCCGGGGTGACCCCGGCGGCCTGTTCGAGGACCTTCCACGCGGCGGGGCGCCCCGTGGCGACGACGACCCACGCGCCGGTGGCCATCGCCCGCAGCGCGATCTGCCGTGCGAGGTAGAGACCGCCGACGGTCACCATCCGGGTAGGTTCCGGGCGCAGGATCGACGCGGTGAGCGGTTCTCCCTGCGGACCGGACCCGATGATCATGCCGCCGCGATCGCCGGACGGGCTGACGGTGTCGAGCGTTTCCGGCGGTACCAGGAACTCCGGTGCCGCGCCCTTGACGTTGCCCGGGGTGTCCAGGGTTCGGGTGCGGCTCATGCTTTGCCTCCCAGCGGCAGTGTCGCGGTGAGCCCGGCCAGCTGCATGCCCCGCAGTGGGGTGAGGGTGAGGCCGAGACTGTTGCTGATGGTTTTCAGACGGTCGTCGGCGGCATCGAGTTCACCCGGCGTCCGAGCGCTGACCCGGACGAGTCCGCGAAGTCCCACTTCGCCGTCTTCGCCGGTGGGCGAGATGGACAGCGCGATGCTGCTGGAAAGTGCCCGGATCCCGGTGAGCGCGTTGAGGCTGTGGCTCATCTGGTTCGGCCAACCGGTGATCGCGTAGCTGGAGTGCCCGACGCCGCCCGCGGTGACGCCGTCCCAACGTTCCTTGAGGCCGACGGGGCGTTGGGAACCGAGTACGGACTGCAGTTCGGCGGAGGCGATGCCGGCTTGGAGCAGCTCGTCCGGGTCGAGTGGACGGGTGGGAACGCCTTCGCGCTCCAGGGCGTTGCGCACGCGGGAGAGCGCGCCGATGACGGCGCGGTGGGCTCCGACGACACCGCCGCCGCGTTCGCCGACGGCTTTGGCGCAGTGCTGCGGGTCGAGCCGCACGGCCACCCACGTGGTTCGTCGGGACGCCGCCGGGAGCGGTCCGAGTACCTCGAGGTAGGAGTTGAGCGCGTCGGAGTTCGACGGCAGCGACGTGCTACCCGGGTAGCAGTGCCAGATCACCTGGATCGCGTCGAGGACCACACCGCGGTCCTCCAGGCACGGTGTCAGCGCGCCGAGCGGCAGGTTCGGCGTGGAACCGACCGCGTTGATCAGCATCGGCGTCGGTTCCACCATGAGCACGGCGGTCCATTTGCCGTCGTGCCAGGACATTCCGACGGGATTGCGGTCGTGGTCCTGACCGCGGGCCACGACGAGGTCTTCCACCGCGATCCGCAGCAGCGCCACCCGCCGGTTCTCGTCCGGCCCGATGATGCCGTCACCGTTCTTGTCCTCGGCGGCGTCGGTGAGGTCGGGTGTGAACGGCTCGGATACCCGCGTGTGGTTACGAGTCCGGTATTCGAGCACCAGCCCGAACCACTGGGTGAACCAGCGCCCGCGCCGCCGAAGCAGCGCGATGATGAACAGGAACGCGGCGATACCCGCTGATACCGGCCACAGCGTCGGTTCGATCACCAAGAGGATCAGGCCGAGGGCGAGGCCGATCTCGATGACGATGATATTGGCCACCGGGATCGCTCCGAGGCTCGCGCCGATGGTGCGTCGCCGCGCGCGAATGCGCGTGCGGGGTGCACTGGCGGGCCCGGAGGCTTTCGGTTGGGCCGGATGTTGCGTTGTCACGGACATCCGTTCGGTCTCTCCCCCTCGCAGGTCGATGCGGCAATGAGGCAGGCGACGTGCCTGGCTCGCGCGAGTCGCTCGAAGAGAATACTGATGGACTAGGCGGAACCGCACCCATTCGGTATGTCTCTGCGGCTATCCTGCAAAACCGTACCTCGGACGGGAGAGCTGTAGGCGAAGAATGGCATCAACACCCACAACGAAGTCACAAGTTCAGGCGTACAAGTTCGTGCTGCGCCGCATGGAATCCGCGTTGGTCCGCAAGGACGCGGTGATGCTGCACGATCCGATGGGTTCGCACAAGCGAGCCACGGTGACCGGTGCGATCCTCGCCTGCATCGGAATGATCGGGTTCCTGGTCTGGGGCCTCTTCGGAGGTAAGGGCTCGGTTCCGGATCCGGGTTCGGTGGTGATCGGCAAGGACAGCGGCAGCGTCTACGTCGTGACCGCCGACGACCAGGCGGAGAAGCGGCTGACTCCGATGTTCAACATCGCGTCGGCGAAGCTGCTGGTCATGGCCCAGAGCGGCGGTCAGGGCGGACAGGCCATCGAGGAGACGCACGTCAAGGAAGCGGCCTTGGCGGATTTCCCGCGTGGGCCGCGTACGGGGATGGTCAATGCCCCGAACTACCTGCCGGACCCGACGAACACCGCGGTTCCCTCCTGGGCGATCTGCGATGTCGGACAGGTCCAGGATTCGCTCAACGAGTCCAGGATCGAGCAGTCCGCGGAGATCGAGACCACGGTCATCGGTGGCGACGGTCACCACGGTGCCGAACTGGGGCGGGAACAGTCCCTCTACGTCAAGGATCAGAGTTCCGGTGAGGAGTACCTGATCTACCGCGTGGAGGACGCTCCCGGTGAGCAGAACACCAGGACGGTGAAGGCGAAGGTCGACAAGTCCGACCCCGCCGTTGCCGAGGTGTACGGGCTGCAGGGCCAGACTCCGCGCACGATCAGCACGCACATGCTCAACGCGGTCCCGGGGGTCACGGATCTGTCGGTTCCGTCGTTCCCCAGTGGTTCGGTCGACTACATGCTGAACTCGTACGAGTCGGGCGATGTCGTGAAGCGGACGATCGCCGGTCAGCCCGCGCAGTTCTTCGTGCTGCTGCCCAGCGGTAAGCAGGAGGTCACCGCCGGTGCGGCCGCGGTGCTGCACGCGTCGAAGGCCAAGGCCACGGACATCCCGAACTCCACGGGCACGATCACCGAGGCCCCACAGGCTTCGGACGCCGAGAAGCTCGACGTCGGCACGTTCCCGGCAGTGGTGTCGAAGCCCGTCACGTTCCAGAACGCGGACACTTCGTGCGTGAGCTGGAAGGACGTGCACGGTGATCACAACATCACGGTGACCACGAACAAGGGTTCGCCCGCGCGGAAGGCGGAGGTCGAACTGGCGCAGAGCGACGGCAACGGGCCCAATGTGGACAAGTTCTACATGCCCGCGGGCAAGGCGGCCGTGCTGCGCGCGACGTCCAATGAGGCCGGTGGCGATTCCGGACCGATTTTCCTGGTTTCCGACCGTGGCGTGAAGTACGGCATCAAGGACCCGGCGACAGCGCAGGGTCTCGGTGTGGTCAACGGTGCCGGTGACATCAAGCAGGGGCCGGCCTCGATCATGCGAACGCTGCCGGAAGGCGATTTCCTCGACCCGGCGCAGGCGAGTTTCGTGTACGACTCGATCGACATCGCCGAGGACAGTGGTGAGAACCGTCCTCCGGAGAGCGGTCAGCAACAGCAAGCGGCCGGTGGCACCACCGCGGGAAACTGACACCGCGACCGCGCCGAGCACTCCCGACTGAAACCGAACCGGCCCCGACAACGTCCGATGGGTAGCGTCCGCCCGCAGCGCCATTCGTGGTGCTGCGGGCGGATTCGTGTGCGCACCCTGCTCGGCGCGCAGCGATGCTCGGCGCGCAGCGATGCTCGGCGCGGCAGCGATGGCAGGAGCGATGGCCTGGTAGGAGCGGTGGCCGCCCACGAGGGACTCCGGGGGTCTACGAGGGACTGCGGGGGTCCACGAGGGACTGCGGGGGTCCACGAAGTGCCGGGACACCGAAAACAGGGCCCGGTTCTCGCGTCTCGACGCGAGGACCGGGCCCTGTTGAACGGCCGGCTCGTGGGGCTACTCCTTGTCGGCCCCCGCCTGGCGGGAGCGGACGCTGCGTACCGCGTTCATGAGGAATGCCGTGAACAGGATCGCGGCGATGCCGGTGGCCGCACCGCCGATCGCGATCATGAGGGCGGGCCAGTCCCGCTGCGGGATCACGTCGGCGCCGAGTCTGGCCGGCTCGTTCGGCGCCGGGGACACGCCGTGCTCGGCGGGCACCACGTTGTGCAGTGCGGCCATCGGGTCGATCATGCCGTATCCGACGATGTCGTTCCGGCCGTTGTCCCCGCCGGGATGCAGTGCGGTCTTCTCGATCCGATCCATGATCTCGTCTGCGTCCAGCGGTTCGCCGTCCTCCACGGACTTCTGCTTGATCAGAGCCGCCAGTCCGGAGACGTAGGGCGCCGCGAAGCTGGTTCCCTGGATGGGACCGGGTTGCCCCTCGGGGCCGGTGGCGATCTGGCTGGCCAGACCGGTATTGGCGCCCACACCGGGGTCCAAGGAGGTGAGGTTCTCACCGGGTGCGGCTACGTCCACCCACGGGCCCGGAACCGTGAATTCGGACGGAGCGCCCTTCTGGTTCACCGAAGCGACGGTGAGCACGTACTCGTCGAACCAGGCGGGCAGGACGGCCGTGGTCGGGTTCCCGGGGGCGTTCTTGCTGCAGGAGTCCTCGGTGTTGCCCGCTGCCGCGACGACGACGATGCCCTGGTCGTAGGCGTTCTTCACCGCGTTCTGCAGTCTGCGGTTGTGCTCGTCGAGCGGGTTGGCCGCTTGGGCCATCGTCTGGCAGGACGACTGCGAGATGTTGATCACGTCGACGCCGTTGTCCACGGCGTGCTGGATGGCCTGGGCCATCGTCTCGGTGTTGCCGATCGTGCTGTCGTCCTGCTGGTTCTGCCACAGGCTCGACGACTGGCGCAACGACATGAGTCGGGTTCCGGGGGCGATGCCGACGAATCCCGTCTCCTGATCGGGCTGAGCGGCGATGATGCCCGCGACGATGGTGCCGTGGCCGTCGCAATCGCGGGTCGCACCGCCCTTCGGGACGTTGCTGCCGCCGTCCTCGATGGGCGCGGGCAACCGGGAGTGCGGATTGATGCCGGTGTCGACCACGGCCACTCGCGTGCCCGCACCGGTCCACCCCTGCGAATGAGCCTGCTCGAATCCCAGCGTGAGCTGGCTCCAGGGCTTTTCCTCGATCGTGGCGTCACCCGGATTGGGCTGCATGCAGCCCTGCTGCTGTTCGTACCCGCCGACAGGGCTGAGCGGACCGCCCGGCACGTCGATCGGCACCCACGTCGGCGGTTCGGTGGAGCTGTCCTCCTGCGCGACCGCGGACGGAACCGGCCCCACCAGAGCCAGCATGCCCGCTGTCGCGGTCAGGGCGAGAGTGCGCCGCAGCGCGCTGCGGCGCGGAGAACTCGAGCGCATCACGCTTCCCCTCAGAAGAGGTTGAGGTTGAGGTCGCGGATGGTCATGTAGAGGTCCATGACGCCCAGTGCGAGCGGAAGCACGAGCGCGATCAGGACGGCCTCCAGGATGTCGACCATGCGCCGCTGCACCGGGGAGAACCGGCGGTTCGGGAACACCACGCCGAAGACGATGGCGCCGACGCCGAGCAGCAGCAGCGGAGGGAACACCCAGGCGACCGCGATCGGCAGCGTGGCCACCTGGACGAGCAGTCCCGCGGCGACACCGACCGCGGCGAGCAAACCGCTGAACAGCAGCGCGATGGCCTGGCTTCCGTTGGCGTAGCTCCGGCCGCGCAGAAGGAGTACGGCGGAGACCACGACCGCCATCATCGGGCCCCACAGGTTGGGGGCGGTGGCGGCGATGATCGCACCGATGGCGGCGGTCAGCCCGCAGCCGATGATCAGCCCGGTCATGTACTGGTGCGCCAGCCCGGTCTGCCGCTCGATCATGCGGTAGTCGGGGAAGTTGGAGTCTTCCTTGAGGTCCTCGGCGTTGCCCGGCACGTGCGGCAGCGGCAGCTTCGCCAACTGGATCGTCAGCCTGGGCAGCAGGGAGATGCCTGCCAGGCCCACCGCCGCCGCACCCGCGGCGACCCCGGTGACCAGCGAGTACTGCAGCAGGGTCGCCACCGTGAACGCGATCACCGCGAACGCGGACACGGTGGCCGCGGCGATGAAGGTGACGATGCCCGCCCCGATCACCATGATCGCGATCGACGCGAAGATGAGCACCAGCGCGCTGGCGAGCAGCAGCTTGGGCCGCATGTCTCCGCCGGGCACGATGTTGAGGCCCGCGACGAACGCCATCGACAGCCCACCGGCCGCCGCGATCACCGTTCCGGTGGTGGGTGCGCCGTAGGCACGGGTCACGATCGAGCCGACACCGGTCGCGAAGATCGCCACGACCGCCGCGGTGAGCGCCGCCGCGATCTGGAAGGGCAGGCTGTGCTGCCCGGCGAGACCGAGCGCGGCCGCGGCGGCCACCAAGCCGACCGCACCAGCGAGGTGGCCGATCTTGGCCGCCGTTTCCTTCGTCCACGGGCGGTAGCTGCCCGGTTCGGCTTCGGCGAGCGCATCGACGACGTCGTCGTACAACGGTGGTGGTGGATCGTCCGACCTGCGCCGCAGGTGGAGCATGTCGCCGTCGACGATGCCCTGGGATGCCAGCGTTTGGCTGGGGTCCAGGGTTTCGCCTGCCAGCTTCGCAAGGCACCAGCCGCCATGTCGAGAACCGCCGTCCGGAGTGGCCTCTTGGGCCATGTCCAGCAGCATCGGCAGCAGGTCTGCCACCGCGACATCTGCGGGCAGCGCCAGGTCGATACGAGTTTTCGGCGCCACCACTGTCACGCGGCTGAACACCGTGGTCCCGGTCGCCACTTGGGCCCCCTACTCCCTTGGTCCTGGAATGCCTGTCGTCTAGCTCGATCCAACCAAGCGCGGTTTTTCTCGCGAAAGCCACCCGGGCGGCTGGAGAGCGCCCCTAGTATGGCCGCACCGACCGTCGCTGGGTGAAGGGTTTGGTCCAACTCGTGCCAACTAGTTCATTTCCGGTTGGTCACGGCGAGGTTCGGATCACGCCTACCCCTCGGCTGTGGGCGTCGCGGGCAGTACAGAATGCTGGTTGCGACCAAAGGTTTTTCGAGAGCACGTTCGACACGGAAGGATGCTGCGTCCGGTGAGCACGCTGCAGTTCAAGCGAACGCCACGCCTGGCCGCTCCTAGGCCACCGGGCGGGGAGGTGCACCTCGAGCCACCACCGGAGATCCCCCGGGCGGTGCCGGGCAACGTCATTCAGAAGGTCCTTCCGGGCGTGATGATCGTCGCCTCGCTCGGCATGATGGTCTTCATGCTTCAGCGGGCCAAGGACAACCCGATGATGATGATGATGCCGATGATGATGTTGGTATCGACCGTCGGGATGATGGCCGGGGGCGGCAAGGACGGTGGCCAGAAGAAGGCCGAGATGAACGAGGACCGCAAGGACTACCTGCGGTACCTCGGTCAGATGCGCGACCGCGCGCGGGAGGCCGCCGACGAGCAGCGGCAGGCCCGCGACTGGGTGCACCCGGACCCGCAAACGCTGTGGTCGATCCCGAACACGCGCAGGATGTGGGAACGCCGCAGCAACGACAACGACTTCTGCCAGGTGCGGGTGGGTCGTGGTTCGCAGCGGCTGGAGACCCGTCTGGTCCCGCCGCAGACCGGCCCCGTCGACGAGTTGGAGCCGATCACCACGCTGGCGCTGCGTCGCTTCGTGCGGGCGCACTCGCTGGTGGCGGATCTGCCGATCGCGACCTCGTTGCGCGGGTTCGCCGCGGTGGGCCTGCAGGGCGAGCGGGAGCTGACGCGGGGTCTGGCGCGGGCGATGCTCGCGCAGCTGGCCTCGTTCCACACCCCCGACGACGTCATCATCGCGGTGGCCAGCAGCGGCCGCGCGCGTACGGAGTGGGAATGGGTCAAGTGGCTGCCGCACTCCCAGCACCCCACCGAGACGGACGGCATCGGCCCGATGCGGTTGATGGCGGGTTCGCTTCGCTCGTTGGAGGAGATGCTCGCCGAGCAACTGGCCGACCGGCCGCGGTTCCAGCGCAACGCCGCTCCGCCCGAGGGCCAGCCGCACGTGGTGATCCTGCTCGACGACGCCGAGATCACGCGTGAAGAGCAGCTGATCGTCGAGGGCGGCATGGCGGGCGTCACGATGATCGATCTGTCCGATGTGCTCGGTCCCATCACCGCGCGTCGCGGTATGCGCATCGTGGTGGAGGAAGAGCGCATCGGTGCGCGCAGCTCCGGCGGCGTGGAGTGGTTCGGCGCGCCGGACTCGCTGACCATGGAGGAGGCCACCGCGGTGGCCCGCCAGCTCTCCCCGTACCGGGTGGCCGCCGGTAGTGCGGCGCAGTCCGACAGCGGTGGTTACGAGCCGCTGACGACTCCGCTGAACTACATCGAGCAGCTCGGCCTGGCCGGGGACAGCATCACCTTCGACCTCAACGAGGCGTGGCGTCCGCGTTCGGTGGATGATCTGTACCGGGTCGCGATCGGTCCGGGTGAGACCGGCGAGATCGTGCACCTGGACATCAAGGAGACCGCGTCGGGCGGTATGGGCCCGCACGGTCTGTGCATCGGTGCCACCGGTTCCGGTAAGTCGGAGTTCCTGCGGACGATCGTGCTGGGTCTGCTGGCCACGCACTCCTCGGCGACGCTGAACTTCGTGCTGGTCGACTTCAAGGGTGGTGCGACGTTCAACGGTTTCGAACCGGCGCCGCACGTCTCGGCGAGCATTTCGAACCTGGGCGACGACCTGACGCTGGTCGACCGCATGCAGGATGCCTTGGCCGGTGAGATGAACCGTCGCCAGGAGGTGCTGAACAAGGCGGGCGCGAAGAACGTCTGGGACTACCGGAAGATGTACGAGGCCGGTGACGAGCTGGCCCAGGAGCCGTTGCCCGCGCTGTTCGTGGTCATCGACGAGTTCTCCGAGTTGTTGGCCCAGAAGCCGGACTTCGCCGAGCTGTTCGTGATGATCGGTCGACTCGGTCGTTCGTTGCAGGTGCACTTGTTGCTGGCTTCGCAGCGCCTGGAGGAGGGCAAGCTGCGCGGTCTGGACTCGCACCTGTCGTACCGGATCGGTCTGAAGACGTTCAACGCAGCGGAATCCCGCGCGGCGATCGGCATGCCGGATGCGGCGGATCTGCCCGCGACCGGTGGTCACGGCTTCTTGAAGCACCCGGAGGGCACGGATCGTTTCCGCGCCGCCTACGTGTCGGGAACGTTGCACCAGACCAGTGGCCGCAAGCCGGTCGGTTCGGCGTCTTCGCCGGTGACGGGCGAGAAGCGGCCGCGGTTCTTCATCCCGGACTTCGTGGAGAAGCCCGTGGAGCCGGAGCAGCCGGTCGAGGAGGAGGTCAAGGAGGAGCCGAAGGACGAGCTCGCTCCGACGGACTTCCAGCTGGTCATCGACAAGGTGTACAAGCAGGGTCCGCCCGCGCACCAGGTGTGGTTGCCGCCGTTGGACGCACCGCCGACGATGGATTCGTTGTTGCCGCCGTTGTCGGCGACGGACGACCGTGGTTACACGGCGGCGGGTTACGCGGGCAGTGGCCGCTTGCAGGTGCCGGTGGGTCTGATCGACGTGCCGTACAACCAGCGCCAGGATCCGATGATGCTGGATCTGGGTGGTGCTTCCGGGCACGGTGCCGTGGTCGGTGGTCCGCAGTCGGGCAAGTCGAACGTGATGCGGTCGTTGATCGCGGCGATGGCGTTGACCCACACGCCGCAGGAGGTGCAGTTCTACTGCATCGACCTCGGTGGCGGTTCGATGGCGGCGATGCAGAATCTGCCGCACGTGGGTGGTTTCGGTGGTCGTCGTGATCCGGACACGGTGCGGCGCACGGTGGCCGAGATCAAGGCGCTGTTGTCCGAGCGCGAGGGTCGGTTCCAGGAGATGGGCATCGACTCGATGGCCGATTTCCGGACGAAGAAGCGTCGTGGCGAGATCAGCAACGACCCGTACGGCGACGTGTTCCTGGTGATCGACGGCTGGGCCGCGTTCCGCGCGGAGTTCGAGCAGTTGGAACAGGATGTGCTGAACCTGGCCGCGCAGGGTCTGACCTTCGGCATCCACGTGCTCGTGTCGGCCAACCGGTGGGCCGAGATCCGCCCGGCGTTGAAGGACTTGCTGGGTACTCGGATGGAGTTGCGGCTGGGTGATTCGAGCGAGTCGGAGATCGACCGCAAGGTGGCGGTGAACGTGCCGGCCGGGCGGCCGGGGCGTGGTCTGCACACGTCGAAGCTGCACTTCCTCACCGCGCTGCCCCGAGTGGACAGTGAGAACCTCGGTGACCGCATCGAGGTGGAGCAGGAGCGGGCGGAGAAGGAACGGGTCGCGCCCCGACCGGGTTGGCAGCTCTACAACGAGGACCTCTCCGACGGTGTGGCCGACCTGGTCAACCGGGTGAAGAGTTCCTGGCAGGGACGGCCTGCTCCGCAGGTGCGGCTGCTTCCGGACCTGTTGCCGTACCAGCAGTTGCCCGCGCCGGAACAGCAGCCGAAGCCGAGGCTGGTGCCGATCGGAATCAACGAGGACGGCCTCAACCCGGTCTACCTGGACTTCGACGCGGAGCCGCACTTCCACTACTTCGCGGAGCGCGAGGCGGGCAAGACGTCGCTGCTGCGCACGATCGTGCGGGGCATCACGACCCGGTACACGCCGCAGGAGGCGTTGATCCTGCTGGTGGACTACCGGCGCACGATGCTCGGGTTCCTCAACACCGGCCACATGATGGAGTACTCGGTCAGTGCCGACCAGCTGAAGGGCAACGTCCGGGACGTGGCCGCGGCGTTGAAGAAGCGGCTGCCCGGTCCGGACGTGACCCAGGAGCAGTTGAAGAACCGTTCGTGGTGGTCGGGGCCGGAGCTGTTCGTGGTCGTCGACGACTACGAACTGGTCGCGCCACAGGGCAACAACCCGATGGCACCGTTGGCCGAGTACATCCCGCAGGCCTCGGACGTGGGTCTGCACATTGTGCTCGCCCGCAACTCGGGTGGTGCCGGCCGCGCGCTCTACGAGCCGTTGATCGGCAAGATGCGCGAGGTCTCCTCGCCCGGCTTGGCGATGAGCGCGAACAAGGACGACGGCCAGCTCGTCGGCAACATCAAGTCGCGGACGCTGCCCGCCGGACGGGGAACCATGGTCTCCCGTTCCCTCCGCGGTGGCCCGCAACTGATCCAGACCGCCTACATCCAGCCGGAGAACTGAGTCGGTCCTGATCGGAACCTCCCCTCGCCGCACTCGCGGCGGGGGGAGGTTTTTCGTGCGGCGGTTCGGGGTGGTGGTCGGCGGTGTTGCCAGTCGGGAGCGCCGGTTGCTCGGGGTCGCCGGGGTCGGTGGTCGCTTGGTCGCTGGCCGCCGGGGTCGCGGGGGCTGCGGGGGCGCTTGAGCGGGGCTGGTCCTCGGGCCGATGCGTACGGTTGTGCGCTCTCCGGACGGGGGTGGTTTTAAACCACGTGCGCGCGAGGTGGTTTCGAACCGGACATCTTGACCGACACGCTCCACGCCAAGATCCGTGTGCAAACCTTCAAGACGGAGCGCGTCGCGCGGATGAACTTCGATGGCCACCGCGACCCCGAATCCGTGTTCAGCAGCCTCGGTGGTCCGGCGGACCCCCTCGGTGTGGTCGTCGGTGACGCACCCGCGCAGGCAGTCACCGGATTCGGCGGCGATCGCTTCTACATGTTCTTGGCCGGGCGCAATGTAGTCCAGTTCGACGCTGGGACGCTGGAGAGCCCCGAGATGAAGGCGAAGTTCACCGAAGCAGCCCAGCAGATCGCCGAACACCTGCAACGGTCGCTGAACAGGCCCGGGTCGGCGTTCGTGACCGCGCTCCGCGCGCAGCGGCGATAGCCACAGGCGAACATCTATTCCGAGTGAAGTGACCGATATGCACAGCCTGTGTCGGGGGTGTTGGGTCAGTGGCCGTCGAGTTGGCAAGTGGTTGCGGGGTTGGTCACAGCTTCTGTCATTGATGCTGGATAGCGGCTTGCGTTCGCCGGTTGCGTGCGGTTTTCACGATTTCTCCCCTGGTTGGGTGATCGTTCTTGTACCGTCTGCTGCCGTGGTCACCCGGGTGCGTGGTTTCGGTGATCACGACCGGTGAAGGGGACTTCGGTGGAACCAACGGGGATGGAAGGCTACGCCCAGCAGGCAGGGGCGTTGGCAGGCCAGGCGCAGGGCTTACGGGCCGCGGTGGACAACGGCAAGCTCGTCATGGACCCGGAAGCGGCCGAACGCGTCGCCAAGGTCTACGAGGAGAAGGCGGACGATCTTCAGAAGCAGCGCCAGCGTACCCACCGACTTGTGGCTCACGAGGCCTTTGGCGATTGCGAGATCGGACGTGCTATGGCGCGAAAGTTCGAAGCAAAGGCGCAAGGCGATGCGGGGCTGGAGAAGATCTTGGAACAGATGGAAGATACCTTGCGTCGAATGGCGCAAGCTTACCGCGACTCGGCGCGCGATATGCAAAACGCGGACGACGAGAACGCTCAGAACCTCGGACGGAGCGCCTGATCTGATTATGGGTATGCGTACGACACGGGCTGTGGCCGCTTCGGTATTCACTGCGGGGATGTTGCTCGCCGGTTGCAGCGCTGGGAGCGAACCGGAAGAAGCCCCACCTTCTTCCCAGTCGAAGGAAGCGTCCCCCTTGGTGGACTTTGATCCGTGCAAGGTCTTTTCGGATGCGGAGCTTCAACGCTACGGGGTAACCGAGCCTGGAGAACTGGTTGACCAAGGCCTTGGTGAGCAGGGGTGCGACTACTCGGCAGATGGTTTCTTGGTCACCGTGTACAAGGGCGAGGAGCAGGACGCTGAGTACTGGCAGGGGCGACGCGACAACTTTGACGTATTCGAGTCAAACCAAGTCGGAGCACACCAGGGCATCAGCATGGTCACTTCGGCCGGAGAGGGAGTTTGTAGCCAGATGATCGAGTCTGGCGGCGGATCCGTGTCGGTTTCTGTGACGCTCGACTCCGACAAGATCGAAGGAAATGATCCTTGTGCCAAGGCGATGGAGATCGCCGAGTTGATCGAGCCGAAGCTGCCTGCGTAAGGCCGGATTAGGGGGAACGGCATGGGGAACTGGTTCACCGACGGTGTCAGCGAGGTCGCGGGCAGCGGCTGGGACATGGTCAAGTCCGCGACCGGTGGTGACACGCGGGCGCAGGAGGAGATCCAGAAGCAGCAGCAAGAGGCGAAGGCGGCGGCCGAGCGCGAGCAGCAGCAGCTGGCGATGCAGCAGCGCGGACTGGAGACGCAGGGCACCGACCCGGCCTCGATCACCCAGCGGGACAACTGGGAGGAGTGGGATCACCAGCGCCTGGTCAGCCAGCTGCGGGACACCCTCAACCTCGACGATCTCAACTCCTCGGGGAAGGCGTGGGAAAAGCTCGGCGAGGAGATCGCCGAGACCTTCGCCAACCTCGACAAGGAGACCCGCGCCGCCGCCGGCGACGGCATGCAGGGTGAAGCCGCCGAAGCCGGCCTGAACGCCGCGAAACCCCTGCAGGACTGGGGGAAGTCGTTCGGCGACTCGGTGCGCGGCACCGGGCTGAAGGTGCAGGAAGTCGCGGTCACCGCCGAGCAGACAAAGCAGTCCATCCAACCCCCCACCGAACAGTCCGCGGCCCGCAGCCTGCTGTCCGCCGGCTATTCGGTACCCACCATGGGGCTCTCCGGCCTCGCCGACGCAGGCCTGCGCATGAAAGAGGCCAGCGAGGACGAGAAGCGCGCGCGGGCCGTCGCGCAGAACGTCTACACCCCCGGATACACCACCGTGGATCAGAGCACGCCTTCGCTGCCGCCACCGGTGGACCCGCTGAACCCGCCGCCGGCCCCGCCCCAGCAGTCGAACCCGGCGAGCATTCCCAGCGCCCAGACCCCGACCGCATCGGGACAGCCGACCGCATCCGGAGTCTCCGCCGGTGGCGGCGTTTCACCCGGCGGTGCGGGCGGTGGCTACTCCGGTGGCGCTCCCGGCCCGCCGAACATGCCGACCAGCCCGGCGCAGAGCGGATCGGCCTGGAACTCCCCGCCCGGCCAGGGCGCGGGCATGCCGCCCGGCGCGGGAACGACACCGGGCGGCCCCGGTGGTGCAGCAGGTGGGATGGCAGGCGGTATGGCAGGCGGCATGTCCGGAGCCGGTGGTGCCGGAGCCGGTGGCGGACGTGCCGCGGGCGGCGCGGGAGCGGGTGGCCGCGCGGGCGGGTCCATGGGCGCAGGCGGACGCGCCGGTGTCGGAGGTGCCGGGGCAGGCGCGGGTGCAGGCGCAGGCGGTGGAGCCGGATCCGGCGGACGCGGTGGCGCCTCGGGCGCACGTGGTGGCGCCATGGGCGGCGGTGCCGGTGGCCAGGGCCAGGGCGGTGACGAGCCCGAACACGAACGTCCCAGCTGGCTCGAAGAGCAGGACGACATCTGGCTCGAGGACATGCCCAAAACCGCCCCCGCAGTGTTCGGCGGCTGAGGCCAGCAACGCCCAACGGGTTTCGCCCGCGAACCACATGGTTCGCGCGCGAAACCCGTCACAGCACCGCGAACGGTGCCGGGGAGCCCCGACCTACAGCGCGATCACACCGAGCAGCACCGCCACCACCAGCATCACGATGCTGAAAGCCCACATCGGCAGGAACGAGTAGCGGATGTGCTTGCCCATGTCCACGCCCGCGAGACCGATGCCCAGCCACACCGAGGCGTTGAACGGGCTGATGTAGGTGCCGATCACGTTGCCGATCAGCACCGCGTACACGACGGTGACCGACCCGACGCCGAGCTGCGTGGAAACGTCGTGCACCAGCGGCAGCAGCGCGAAGTAGTGCGCGTCGGTGCTGAGCACGATTTCGAACGGCATTCCCAACACACCGACGATGAGGTGCAGGTACGGCACGATCGACTCGGGCAGCACGGAGATCATGTCGCCGGCCAGCGACCGCAGCATGCCCGACTCGGTGAGCACACCCAGAAAACACCCGGCGGCCAAGATGATCGCGCCCGTGCCGAGCGCACCACCGCCGTGCGCGCGGATCCGCTCCATCTGGTCGGAGACGCGCGGGTAGTTGACCACCAGAGCAGCGCTGAGCCCGAGCATGAACACCAGCCCGGACGGCAGCACATCCGCGACGAGCACGCCGAGCACCGACAGGATGAGCAGCCCGTTGAACCAGGGCAGGTAAGGCCCGCGCAGCTCCTCCGGTTCCTCGGAACCCGGATCCGAACCCTCCCCGGCGTCCGAACTCGCGCCCGAACCGCCGGAAACCGCAGAACCGCCGGAAGCCACGGGACCACCGGAAGCCACGGGACCACCGGAGATCACCGAGGAACCGGTCGAACCCACTTCGTCGTCGGCCGGCGCACCGGCACCGGCCATCGCGGGCACCGGTGACGCGACGCGGCGGACGATGCGCCGCTGCTCGCGCAGGCCGAGCAGCGCGGCCATGCCCATGAGCAGGACGACACCCACGGCCTGCAGCGGAATCAACCCGTGCCACAGCTCGATCGGGTCGTGCCCGGTCGCGGCCGCCGCACGCCCGACGGGGCCGCCCCAAGGCAGCATGTTGAGAATCGCCATGCTGGTGCTCAGCAGCAGCATGAGCAGGTACGGGCTCATGCCGAGCCGTTTGTACAGCGGGAGGAGCGCGGGGATGGCGATCAGGTACGACGTCGCTCCGGAGCCGTCGAGGTGGCAGACGACGCCGATGATCACGGTGACCACGGCGACGCCGACGACATTGCCCCGGCTGACCCGCACCATCACGTTGATCAGCGGGTTGAACAGGCGGACGTCGTTCATGATGCCGAAGAACAGGATGGCGAACACGAGCATCACGGCGACGTCGAGCACCGATTCCAGTCCGGAGTCGAAGAACTCGCCGATGTCGCTCGGGCTGAATCCTGCGATGAAGGCGCCGATCGTGGGAATGACGGTCATCCCGACGACCGGGGCTATTCGGCCGAGGATCAACAGCGTCGCGATGGACGCGATGATCGCGAAGCCGATGATGCTGAGCATGTTCGGTCTCCTGCGTGTGTCATTCGGGGAATCGCGGCTCGCCCGCACCGGGCGTGATGTTTCACCCGGATGTACGGCGATTTGCGAAACCCTGAACCGCGCATGGTCGGGGTCACAAGTTTTTGTTCATTGGATCGCTAATGGTCATATTGGTCCCGCGAAATTCGTGCCACGGACGGTGCTGACCTCATGACGAATCGCGCCTTCCGCCCGCCGCGTCTGTCGCTGACCCGCTACCTGCTCCTGGCGATCACGGTGCTGCTCGTCGTCACGCTCACCGCCGCGGGGGCGCTGTGGACGGCACACGAATACCGGGACGCCCGCGCCGAATACCGTCAGCGCGCGATGACGATGGCGCAGTCGGTGGCCGCGCTGCCCGAAGTGCGCGACTACCTCGCCGACCCCCGACACCACGGAGAGATCGCCTCGCTGGCCGAAACGCTGCGCCGCGCCTCCGATTTCCGCTACGTCGTCATCGTCGACGCCGACGGCATCCGGCACTCCCACCCCGACCCGCGCGCCATCGGCGGCCGCCCGCACACCGACCCCACCCCGGTGCTGGCGGGCAACACGTGGACCGGTGTGGAGTGGGGACCGGCCGGTCTCACCCTGCGCGCCCGGGTGCCGGTCCGCGATGTGGCCGACAACGTCGTCGGCTACGTCTCCGTCGGAGTGCTGTCCTCGCGGGTCACGCTGGCCGCGTCGAACACACTGCCCGCCATCGGCACGACCCTGCTGTTCGCGCTCGTGGTCGGCGCGGTCGGTGCGCTGTGGCTCTCCCGGAAGATCCGCGCGAAAACGCACGGGCTCGAACCGGGCGAGATCACCGAACTGCTGGAAAGCCGCGAGGCCCTGCTCTACGCGATCAACGAAGGAGTGCTCGCCGTCGGCGCGGACGGGACCGTGCTGCTGGCCAACGACTCGGCCCGGGAGATGTTCGCGCTGCCTGCGGACTGCATCGGACGCACCCCGCGTGAGCTGGGGCTCGACGAGCAGCTGCGGGACGTGCTGCGTGGTGCCGACCCCCGGGAGGACGTGTTCCTGAGCGTGGGCGGTCGACTCCTCGTGTGCAACCACCGGCCGGTGCGCATCGACGGCCAGGGCACCGGCCGGCTGGTGACCTCGCGCGACCACACCGAACTCGTGCGGCTCGGCGGCGAACTCGACGGGGTGCGCACCATGGCCAACGGGCTGCGCGCGCAGACCCACGAGTTCGCCAACCGCATCCACACCGTGACCGGCATGCTCGACCTCGGCGCGGTCACCGCGGCCCGCGAGTACCTGTCCGAATTGTCCGCGACGACGACGCAGGCGAGCACATCCGTGTCCGAACACGTCCACGACACGACGCTGGCCGCGCTGGTGCTGGCGAAGTCAGCACAAGCCTCCGAGCAGGGCGTGGAGTTCGAACTCGCCGCGTTCAGCGACGTGCCGGACGAACTGCCGCCGCAGCTGCGGCACGACGTGCTGCTCGTCGTGGGCAACCTCGTGGACAACGCGTTCGACGCCGTGGGCGAGTCCGGGTGGGTGGAGCTGCTCGTGCGCCTGCATCGGGAGGCCGCTCCGCTGCTGGAAATCCGCGTCACCGACTCGGGGCCCGGTATCTCGCCCGAGGTCGCCGGAGACGTGTTCACCGCCGGGGCGAGCACCAAGGACCACGACGGACCGGGGCACCGGGGGCTGGGTCTGGCGCTGGTGCGGCAGTCCTGCGAGCGCTGGCACGGGTGGGTGGAAGTGGACACCACCGAGGAGACCGTGTTCAGCGCCCACCTGCCGGTGCGGGAGGATGCGCACTAGCAAGCCGGTGGCGGTCACCACATGGCCGTCCGGACACCGAGCGGGAGGTGACGATCCGGTGCTGTCGGTGCTCATCGTCGACGACGACGCGCGCGTGGCCCGAAACCACCGGGAATTCATCGACTCCGTCCCCGGGTTCACGGTCGCCGGCGTGGCCCACACCGGCGCGGACGCGTTGCGCGCGGCGGCCGAGTACCAGCCCGATCTCGTCCTGCTCGACCTCTACCTGCCGGACATGTCCGGCATCAGCGTGCTGCAGCAGCTCCGGGCCCCCGACGAGCCCGACGCGGGCATGCCCGTGGACGTCCTGGTGATCACCGCGCTGCGCGACATCGACAACGTGCGCGCGGCGCTGCACGGCGGCGCGATGTACTACCTGATCAAACCGTTCAACCTGGCCGCGCTGGGCGAACAGCTGGAGCGCTTCGCCGCGGTGCGGGACAAGTTCACCAGCGGTGAGCAGGCCACCCAGCGCGATGTGGACCGCGTGTTCGGCGTGCGCCGCCCGGCCACCCGGGCGAGCCTGCCGAAAGGGGTGACGGCGGAAACGGCGCAACTGGTGGCGGAGACGCTGCGCGCCGCGGATGCCGACCTGTCGGCCGTGGAAGTGGCCGAACGCGCCGGGATCGCGCGGGTGACCGCGCGACGCTACCTCGAGCACCTGTGCGTCGACGGAAAGGCCGTGCTGCACATGCGCTACGGATCGGCGGGCAGGCCGGAACACCGCTACCAGTGGGTGCGCTAGGGAGTGTCTCGCAAGCGGATCGGGTGGTGGGCACCCACCGGAGAACCCGCCACCGGGCACCCCGGGGCCCGTGCGGAAGACGGCTGACACCGTCTGGGAAACAGATCCTGGAACGCGCGACTGCTGCGGTGCGTCCCGGCTGGACGAGGATCGCGACGTCGGCGGTGCGGACGGACTCCGCGCTCGCGGCGTCGGCGGTGCGGACGGACTCCGCGCTCGCGGCGTCCCCGCTGCCCGAATCAGCCACCGCCGGGGCGCGGCGGGTGCGATAATGACGCGCACAAACCTGACGGTCGTGTGCCTGGCGCTTGCCTGAGCGCACGTCCGTCACTGCTGGTACACGGCTCAGTCGTCTTCGGCGTCCGAGCCGGGCCGAGCGAACTCATCGAATTCCGCGCGCGACCGCGACCAGGCGATCGCGCGCGGGCCGTCATGGCACCGAAAACGGTGCGAGCAGCGAAATGTGGGGTGAAGAGTGTCCGAGCGCTGGCTGTTGCCACCGCTGTGGTTCGACCTGTGCTGGGAGATCGGCGGCTTCGACGAGTACCCGTTCCCGATCGCGGTCCGCTCCCACGGGGCGACGCTCGAAGAACGAGCCGTCCTCAAACAACGCGCCATTCCCGAAATGGAAGCGGCCGGAGTGATCGGCGGCGGATTCCTCAACCCCCGCTTCGGGCAGGTGCTTGCGCAGATCGCCAAACCAGGGCTCTGGATCGAAGGGCTCTGGACCGTCGACGACGTCGAGCCATCTCCGACCCGGCTCATGTCCGTCGTCGCCGAAGACGCCTCCATCCTGTTCGTGCAAGGACCGGGCGAGACCGAACGGCTCGGTGGTGATGTGCAGATCACCGTGCATCCGCGGACCTCCGTCAGCGCGGCCGTGCTCTCCGGCATGCCGCCCACCCCGCCGGGAAACCGCGCCCGCACGGCGGTCCCGGTGAGCGCGCTGGCTCCCGGAGGTGGCAACGACGACGAAGAAGAAGAAATCGACGTCATGCGGCCGAACAGGTCGAGCCCCGACGAACGCGGCGCGAACGCCTTCAAGGAGATCGTCGAAACCGAACACCTGCGGGACGGTCAGTTCACCGCCAACCTGCGCGATCGCTCGGGCAGCCCACGACGTTCCGCGCCGTTCAAATGGTTCGACGCGTTCGAACCGGACGGCCGCTACGGGGTAAGCGAACAACACCGCCCCGGAAACGAAGCGGAACTGGTCGTCGCACCGCTCGGTGCGGGCGAAATCCGCACCGCCCTTGACAATCGTGTACAGCAGGTGCGCTCGGGAAACTAGCTCTGCGAAACGCGGATCCATCGGCGGACCCGTTCGTCAAGAGCCACTCGTGTGATCCACTCGATCAGGGGCTGAATGTTGGAGGGGGCGCACTCCTAGCCTCTAAGGTGCCCCGAGGGGGAGCCGGATTCGCGGAACAGCGCGATCCGTCACGACAACGTCGCCACCAGCACGAAGCGGGTCGACGGTGAAGGAGTTGTGCGTGTCCCTGCGCGTCTCGGTCGATTTCGGTACCTCGAGCACCTGCACGGTCGTCTCGGTCGACGGTGGAGATCCGCAGGTTGTCGTCATCGACGGCCAACCACTCGTGCCATCGGCCGTGTTCGCGGCAGCCGACGGCACCCTGTTCGTCGGTCAAGAAGCCGAGCGGCAGGCGGCGGTGGACCCCGCGCGATTCGAACCACACCCCAAGCGGCGCATCGACGAAGGCGAACTACTGCTGGGCAACGCGGTGCTCAAAGTCGGCGACGTGGTGCGGGCCGTACTGCAACGCGTCGTCGGCGAAGCCCGCCGCTACGCGGGAAACGCCGCGGTCGACCTGCTCGTGCTGACCCACCCGGCCGACTGGGGCTCGGTCCGCACCCAACAGCTGCGGCAAGCTGCCGCGGGATTGGCCAGAGAACTCGCCCTCGTGCCCGAACCGGTCGCCGCCGCCGTCTTCCACTCCGCGGGCCACGGCCTGCCCGACGGCGGTGCGCTCGCGGTCCTCGACCTGGGCGGCGGGACCGTCGACGCCAGCGTCGTCGCCAAGCGCGGATCGAGCTTCCGCGTGCTGGCGACCCGAGGCGATCCCGACTTCGGTGGAGCCGACATCGACCAGGCGCTGCTCGAACACGTCGGAGGCATCGTCACCGGCGCCGACCGGAGCGAGTGGAAACAACTCGTCACCGGTCGCGCGATGGCCGACCGACGACGCCGTCGCGTGCTGCGCCAGGACATCCGAGGCGCGAAGGAAACCCTCTCCCGGCACACCTACACCGACGTGCCGTTGCCCGCGCCGTTCTCCGATGCTCACGTCACCCGCGCCGACCTCGAGCGCCTCGTGGCCGGGCCGCTGGGCAAGGCCGCCGAACTCGTGCCCACCACGCTGCGCGAAGGGCGGGTTCCGCGCGGCCAACTCGTCGGAGTCTTCCTGGTGGGCGGCTCCAGCAGGATTCCGTTGATCTCCCGGTTGATCCACGAGCGCACCGGCGTGTTGCCCACCACCCTCGACCAGCCCGAAACGGTCGTAGCCAGAGGCGCGCTGCGCGCCGTCCTGCAGGATCCTGACCGCACCGGCGGACTCACCGTGGCCGCCGGTGCGTGTGCCCCGCCCGGTGCATCTCCCCACGGCGCATCTCCCCACGGTGCGCCTTCGCAGGGCGCGCCTTCCCAGGGCGGAGCGCCTCGTGCGCCGAGGCCGGGCCGGTCGCCGGGAGTTCCGGGCCCCGGTACTCCGCCCGGAGGCCAGCCCGCCGGCCCATCCTCCGGACCGTCCTCCGGGCCCGTCCAGGTGCCCGCGCAGGCGAGCGCGCCCGCGAACGACTCGCTCAGCCAGGCCTCGACGATCGTCATCGGTGGCAGCGACGTGACGAAGACGGTGCAGCCGCCGGGCGCCGCGCACCGCTCTCGAGTGCGCAAGCGGTGGCTGATCAGTGGTGGCCTCGGAGCGGTCGTCCTGCTCGGAATCGTCCTCGCTCTGTTCCTCGGTGGACCGGGGCAGTCCCAGCAGCTCACCGCATACCAGTACACGTTCGAATATCCGGCGAGCTGGCAGAAGACCGCCGAGGACCCCGCCAAGTGGAAAACCGTCGTCGAGCCGGAGAACGGTGGCGGCCACACCCTGATCGCCGTACAGCAGGGGGAGCTCGCGTCCCGCCGTTCCGATCCCGCCGATGCCGCCACCGATCTCCGCCGCGAATACGTGACGAAGGTGAACGAAGGACAGCGCTTTTCCGGATTCGACGAGTCGCGGGACTTCGGCGGGCGGGACGTGGTCTTCTACCGCGAAGAACTGGCCGACGCGACCGTCGAGTGGTACGTGATCCACGAGAAGCGGTACCGCGTGAGCGTGGGATGCCAGCACGGTGCCGCCGGCCCGGGCGAGGTGCGGGCCACCTGCGAACAGATCGTCCGCTCCCTGGTGGTGCGCTGAGGATCGGCATGCGGCAGCCCGCGGTCGCCGACGTGTTCGTCGGGTGCGTCGTCGCGGATTTCCGAACGCGAATTGGGAACGGTCAACGCTGATTCCGCGGAGTCGATTCGTGGTGAGGCGAATGCCGTGAGTGGATTCGCCCCTCACTCGAATGCCGAGTCGTGGACGGCGAAATAGCAAGAGCAAACGTTCCGAGTGATGCTGCTCTCGGCATTTCGCAATGGCGAATACCGGGCCGACCTGGGGTTTCGCCTCGTGGCGTTTACAGGAGCAACGGGTTGGAAGAAACCTGAGACAGGAGGGAACCGGACATGGCAATGTCTGCGTCGTAGGGCACAGCAGAACTTCGAGACGCAGGCGGCCGGTCGGCTACCTGGAAAACAGACCGAAGGGGGTCAACCCGAGATGAGCGGTTTCGGTACCGACGCAGACCTGATGGACAAGGCATCGGGTCAGGTTGAAGAGGTCCGCGCCAACGTCGAGAACGCGGTGCAGCAGCTGCAGGGCAACATCGAGCCCGTCATGGCCAGCTGGCGTGGTGGCGCTTCCGACGTCTTCCGGAAGTTGATGGACCAGTTCCAGGAGAACGCCAAGACCATCAACCAGAAGCTCGGCGAGATCAGCGAGAACATCAAGAGCTCCGGTCAGGACTACGCCCAGCGCGAGGAAGAGCAGGCTGCGGAGATGTCCAAGATCGAGGGCATGCTCGGCGGCTGAGCAACTGGGGGGACGCATCCGGCGGCCGGTCGGTGACACCGCGAAGTGATTCGCCGCTCCCGCCCGGTAGTCGGAGCACTCTTCCGTCCGCCGCTACGGCTTGATTGACCAACATCACTTGAGGGGATTAGAGCAATGGGTGAGATCAAGGTTGACTTCGGTCAGCTCAGCCAGGCCGCCGACGACCTCGGCCAGGCAGCCAGCAAGATCCAGAGCGAGCTCGACGAGCTCGAGAGCTTCCTGAAGCCGCTGGTCGCCACCTGGGAAGGTTCCGCGCAGGAGGCCTACCAGGTCGCTCAGGACGAGTGGGACAAGGCCGCGCAGAACATGCAGGAGATCGCTGCCAAGATGGGCATGGCGGTCAGCGCCGCCAACGACTCGTACCAGCAGGGTGAGAAGCGCAACGCCGCTCGCTTCGGCGGCTGACGGTCCAGGCTGTTGCTTCCGGCCCCGGTTCGCCGAACCGGGGCCGGAGTGCGTCCTGGACGTCGTCGTTCGGGTGCGGTGCTGCGGTCGGGAGCGGGTCCGGTCGGAAGTGGGCAGCGCCGCCGCTGAAACGCCCCGGTGTCTCGCGCGCCCGCGAACGCGCCCGGAACCCAACGCGCCCGGAACCCAACGCGCCCGGAACCCAACGCACCCGGAACCGACGTGCGCCGGGCTGGTGCGCTGGGCTGGTTTCGGTGCGGCGGGCCGCCCCGCCGGCACGCGGGGCGAGGGGGGCGGTGGAGCCGTCGGCGCCGCGGGTTATGCTTGTTTCGGCGATGGAGCAGGTCAACGTTAGATCGACGGTGTAATTTGCCGCGACTGGACCCGTTTTGACCGAGCCATCAGCCAACAAGTACCCTGATTCTTTGTTGTGCGGTGCGCGACTGCAGTGCTCGATCGGTGGACAGCCTCAGAAGAGCAAGAGCTGAGGTGGAGGTTCTGCGGCAGCATTCAGGATGTGCCGGTTCCCCGGTCGAAGCCGAGGGATCCGACCGGAGCGTGATTCCGACGGACAGTTCCAGAGGGATACGACGGTCCGCACCGAGATTCCGACGCGAACGACGACGAGGTAGACCCGTGCGCACGTACAGCCCCAAGGCCGGCGAGGTGACCCGCGCCTGGCATGTGATCGACGCCGAGGACGTGGTGCTCGGCCGGTTGGCTACCCAAGCCGCCACGCTGCTGCGCGGCAAGCACAAGCCGACCTACGCTCCGCACCTCGACACCGGCGACTTCGTCGTCGTCGTCAATGCCGAGAAGGTGGCCCTGACCGGTAGTAAGCGCGACCAGGCTTTCCACTACCGGCACAGCGGATACCCGGGCGGCCTGCGGAAGCAGTCTTTCGGTGAAGTGCTGGACCGCCACCCTGAGCGGCTGCTCGAAAAGGCCATCAAGGGAATGCTTCCGAAGAACAAGCTCGGCCGCGCCATGGGCAAGAAGCTCAAGGTTTACGCCGGGCCGGAACACCCCCACGTGGCGCAGAACCCGCAGCCGTTCCAGATCAACGCGAAGGTCGAACAGTGACCGAAGGACCCGAGGATCAGCAAGTGACCACTCCTGAGCCGGAGGAGACTGCAGCCGTCGAGGAGACTGCAGCTCCCGAGACCGCAGCCGTCGAGGAGACCGCAGCCGCCGAGGAGACTGCAGTCCCCGAGACTGAAGCTTTCGAGACGTTTGCCGAGGACGCCGAGGGCGTTACGCCGGCTCCCGTTCCGGCCGGTCGGCCGGTTCAGACCGTCGGTCGCCGCAAGGAGGCCGTGGTCCGGGTTCGGCTCGCACCTGGTGCCGGTGGCTTCAAGCTCAACGGCAAGAAACTTGAGGACTACTTCCCGAACAAGGTTCACCAGCAGATCATCAAGGAACCGCTGGCGACCGTGGAGCGCATCGACAGCTTCGATGTGACCGCGAACCTTCGCGGCGGTGGCCCCTCCGGCCAGGCCGGTGCGCTTCGGATGGCGCTCGCCCGCGCGCTGAGCGAGTTCGACGGCGACGACCGTCCGGCGCTGAAGAAGGCCGGCATGCTGACTCGCGATTCCCGCGAGAAGGAACGCAAGAAGTACGGACTCAAGAAGTCCCGCAAGGCTCCGCAGTACAGCAAGCGCTGAGCCTGCGCGCGACTGCTCCGGGGAGCAGAATCGGCGGTGCCGTACCGCACCGCCGAACCTCGGTTGTGCCTGCTGCGGCAGGCGATGGACACGACTGGCGGGAGCAGCTTTTCGTCCGTTTCGGACGGAGGGCTGCTCCCGTAGTCGTTGATACCCCCGGTTGAATCCAGGAGGACCTGCTGCCCATGTCCCGACTTTTCGGCACCGACGGGGTCCGTGGTTTGGCGAATTCCGATCTGACGCCGGAATTGGCGTTGGCGGTGGCTTCGTCGGCAGCGAGGGTGCTCTACGACCGGGACGATTCGCGTAGACGGGTCGCGCTGGTCGGCCGGGATCCGCGCGCCAGCGGGGAAATGCTGGAAGCCGCGGTCACCGCGGGTCTGACAGCGGCGGGTGCCGACGTGCTGCGGGTCGGCGTGCTGCCCACCCCGGCGGTGGCCCACCTGGTCGGCGAGGTCGGGGCGGACCTCGGCGTGATGATTTCCGCCTCGCACAATCCCATGCCGGACAACGGCATCAAACTTTTCGCCGCGGGCGGGCACAAGCTTCCGGACGTCGTCGAGGACGAGATCGAGTCCCGACTGCACGAGGAAGTCGACCGGCCAACGGGTGTGCACGTCGGTCGGGTTCGTGATGTTCCCGACGCCGTGCAGCGATACGTGGATCACCTGCTCGTGGCGACCCCGCAGCCGCTCGACGGCCTTCGTGTGGTGGTGGACTGCGCGAACGGCGCGGCATCGATGGCGGCGCCGGAGGCGTACCGCCGTGCGGGTGCGGAAGTGGTCGCGATCCACTCCGAGCCCGACGGGCTCAACATCAACGACGGTGTCGGTTCGACGCACCTCGACGTGTTGCAGAGCGCGGTTGTCGAGCACGGCGCGGACCTGGGAATCGCCCACGACGGGGACGCCGACCGCTGCCTGGCGGTGGACGCGGCGGGTAACGCCGTCGACGGCGACCAGATCATGGCGGTCCTCGCGGTGGCCATGAAGGAATCCGGTGAGCTCTCCGACGAGACGCTGGTCACCACGGTGATGAGCAACCTCGGCCTGCACCTGGCCATGCGTGATCGCGGGGTGAAGCTGCGCACCACTTCGGTGGGTGATCGCTACGTCCTCGAGGAGCTCCGCGCCGGCGGGTTCTCCCTCGGAGGCGAACAATCCGGTCACCTGGTGCTGCCCGGGCACGCGACTACCGGCGACGGGCTGATCACGGCGCTGCGGCTGATGGGTCGGATGGCAGCCACGGAATCGCCCCTGGCCGCGTTGGCCTCGACGATGACCCGCCTGCCGCAGATGCTGGTCAACGTCCGGGTGACGGACAAGGCCCTGGTGATGGCCGATTCCGGCCTCGCGGCGGCAGTGGCCGCGGCGGAAGACGAGCTCGGCGAGACCGGTCGCGTGCTGCTCCGCCCGTCCGGCACCGAGCAGTTGGTCCGCGTCATGGTCGAGGCCCCCAGCGAGGACATCGCGGGGGGAGTGGCTCACCGACTGGCGGACGTCGTTGCGGCTATTCGGTGAAGGTTGTGACTGAGATCTCTCGCCGAGGGGCTAAGTGTGAGAGTCTGCTCACATGGGTGCCATCGTTGTCGCCATCTTCGTAGGACTGCTCGCCGTCGGCTTGGTCGCGGGCCTCGTCGTCTTCTCCGCGCTCGCGCTAGCCGGTCTTCGGGCCGTCAACGCTGCGCATGACGGGGGGACGTGGTTCAGCAACCGTTTGCAGCAGCGCCGGGTGCGGTAGGCGGACTCGCCATGCGAACGCCCGGTGATCTGCTGATCGTCCTGGTCCTCCCGCTGGTTGTGGTCGTCGGGGGCGCAGGGCTTGCCGCGCTCCTCTCCGGCGTGGTCGTCCTGCTCTGAGCTTGTCGCGGGATGTTCAGGTCGCCCCCGGCGTAGGTGAGCCTGCCCGCTGATCGCCCGCTTCGAGATCCGGACTCTCCCCGGTCGCTCCTGTCCCGGTCGTTCTTGCCCCGCGCCTGCTCTGCGCCTGCTCAAGCGGCCCGGGCTCAAGCGGCGCCTGCTCCAGTCGCTGTTGCCTCGGGCTCGTCGGCTTCATCCGGTGCGGCACGCCTCGATCGAGATCCACGGAGTGGATCCGGCAAGGCTGCCCGGGGCACGTTGGTAGCCCTGGCTCCGTGCCCCGGGCAACGCTGCGATTTTCACGCGCATCGGATTCGCGAAGTTTGTTCACTATTGCAAGTACCTCGCTGAACCGGCCTTGGTGTCCGATCTCGCCTGTCAGGATGAGGAACCTGGCCAGTGTGCGTGCCGTCCCAGCGCGAGCTGGTGGAGGCGTCATGCGTTGTCGAGGAGGGGAGCTCATGTCGGGGGCTGAGACTTCTGGAAGCGATATCCAGAAAGCGGCGACAGCATTTTCGGACGGAGCCGATCGGATCGCGGACTTGGCCGGCCGGGTTACCGAGTCGAAGGTGAGCCCGGAGAAAGCAGGCAGGAAGTTCCACGAGGCCGGTCAGGCGTATCGCGAGGCGCTGGACAAACTGGGCGCGAATGTCAAGGCCTTCGCGGAGAACGGCACGAAGCTCTCCGAGAACCTCGGGGAATCCGCGAAGCAGTACCAGGCCAGTGACGAGTCCGGCGCCGAAGAGATCGGGAAGGTTGAGGTCTGATGGTCAAGAGAGGGGAAACGGGCGGGAGCTCGAACGACACGAGCTCGACGAATTCCAGTGGCCAGACCTCGAGTACCGATCGGGACGAGCAGGGCAACTCGACCACGCCGGGCAACTCGACTACGCCGGGCGGCTCGACTACGCCGGGCGACACCTCGTCGTCCACGCAGCCGGGCTATGCGGATACGCAGGACGCGTATTCGAACGCCGAGTCCACCTACGCGGAGGCCCGGCAAGCTGAGCAGGCCCAGGCCGAACAGGCGCAGGAATCGAACACGCGGGACGGTCAGAACTCCGGTGGGCAGCCGGGCCAGGGTTCGGATCCCGCCGCGACGAACCAGTCCCAGGGTGGGAACGGCCAGGGCGGGAACGGCCAGGGCGGCGGCGGAAATGGCGGCGGTGGTAACGACGGCGGTGGTAACGGCGGCGGGGGCCAGGGTTCGGGGGGCGGCGAGGAAGGTTTCTTCGAGAGCCTCGGAGGCGGCGTCGGCACCGCCTACGGCGCGGGCGTGGGTGCGGGTGTGGGAACGCTGGCCGGGCCGGCAGGGACCGTCGGCGGCGGTGTCCTCGGTGGTATGGCCGGTGAGCAGGTGGGCAGCGCGGTAGGTGGTGCGGTCGACGACGCGGTCGGCTGGGCAGGTGACACGCTTTCGGACGCGGGCAGTTGGCTGGAGGACAACGCCGGTTCGATCGCGGACGGCGCGCTCAAGGTGGCCAACCCGATCGGCGGTCTCGCCTTCGAGGAACTCACCGACGGTGGTTTCTCGGCCCTGCAGGAAAAGCAGCGGGCGGCCGAAGAACGGGCAGGCAACTACGAGAAGGCCAAGCAGACCCTCGACAGCGGCGGTGCGGTCAACCTTTCCGACGAACTGCTCGATCCCGCCCGTCAGGGATTGGACCTGTTCGAGCAATTCCTGCCGCTCTACAAGGAGTGGAACGGTAGCGGACCCGATTTCGAACCCAAGGTGGTCAAGGAGTACGACCAGGTTCGGGAGATCGATTTCGGCGCTTTCCGGGAGGATGCCGAACGTCTCTCCTCCGTCCAGAGTGGTCTCGGCGAGCAGAACGAGTCGATGGACCACACCTTCCGCGGGACGAAGGAGACGTGGAAGGGCGAGGCGTCCGAAGCCGCGAGCGGCAAGGTCCAGTCCTACAACCAGGCCGGTGCCAGCGTCATCCAGGACGCCGAGGCCTTCGCGGGGGCGATCGTCCCCGCCGTCGACGGCATCCAGGAAGCCGTTCGGGAGTACGCGAAATTCGTGCTCGATCTCGCCCCGGAACTGAAGTGCGCGGGCAAGACCCCGGACGAGACGAAAGACGAGATCCGCAAGGCCAACGGCGACATCCAGATGGAGGACCTCGCCGATGTCGGCATCGACGACGTCTTCTCGGGCACCTGGTCGGTGATCAAGGACGCGGCGATCGGCTTCATCTGCGGTGGGCCCGTCGGCGGGCTGTTCGGCCAGCTCATAGGGGCAAAAGACGCCGCCGATGACATCCGGCAAGGGTTGATCGACGACGCCAAGAAATGGCTCGATGGATCGTTCATTCCGGAAATGCAGCAGAAGTACGGCCAGTTCCAGGAACGCAGCGGTGCTGTGCAGGAGACCGTGCAGTCCGCCTACGACACGATGCTCCAAGCCGCTGAGGTGCAGGACGACCCGTTCAAGGGGATGCAGGACGAAGGGGAGGGCGACAGGGCCGCGCAACCGTCCGCGGAAAACACCCCGTCCGCCCAACCTGCTTCCGGCGACACCGGAGGCGGCGGTACCGGTGGTGGTGGCACTGGTGGCGGCGGTGCCGGTGCCGGTGGTGGCACCGGGGGAGGTGCCCCGGAGACCCCGGATGTCCCGAAGCCGCCGGAGATGGACGGACCGGAAGAACCCGGTTCCGGTCCGGGCGAGCAGGGGCAGCCGGAAGAGGTCACGCTAGGCAAGGGCGACGACGCGGTGACCGTCCAGGAGCCGAACGAGCAGGGCACCACCGAGGTGACCGTGATCGGGGAGGACGGGCAGCCCAAGACCTACGAGGTCTCGTTCGGTCCCGAAGGCGGCCAGGGCGAGCCAGGTTCCGCACCCGGTCCCGGCGGCCAGCCACCACCCGGCCAGTCGCCGGGCCAGCTGCCCGGCCAACCTCCGGGCCAGCCCGGCATGGGCACGATGCCCGCACCGGCGGACGGTGCCGCAGAACCGGGAGGACCGCAGTCCACCCCGATCCAGGCCGACGAGAACGGCAAGGCCGTCATCCAGGACGGTGGTCGGACGATCGCGCTGGAGCGAGGTCCCGACGGTGGAATGCAGGTCGACATCGACAACGGCGGCGGAGAACCGCCGACGAGCCAGACCATCAACTTCGGCGATGATTCCTCGGTGCCTTCGACGGGCATTGGTGGGGGCGAGCCGCCGCCGCAGGTGGGTGGTTTTGAGGAGCCGGTGCCTTCGACGGGCATTGGTGGGGGCGAGCCGCCGCCGCAGGTGGGTGGTTTTGAGGAGCCGGTGCCTTCGACGGGCATCGGTGGGAGTGAGCCGCCGCCGCAGGTGGGCGGATTCGATTCGTCTGGTGAACCGGCCCCGGCCCCGGCCCCGGCCGCGTCCTCGGCCGGGGCTATGACCGCTGATGCCGGGTCCGGAACCGGCTTCCCGGGTGCCGCCGGCGACGCCGCGAGCGAGCCCGGGAACGGAGGAGCTGCGCCGACCACTCCTCAGTCCTCGGGCATGACCTCGATGGGTGGTCTCGGAGAGGGCGCGCAGAACTCCTTCGGCAGCGCGTCCGGGCAGTTGCAGGACGACGGTGCGTCGAGCCGGGCGCCGTCGTCCGGGGAGAGCTCCGGAGCGCCCGGTATGGCGAGCATGCAGGGCCCGGAGTCCGGCAGTCCCCAAGGTGCGGGCGGGATGGCGTCGATGGGCGACTCCGGTGGCGGTGGCCAGTCCGGGCAGGGCTCCGGCGGCACGTCCGGCGGCGGCATGATGGGCGGTATGGGAGGCATGGGCGGCCAGCAGCAGGGCGGTGGCGAGCAGGAACGCTCCAACGACAGCCCCTGGCGCACCCAAGGACAGTTGTTCGACGACGGGATCGATCCGTCGAACGTGCGATACCGCTCGGTCCTCGGCGAGGACGGCGGGAAGTGAGGCGCTGAATGGCACTGGTCAATCAGGCGGTCGCCGACGAGGTAGCGACCCTGGTGGCGCGGCACCGATATTCGGTCGACGACTCCCGCGACGTGGTCAAGGGGGCGGAGCAGGCCGCGAGCAAGAACAACGAGGCGATCAAGGAAGCCGCCGCGCAGCGGCAGCAGGAGATCTCCGAACGCGTCGACGAGGCCAAGGCAGCGGCCGAGAAGCCCCGCAACGAGTGGGGGAGTCAGCCGCGTGCGGAAACCGGCAGCGAGATCGACCTCGGCGGGGAGGACGAGGAATACGAGGCGGCGGCGCCGTCGCGGCAGCATGAGCTCTCCCAGCCCGCCGCCCAGTCACCATCACCGCAGCCATCGCCGTCGCAGCAGCCATCACCACAGCAGCCATCACCACAGCAGCCATCACCACAGCCCCAGGCAGCTCCGCCGCCGGCGGCGCCCAAACCGGCTCCCCGGCGCCCCGCGTTCGACGAGGACGACGATTTCGAGAACGACAGCTGGTTGAGGTAGTTCGAACGGTCGGTGCGGGTGTCGGCCACCCGCACCGACCGGATGACAGCCGGTCGGCTCAGGCCACGACGAGGCCGCCTCGCGAGTGCTCCTGGTCGATAGCGCAACCCGAAACGTCGTTGTCCAGCAGCGCGTCCCCGCGCTTGTCCCCCGCGACGGTGTGCAGCAGGAACGCCGTGAGCAGGGCGCGGCCGAGTCGTTGCGTGCCCCACTGGGACTTGCCGTGCAGCAGCAGCTCGGACCAGTGCCTGCCCTCGGTGAAGCCGAGGTGGCTGGCCTTCTTCACGGTGCGGACCTGAACCGGACCGCCCCAGGCCGCCGCGATGGGTTCGGCGTTGGACACCGGCGGTGCCAGCAGATCGTTCCCACCGGTCACGTGCAGGCCGGGAATCGTCACGCGCGGGGCCGCCGCGATCGCCGACGGGATGGTCTCCGAGACCGCGAACGTGCCCACCGATTTGATCCGCTCGTCGGAGGCCGCCGCGAGCACGGCGCAGCCCGCGCCCATCGCGTGCCCGGCCACGGCCAGCTTGCCCTCGTCCACGCTGATGTCCCCGTCGCCGAGGCGGACGCCCACGCAGATGTCCAGCGCGGTGCGCAGGTCCTGGGCGAACAGCCGGTGCGAGGGCAGCGCGCCGCGCTGCGTTCCGGGTGCCGCCGCGACGATGCCCCAGGACGCCAGGTGGCGGAGGAGGCCGAGGTAGCGCCGGGGTGGTTGCAACCAGCCGTGCCCGAAAGCAACGGCGGGCCTACCGAGCCCGGTTCGCGGAGTGCACACCACCCCGGGGAGCCCGGCGAGGGCCAGATCACCGTGCAGGACCTCGTGCGGTCCGCGCTGGGCCAGTTCCGACATCGCCTTCTTGGCAGTTCGCGCCATGGTCCGCAACGGTAGCCGACACGTTCGCGTGCGTGCGGTAGCGACGGCACCCACATCGGTGATGCCACCGTAGGTAGAGACCAGCAGGTGTCGTTACGCTTGGCCGGGTGTGCGGCATCGTGGGTTATGTAGGACATCGCCAGGCGCTTGATGTGGTGCTCGACGGGCTGCGACGCCTGGAGTACCGCGGCTACGACTCGGCCGGGGCGGCTGTGCTCGACGGTTCGGGCGGTCTGGTCGTCGACCGGGCGGCCGGAGCCCTGTCGAATCTGGAGAAGCGCGTCGTCGAATCGGACAACGGCCGGTTCGCGGGCAACGCAGGGATGGGACACACGCGGTGGGCGACGCACGGTGCGCCGACCGATCGAAACGCCCATCCGCATCAGGACGCCGCGGGCAAGGTCGCAGTGGTCCACAACGGCATCATCGAGAACTTCTCCGCGTTGCGCGCCGAGCTGGAAGCCGACGGCGTCGAGATGGTCAGCGACACCGACACCGAGACGGCGGCGCACCTGATTGCCGCGGCCTTCGCGAGCGGTCCGACGGCCGGTGACCTCGCGGCCAGCGTCTGCGCGGTCGCCAACCGGCTCCGAGGCGCATTCACCCTGGTGGTCACGCACGCCGACCAGCCGGATCGGGTCGTTGCGGCGCGGCGTTCCTCGCCGTTGGTGCTCGGCGTCGGGGAGGACGAGCACTTCCTGGCCTCCGACGTCGCGGCGTTCATCGAACACACCCGCGACGCCGTCGAGCTGGGACAGGACCAGGCGGTGACGATCACCGCCGACGGTTACTCGGTCACCGACTTCGACGGCAACCCGGTCAGCGCCAAACCGTTCACCGTCGACTGGGACCTTTCGGCCGCCGAGAAGGGCGGCCACGACTACTTCATGCTCAAGGAGATCGAGGAGCAGCCGGAGGCGCTGGAGAACACCCTGCGTGGGCATTTCGTCGACGGCCGTGTGGTGCTCGACGAGCAGCGCATCTCCGACCAGGACATGCGCGACATCGACAAGGTGTTCGTGGTGGCCTGCGGCACCGCCTACCACTCCGGCCTGCTGGCCAAGCACGCCATCGAGCACTGGTGCCGGGTGCCGGTGGAAGTGGAGCTGGCCAGCGAGTTCCGCTACCGGGACCCCGTCCTGGGCCGGGACACGCTGGTGGTGGCGATCTCGCAGTCCGGGGAGACCGCCGACACGCTCGAAGCGGTGCGGCACGCCAGGGCGCAGCGCGCGCGGGTGCTGGCGATCTGCAACACGAACGGCGCGCAGATCCCCCGGGAGTCCGACGCGGTGCTCTACACCCACGCGGGCCCGGAGATCGGCGTGGCGGCGACCAAGACCTTCGTTTCGCAGATCGCGGCGAACTACCTGGTCGGGCTGGCTCTGGCGCAGGCTCGCGGCACGAAGTTCGCCGACGAGGTCGCGCGGGAGTTCAACGACCTCGCCGCGATGGCCGACGCCGTGCGCAAGACGCTCACGACCGTGGAACAGGTGCGCGCGCTGGGCAGCCGGATCTCCGACTCGAAGGCCGTGCTGTTCCTCGGCAGGCACGTCGGGTATCCGATCGCGCTGGAGGGCGCGCTCAAGCTCAAGGAACTCGCCTACATGCACGCGGAGGGCTTCGCGGCGGGTGAGCTCAAGCACGGGCCGATCGCCCTGATCGAGGACGACCTGCCCGTGGTCGTGGTGATGCCGTCACCCACGGGGCGTGCCCTGCTGCATTCCAAGATGCTGTCGAACATCCGCGAGATCCAGGCGAGGGGTGCGCGCACGATCGTCATCGCGGAGGAGAGCGATGAGGAAGTGCGCCCGTTCGCCGACGAGCTGATCGAGATCCCGTCGGTTCCGACGCTCCTCCAGCCGCTGGTCTCGACCGTGCCGCTCCAGGTGCTGGCCGCGGAGATCGCGCGTTCCCGGGGCTACGACGTGGACAAGCCCCGCAACCTGGCGAAGTCCGTCACAGTGGAGTGACGATCGCCCGGTGGGCAGGTCGGTTCCGCGCAAAATCGACACCCGCGAAATCGGAGAACGCCGCGGGCGGACCCCGCACCGCGTGGTCGCATCCTGAAACGGGAGGTTGCTGGTGCAAGGGGTTTGGACACCGGACCAGGTCAGGGCCGCCGAACAACGGTTGTTCACCCGGACTCCCGAGCCGGCCGTGATGCGGCGGGCTGCGCACGCGGTGTCGGTGCGGGTGGCACGGCTGCTCACGGAGGTCACCGGCCGGGTCAGCGGCAGGCATGTCGTGCTGCTCGTGGGAGCGGGCAACAACGGTGGTGACGCGCTGTGGGCCGGCGCCTTCCTGCGCCGGCGCGGTGTGGGAGTCACCGCGGTCCTGCTCAGCCCGGACAAGGCGCATCCCGAGGGGCTGGCCGCGCTGCGCGGTGCGGGCGGGCGCGTGTGCGCCGCCGACGGACCGGGCGCGGACACGGCCGGCGTCGGCGCGGACGCGGCGGACGCGTTGCAGCGCGCCGACGCGGCCGTCGACGGCGTCGTGGGCCTCTCCGCTCGCGGCCCGCTCCGGCCGATCGCCGCCGAACTCGTGCACCGGCTGACCGTGCCCGTCGTCGCCGTCGACCTGCCCAGCGGAGTCGATCCGATCACCGGCGTGGTCGAGGGCGAAGCCGTGGCCGCCGACGTGACCGTCACCTTCGGCGGCCGCAAACCCTGCCATGTGCTGGGCGAGGGGGCGGTGCGTTCCGGGGCGGTCGAGGTGGTCGACATCGGGATCGCCGACGATCTGGACGCCCCGGATCTGGTGCTGCTCGATCCGGAGGACGTCGGTGCGGCCTGGCCGGTCCCGCACCCCGAAGACGACAAGTACACCCAGGGCGTGGTGGGCGTCGCGGCCGGATCGGCCACGTTCCCGGGTGCGGCGGTGCTGACGTCGGGGGGTGCGGTCCGCGCGACCTCCGGGATGGTTCGCTACGCCGGTCCCGCCGCCGATGTGGTCCGCGCGCACTGGCCGGAAGTGGTGGCGACCGGTTCGGTGACCGATGCGGGGCGGGTGCAGGCGTGGTCGGTGGGACCGGGGATCGGTACGGGTCCGAGCGGTGGCGACGTGCTGCGGATGGTGCTGGAGGAGGCACGCCCGGTGTGCGCGGACGCGGACGCGATCACGCTGTTCGCCGGGGACGAGACGCTGTGGGACTCGCGGGACCCGGACGTGCCGGTGGTGCTGACCCCGCACGCCGGGGAGTTCGCGCGGCTGGCGGGCGATTCCGGTGCGGACCGGGTCGCCGCGGCGCGTGATTTCGCCCGCCGGTACGGCGTCGTGCTGCTGTTGAAGGGCAACACGACCGTGGTCGCCGCCCCGGACGGCCGGGTCCTGGTCAACGCGGCCGCGCACGCGTGGCCTGCCACCGCGGGTTCCGGCGATGTGCTCACCGGGCTGATCGGTGCGTTGATGGCCGCCGGGCTCGATCCTTGGCTGGCCTGCGGATGCGCCTCGTACGTGCACGTGCTGGCGGCCGAGACGGCCGCGCTCGGCGGTGCGGAAACGGGAGCACCGGTGGGTGCCTCGGAGCTGTCGGCGGCGGTGCCGGAGGCGATCCGGCGGGTTCGCGCCGAGGCAGGCTGATCCGCTCCGCCCGGTCGGCGGCCGCGGTGTTCCGGTGTCCGTGCCGGCACCTCGGGCCAGATCGTCGTGGCAGGGTCGCGACGGCGTTCGAAGAGCCACCGAACCCGCGCTGAGCAGCGCCGAAACCGGATACCTGGGCCGTACCGGGCGACGGATGTGCGACCATGACCGGTGCTATGAGTGACCAGCCTCCGTTCCGCGCCGACCTGCGCATCGATGTGGACGCGCTTCGCGACAACGTCGGAGTGCTCTCCCGGCGCGCCGCCCGTTCGGGGGCCGCGACGATGGTGATCGTCAAGTCCGACGGGTACGGGCACGGTGCGGTGACCACCGCGCGGGCGGCGCTGGATTCGGGTGCTGATCGCCTCGGGGTGGCCTCGGTGACCGAGGCGTTGCAGTTGCGATCGGCCGGGATCGACGCCCCCGTGCTGTGCTGGCTCTACAGCAGCGGTGAGGACTTCGAAGCCGCCGTCCGGGCCGACGTGGACCTGTCCGCGTCGTCGGTGTCGAGCCTGCGGAGCATCGTCGAGGCGGCGGAACGCGCGAACCGGGTCGCCAGGGTGCACTTGAAGATCGACACCGGCTTGAGCCGCAACGGGTGCCCGCCCGACCTGTGGCCGGCGCTGGTCGAGGCGGCCGCGAAGGCCCAGGTGGAGAGCCTGGTCGAGGTGGTGGCGGTCTGGTCGCACCTGGCGTGTGCCGACGAGCTGAACCACCCGTCGATCGACATGCAGGCCGAACGGTTCGGCCGGGCCTACGAGCAGGCGCGCGCGGCCGGCCTGGACCCGATCCGCCACATCGCGAACTCCGCTGCGGTGCTCACCCGCCCGGACCTGCACTTCGAGCTGGTCCGCCCGGGAATCGCAGTGTACGGCCTGGACCCCGTCCCGGAGGACGGTGATCACGGACTGCGGCCCGCGATGACCTTCCGCTCGTCGGTGGCGATGACCAAGCGGGTCGCCGCGGGCGAGCACGTTTCCTACGGGCACTCGTGGGGTGCCGAGCGGGCGTCGAACCTGGCGCTGGTCCCGGTGGGCTATGCGGACGGGGTTCCGCGAACCCTGTCCGGCCGGATGTCGGTGTGGTTGCGCGGCAAGCGCAGGCCCGTCGTCGGGCGGGTGTGCATGGACCAGATCGTGGTGCTGTGCGACGACGACGAGGTTGCCGAGGGCGACGAGGTGATCCTGTTCGGCGCCGGTGACGCCGGGGAACCGACCGCCGCCGAGTGGGCCGACGAGCTGGGCACCATCCATTACGAGATCGTCAGCGGGATGTACCGACCGAGGGTCACCCGCACTGTGGTGGAGGGCGCATGAAGCCGGTGTGGCAGGCGCTCGCCTGGACGAGCGGAATCGTCGGGGCGGCTATGACCGGCGCCGCGTTCGGGGTTGCCGCGCACAGCTCGCGCATCGCGACGCAACGCGAGGAGAGTGGCGACCCGTACGCGACGGAGGAGCTCGGGACGCTGCCCGCCGACCGCCAGTCCACCGTGGCCGCCGATGACGGAGTTCCGCTCGCGGTGCAGGAGGTCAAGACCGCCGACGGGGAGCATTCCGAGGTGACCGTGGTGCTCGTCCACGGCTACACGTTGGATTCGCGGTGCTGGCATTTCCAGCGCAAGTCGCTGCCGGAGTCGACCGACCCGCGGGTTCGGGTGGTGCAGTTCGACCAGCGCAGTCATGGCCGCTCCGGGCATTCGAGCAAGAGCCGCAGCACGATCGAACAACTCGGCAAGGACCTGGACGCCGTGGTACGGGCGACCGCGCGGAAGGGCCCGATCGTCCTCGTCGGGCATTCGATGGGCGGAATGGCGATCATGGCGCTGGCCGAGCAGCGGCCGGAGCTTTTCAAGAAGCGCGTGTGCGCGGTGGCGTTCATCGGCACCTCGGCGGGCGAGGTGGGTGCGGCCGGGTTGCCGCGCCCGTGGCTTTCCCGGAACAACCCGCTCACCAGGGGACTCGGCACGCTGGCCGCCCTGCAGCCCACGCTGGTGGAGCGGGCCCGGAAGACCGGTAACCAGCTCACCTGGAGCATCGTGCGCGGGCTCGCCTTCGGAGATCGCCGGGTCAGCCCGTCACTGGTGGACCTGATGGTGAAGATGATCGGCGCGACCAGCGTGGAGGTCGTGACCGACTTCCTGGAGACGATCGGTTCGCACGACCGCAAGGCCGCGCTCGCCGGGTTGCGGCACTGCGAGGTGCTGGTGCTCAGCGGGGAAGCCGACCGGCTCACCCCGTTTTCGCACGCCGAGGTGATCGCCGCCGAGCTGCCCGATGCCGAGTTGGTCCGGGTGGAGGGCGCCGGGCACATGGTGATGCTGGAGCGACACGAGCTGGTGAACGAGCACTTGACGAGGTTGCTGCGCCGGGCTTGCCGGAAGCTCGGCGATGACGAGTCGAAGGCGATGGGCAAGTCGTGAACACCGTGATTCGCACGTTCGAGCTGGCCGAGGAGCACGATTCGCAGGAGTTCGGGCGCCAACTCGGTTCCGACCTGCGCGCCGGTGACCTGGTCCTGCTGGACGGCCCGCTGGGTGCGGGCAAGACCGTCCTCACACGGGGGATCGCGGCGGGCATGGGCGTGTCCGGCCGGGTCACGTCCCCGACGTTCGTGATCGCGCGGGTGCATCGCGCCGATGTCGGGGACCGGCCGTCGCTGGTGCACGTGGACGCCTACCGGCTGGGCGGCCTCGCGGACATCGACGACCTGGACCTGGACACCGACCTCACCGACGCGGCCGTGGTCGTCGAGTGGGGCGCCGGGTTGGCCGAACAGCTCGCCGACGAGTACTTGGTGGTGCGGCTGAACCGCCGCGCCGACGATGTGCGCGAGGTGGAGCTGGAGCCGCACGGCCCCCGCTGGGAGCAGTGGGTGTCGCAGCGCTTCTCGGGTCGCTGAGTGCTCCCGGAGTGATTCGGGCGCGGTCACTCGGCTGACGGTCACCTTCGGTTCCGCACCGAAAGCGGCCGACGCCGCTCCTGCCGACGCCGTGGACGGATTCGAACCACCGGTCCGGGAACGCAGGTTCCCCGCGTTCCCACGCTCGGCCCGCCGTCAGGTGGTGCTGTCGGAGGTGCGGAGTTCCGCGGAAAGGTCGTTCGCCAGCCTGCGCATCAGTGGGATGACTTCGTCGGTGGCGATCCGGGTCATACGTCCCTCCGGGCCGCTGATGGAGATCCCGGCACCTGCCGGGGCGCCGGGGATGGCCACCGCGTAGCAGCGCACGCCGACCTCCTGCTCCCCGTCGTCGATGGCGTAACCGAGGTCGCGGATGCGGGCGAGCTCGTCCTGCATGGACTGGATGTCGGTGATGGTGCGCTCGGTCTGCGGTCGCATCCCGGCACGTTTGAGCAACTGTCCGACGGTCTCGTCGGGCATGGTCGCCATCACTGCCTTGCCGACGGCGGTCGCGTGCGCGTCGACGCGGCGACCGACCTCGGTGAACATCCGCATGGAGTGCTGGGAGGGCACCTGCGAGACGTACACGATGTGTTCGCCGTCCAGCACCGCCATGTTCGACGTCTCCCCGGTCGCTTCGGTGAGTTCGCCCAGGTAGGGGCGTGCCCAGGAGCCGAGGGCGCGACTGGCGGTTTCGCCGAGCCGGATCAGGCGGGGGCCCAGTGCGTAGCGGCGGGACGGTTGTTGGCGGGCGTAACCCGAGCCGACCAGGGTGCGCATGATCCGGTGGATGGTCGGCAGCGGGAGGCCGGACGTTTCGGCGAGCTCGGAGAGCGTGACCTCGCCGCCCGAGTCGGCCATCAGCTCCAGCAGCTCGAAGGCACGATCGACGGACTGCACCCCTCCGCCCTGGCTCGCCTGGCGTGGGCCTGTGGACATCGCGGCGGTCCTCTCCACGGTTGTGGTTGCCGAGTTTAGACGCCGGAAGGTGCGTCAGCTCATGTTGCCCGTGTTCATCAGTGGAAACTAACATCCACGATGCAGAAAACATACGGGCGCTGGCGCGGGTCGCAACTCGCGCCGAGTGGGCGGGATCTCGTCGCACGCGGCAAGGTAAGCCACAGCCAGCATCTGTGAACCCGGCATTGAAAGAGGTGGACCTTCCATGTCTCAAATGGGCCTGACGACTCCCGAGGGCGTCCAGGTGCTCGGCGGCGCGGTCGAGCGTGGTGACGAGATCCTGACCAAGGAGGCCCTGGAATTCGTGGCCGGGCTCCAGCGCGCGTACGGCGCGCGCCGCGACGAGCTGCTCGCCCTCCGCACGAAGCGCCGCGAGGAGGCCGCTCGCAACGGCCGCCTGGACTTCCTGGAAGAGACCAAGTCGATCCGCGAAGGCGACTGGCAGGTCGCCGAGCCGCCGGAGGCCATCCGCGACCGCCGCGTCGAGATCACCGGCCCGACCGACCGCAAGATGGCGGTCAACGCGCTGAACTCCGGTGCCCGCGTCTGGCTGGCCGACCTGGAAGACGCCAACACCCCGCACTGGGACAACGTGATCTCCGGACAGGTCAACCTCTACGACGTCGTGCGCAAGCAGGTCGAACTGTCCACTCCGGAGGGCAAGCAATACAAGCTGCGCGACGACGTGGAGCACGCGGTGGCGCTTGTCCGCCCGCGCGGCTGGCACTTCGACGACAAGCACGTGCTGGTCGACGGCAAGCCCGTCGTCGGGGCCCTGCTGGACTTCGGTCTGTTCTTCTTCCACAACGCGCAAGAGGCGGTCAAGCGCGGCAACGGGCCGTTCTTCTACCTGCCGAAGATGGAAAGCCACCTCGAAGCGCGCCTGTGGAACGACGTGTTCACCGACGCGCAGAAAAAGCTCGGCGTGCCGCACGGTTCGATCCGCGCCACGGTGCTGATCGAGACCTTCCCGGCCGCGTTCGAGATGGAGGAGATCCTCTACGAGCTGCGCGACCACTCGGCGGGCCTCAACGCAGGCCGCTGGGACTACCTGTTCAGCGTCATCAAGACGTTCCGCGAGTCGGACAGGTACATCCTGCCGGACCGCAACAGCGTCGGCATGACCGCGCCGTTCATGCGCGCCTACACCGAGCTGCTGGTGCGCACCTGCCACAAGCGCGGTGCGTTCGCGATCGGTGGCATGGCCGCGTTCATCCCGAACAAGAAGGACCCCGAGGCCAACGAGAAGGCCATGCAGAAGGTCCACGACGACAAGAAGCGGGAAGCCGCCGACGGCTTCGACGGTTCGTGGGTCGCCCACCCCGGGCTGGTGGACATCTGCTACGAGGAGTTCAACGCGGTGCTGGGCGACAAGCCCAACCAGATCGACCGCACTCGAGAGGACGTCTCGATCACCGCCGACCAGCTGCTCGACGTGGCCTCCACGCCGGGTGAGCGGACGATCGAAGGCCTGCGCGCCGCGGTCGACGTCGGTGTTCGCTACATCGTCTCCTGGCTGGGTGGCACCGGCGCGGCCGCCATCCACAACCTGATGGAGGATGCCGCGACGGCCGAGATCTCGCGCTCGCAGATCTGGCAGTGGCTGCACAACCACGTCGTGCTGGCCGGCGGCGAGCGGGTCACGCTCGAACTGGTCCGCGAGGTCCTCGCGGACACCGAGAAGAAGTTGCGTGCCGAACAGGGCTTCCCGACCGAGAACCTCGGTCAGGCGGTCGAACTGTTCGAGACCGTGGCGGTCGCCGACGACTTCGCGGACTTCCTCACCCTGCCCGCGTACGAGACGATCGACTGACCGTTTCGCCGGTGGTGGTCCGGGGCCGGCCGCGGACCACCACCGGCCCGCAGGCCTGTCCGCCACCTGCGCGGCCACACATCACTGCGACGGGAGCAGCCCCAGTGCCGAAAACCTCGTTGGATTCTTCGCGAGTGCACGAACACCTCGCCCGGCTGTCCGCTGTGGACGAGCACATGGCGCGGCGCTATCCGGGAGCCAACGCCGACCGACAGCCCGTGCACACCTGCTACGTTCCCGCGATCCAGGTGGACACCGGCACGGTGCGCCGGTGGGGCGATGCGGCGCTGGACGCTCTCGACCGGCACGCGACCCGACCCGAGGACCTCGCCGACGTGCTCGGAATGGGACGGGAATGCGCGGCGGCCGTGCACCCGCGCGTCCGGGCGAAGTTGCTGCAGGACCCCGTCGAAGATCTGCGCATCGATTTCGAGGACGGTTACGGCCGACCGAGCGACGAGACCGAGGACGCCGACGCGGAGCGTGTCGCCGGCGTGGTCGCCGAATGGCTGCGCGACGGTGTGGAACCGGCGAGCTTCGGCCTCCGCGTGAAGTCCTTCGACACTCCCGAGTTGCGTGCCCGGTCGGTGCGGACCCTCGACGTGTTCCTGACCGCCCTGCTGCAGCAGTGGGGCAGCCTCCCCCACGGGTTCGTGCTGACCTTCCCCAAGATCGTCGACCGCGCCCAGGTCGAGGTGTTCGTCGAGCTGCTGGAACTGCTCGAACGCCAGGTGGGGATCGCCGACGGGATGCTGCGCTTCGAGCTCCAGGTCGAAACGACGCAGTCCATCATGGACTCCGAGGGGCGGTTCGCGCTGCCCCGATTCATCGAAGCCGGAGGCGGTCGGGTCACCGGCCTGCACTTCGGCACCTACGACTACACCGCGGGCTGCGGGCTCACCGCGGCCCACCAGCACCTCGCGCACGGGGCCTGCGACTTCGCGCGGAACGCGATGCAGGTTTCGGCCGCGGGAACCGGAGTCCACCTCTCGGACGGGTCGACGAACGTGCTGCCGGTAGGGGGCCGGGTCCACCACGGTTGGCGGACCCACTACGAGCTGGTGCGCCGGTCGCTGGCCCACGGTTTCTACCAGAGCTGGGATCTGCACCCGGCTCAGCTGGTCACCCGTTACGCGGCGGTGTTCGCGGAGTTCCGGGAATCCGCTCCGGGCGAGGCCCGCCGGCTCGCGGCGTACGTCGGCGCCGGTGGGGGCGAGGTGCTCGACGAACCGGCGACCGCGCGCGCCCTGGCCGCCTCGTTCGTGCGGGCCCTGGACAACGGTGCGACCGATGCGGGCGAGGTTCTGGAGATGACCGGCATTTCGGAATCGGACCTCCGCGAACTCGGCCGGCTCTGAACCTTCCGGCCGCGCGGGCCGGTCGAAGCGGCTAACCTCGGTGCCCCGGGAAGTACGGCTGAACCCGGACGGTTCGGGAGTGTTTCGACCAGCGGAGGCGAGCGCGGAAATGACCGATCAGCGGCACGACGAGATCCTCACGGCACTGGCGGGCAGGCTCGGGGAACACCAGGTCTTCGGACAACCCGTCCAGCAGGGCGCGACGACGCTGGTACCGGTGGCCCGGATCCGTGTCGGAGGCGGGCGGCGACGCCGCGCGGAGAACGAGGGCACCGGCGTCGTCTCCCATCCGGTCGGTGCGTGGTCGATCCGGGAGGACGGCACCGTGTGCTGGCATCCGGCCGTCGACATCAACCGCATCGTCCGCGGTGGCCAGTTCGCCCTCGCTGCCGTTCTCGTCGTGGCTGCCGTGGCGTTCCGCCGCCGGGCGACCGTGCGTCGTTCGCCCGGCGTGATCAGTCGCGCCGCTTCCCGTGCCTGACCGCGGTGAGCAGGAACAGGACCCCGCCGAGCAGGAAGTACGGGTCCCAGATCAGCGTGAAGTACCAGTGGAACCGGGTGGGCGGCCCGCCCAGGTCGACCAACCCTGCGATGACCAGGCCGTTCGAGAGCATGCCGACGGCCCCGTAGGTCAGCAGTGCCAAGGCGGCCGTCCACAGCGCCACCCCGAGCAGGCTCCAGGTCACGCGTTCGGAGATGCTCGCCAGCGCCAGCAGCCCCAGCGCGACCTTGGCGGTGGCGGCCAGCACGTTCATCACGACCAACGTGGTGGAGGGCGTCGCGGTTTCGAACGGGTGCAGACCGAGTTGCCCGCCCAACGCCCAGAACACGCTCAGCGCGGCGAACGCGAACGCCCACACCGCCGCTGCGCGCGCGGGCCAGTCGGGAATCGTTCGGGCGTGCATGGTCCGCAGCGTAGGCGGAAACGGGCCGGATCCGCTCGCCGGAGGACCGCGTGGTGCGAAACGGGCCGACAAAGTTCGTGGGCGGTCGCCCCGGTCATGACGACCGGCGCGACCGCCCACGAACTCGGGAACTCAGGTCAGGCCACGGACGTTCGCCCGATGGTTGAGCCGAAATCGTCGCCGGGCGACATCACCGCACTGCGGCAGCGGCGTCCACGATGCCGTGCCCGAACAGCGGCGTGTAGGAACCGCGCTCCTCGGTGCCGGGCTCGCGGGCGGTGTCGATGAGTGTCTGCTCGACCTCCTCGACGTCACGCCCTTGCGCGCCCAGCAGCGCGGCGACTCCGGCGACGTGCGGAGCCGACATCGAGGTGCCCGCCAGCGCGTCGTAGTCGGCGTTGCCGCAGCCCTGGTTGGTGCCGAGTCCGCGCGGAACCGTGGAGATCACGTCCTGCTCGCAGCCCGCGTATCCGTTGCCGCCAGGCGCCGACACCACCTTGGCGTCGAGCGTGATGCCCAGGTTGGAGTACGTGGACCGGGCTTCCTCCGGGTCGGTCGCCGTCACGCACAGGGCGCCGTCCTCCCAAGCGGGAGTGGCGCACAGCGGCGCCGTTTCGTTCCCGGCCGAGGCGATCACGGACACGCCCATCTCGCGAGCGTAGGCGATGGCGTCCTTCGTACCGGTCTCCAGCCCCAGCAGGGTCAGGACCTGTGTGCCCATACCGGCGCCCAGGCTCAGGTTGATGACGTCCGCGCCGTTGTCGGCGGCGTAGCGGATGCCCGCACCGATCTCGTCGAACGTGCCGGAGCCGTCTTCCAGCGCCTTGATCGGCATGATCTTCGCGCCAGGGGCGACCCCGGCCATGCCGATCCCGTTGTTGGTGTCGGCTGCTGCGATTCCCGCTACGTGCGTACCGTGCTTGTCGGTTTCCTGGCCGACGCCGTCGGCGCCTTTCCAGCCGCCGTCGCCGCACGGCGCGGGCTGTTCACCGCAGCCCACGAAGGTGGCTCCGGGGACGAGCTGGGAACGAAGATCGGGGTGATCGAGGTCGACACCCGTGTCGACGACCGCGATCACCTGGCCTCCGCCGGTGCTCGATGACCATGCTTGCTCGGCATGCACCTGGTCGAGTCCCCACTGCTGGCCGTTGAGGGGATCGTTCGTGGTGGTGGTTTCGGCTGACGCCGTGGCAGTGGCCAAAATGGACATACCCGCGACCGCGGACGCGGTGATCAGGGCTCGCAAACGCATGGCGACTCCCGGTGTTGGACGCAACATTCACGAAATAAACGATCACCACCCGGGTTTGTTGTGGTCGAAATCGTCTCGATCCGAGAAGGGGTCCTTCAGGCCAGCCAATTGGTGCGAACGGCCTAGCGGATTATGACGACGAGAATGCGTAAAAATGGGCCTGTTCGTCCATGAAGAGGGAAAACAGGCCCAATTGCGTCGCTGTATCCGCTGAATAACGAGTTGATTGCAGCGGGTGGTAGCGGTTTTTAATCAGTGCCGGATGTCGGGTGCCAATGCCGGTTCGGATCCGTTCCAGGAGAGGTCGGCGGCATAGAGTCCGCGGTCCCCGCCCGGCTCGGCCAGATCGCCGTGGAAGAGGATGTGCTCGCCGTCGGCCGTGACGTCCTGCCCGCCCGGGTCCACAACGGACCCGCCCAGCGCGTCAGCGCTGAGCAACGCGCCCGGCGCCTTGGTGTACGGGCCGGTGATGCGCGACGCGGTCGCGTAGTTGGTGAAGTACGAGCCGCTGTCGAAGGTGTTCCCGGAGAAGAGCAGCACGTACCCGCCCGGACGGCGCACCAGTGTCGGCGCCTCCACGACCCCTGCCTCTTCGGGGCGGTCCGCGTGCAGGATCGACACGTCGTGCCCGGTGGGAGTCAGGCCGTCGGCGGCGACCGGGCGGATCCAGATCGACGACGGTCCGCTGCGGGCCCTGGGCCCGCGTGAATCCTTGTAGAGCAGGTAGCGGGAGCCGTCGCTGTCGACGAAGCTCGCCGGATCGATGATGTCCCCCTGAGCCCGGGCGCAGATCAACGGATCCGGGCCCGTCGGGGTGAACGGGCCCGCGGGGTTCGCCGAGACCGCCGCGCCCACGCACTGCTTGCCGTTGCCCGCGTGGAACGCCGTGTAGTACAGCAGGAAAGTGCCATCGGCCCGCTCGCTGACATCCGGCGCCCAGATGTTGAGGCTGCCGTTGGAGCCGTACCCGATCCAGCCCGGAAGTTCGGGAAGCGCGTCGGGGAGCTGCTGCCAGCTTCCGTCGGGTGTGGACGCTGTGGCGGCCTGCACGTGGTATCCGGCCGTGTTGGTGGCGAACGCGTAGTACTGCCCGCCGGTTTCCAGGACGTCCGGGTCGGGGAAGTTCCTGTCGATGACGAGTTCTGCCACGTTCGAACCGGTTGCGGCGTAGGTGATCGGTGCGGCCAGGACCATGAGCACGGCCGTGAGCATGCTGGTTCGGCGGAAATTTCCCGGCAACGTCTCCTCCTTCGGTTGCCGCACCAGTGCAACCGCCGGACGATCACGACGCCGGTCGAATGCCGCAAAAGTGGGACATCCGAACGAGGAGAACGCACATTCGGCGGACACGGTCGAAACCGTGCCCGCCGAATGTGGTTCAGCGACGGAGAACCGGATCAGCCCGTCAGTTCGCCGGTTCCGTCGTCTGCTGCGGGGAGCGTTGACTCGGTACCTCCGCGCCTTCGGCGTCCTCCCCGGACCCGTCCGCGCGGCGCAGGTTGAACAGCAGGTTCAGCAGCAGTGCCGCGATGCAGCCGGTGCTGATGCCGGAGTCGAGGACGGTTCGCAGCGCCGAGGGGAAGTGCTCGTAGAACGACGGAGCGACCACCGGGACCATGCCGACCGCCAGCGATCCCGCGACCACCAGCGAGTTGAACGGGTCTCCCAGATCGGCCTTGCCCAGCGTGCGGATGCCGCTGGTGGTCACCGACCCGAACAGGACGAGTGCGGCTCCGCCCAGGACCGGTTGCGGAACCAGCGAGACGACCGCGCCGACGATCGGGAACAGTCCCAGCAGGATGAGCACCACACCACCGGTGGCCACCACGAACCGGCTCTTGACCCTGGTGAGCGCGACAAGACCGATGTTCTGCGCGAAGGCGCTGCAGGTGAAGCCGCCGAACACCGCGCTCAGCGCACTGCCCGCGCCGTCCGCCCGGAGTCCGGCGGCGATGGTCTTCTCGTCGGCCGGGCGTTCCACGATCTCGCCGAGCGCGATCATGTCCGCGGTGCTTTCCATCATCGCCACCAGCATCACGATGCACAGCGAGATCGTCGCGGTCAGGCTGAACGCGGGTGTGCCGAGGTCGAACGGGGTCGGCAGGTTGAACACCGGTGCCTGTTCGAAGGTGCTGGTGTCGATCATCCCGAGCGGCCAGGCGATCAGCGTGCCCGCCACCAGACCGAGCAGCAGCGCGATGCGGTTCCAGAAACCGCTCAGGAAGCGGTTGAACAACAGGACCAGCACCAGCGTGACTGCACCGAGCGCGATCTTGGTCGGCGCCGCGTAGTCGGCGGCCTCGGTGTCCTGTCCGGCGATCCAGTTGATTCCCACCGGCATCAGGGACAAGCCGATCAACGTGATGACCGTGCCGTTGACCACGGGTGGGAAGAATCGGACCATTCGGGAGAAGTACGGCGCGGCCAGGAACGCCAGCACACCGGCGATGAGTACCGAGCCGTAGACGACCGACAGCGGATTCTCCTGCCCACTGCTCTGGGCCACGATCGCCAGGATCGGTGCCACCGAACCGAACGTGACACCGTTGACGAACGGCAGTCGCGCTCCGATGCGCCAGATTCCGAGAGACTGCAGGATGGTTGCCAAACCGGCCGTGAGCAGGCTGGCACCGATAAGCAGGGTCATCTTGACCGGAGCGAGTCCGAGGGCTTCGCCGATGATCAGTGGCGGTGCGACCACGCCCGCGTACATCGCAGCGACGTGTTGAATGCCGTAGGCGATCATTTTTCCCGGCGGTGGAACCTGGTCCACCGGGTGTGCGGGAGCGCTTTCGGAACGGATTTTGAACAGGGCCATAGGGAACTCCCGGGGGCCGCTATAAGGGATGTGGACGCGCTTGCGGGACCAGTTGCCTTTCGCGGGAGGGTGTTCTCGCGTCAACGGGAAACACGGTGTGGACCGGGAACACGGTGCGGAACGGAAACGCTGTGCGGAACGGGAAAGCTGTGTGAGCGGAAGTGCGGTGTGAGCGGATATGGGTGTGAGCGGATATGGGTGTGAACGGAAAAGCGGTGTGGAACGGGAAATGCGGCGGAAGGGCAAATCAGGCGAGGGTGGTATCCGGAAACACGGTAGGAAAGGATTCAGAGCACTGCAGGAACCGGAATGAAAGTAGTGTTTCGAACGCGTTTCGTGCTTGTTGTCGGGATCGATTCGCACCGGATCCGCGCACCGGAACGGCGAGGCCGGGGCGGGTCCACCCGGCGGAACGCGCGGCCCCGCCCCGGTCGTGCGGAGATCAGAACTCCGGCAGGCCGTACCAGGCTTGTGGAGCCGGCTCCACGTCGTCGCGAAGGACATTTCCTTCGATCAATCCGTACGGGCGGTCGGCGGCGAAGTAGACCTCGTTCGCGTTGTCCAACCCGAACGGTTCGAGATCGACGAGGAAGTGGTGCTTGTTCGGCAGCGACAGCCGCACCTCGGCCACGTCCGGGTGCTCCGCGAGAACGGCCTTGCCCATCTCGTAGAGGCTCTGCTGCAGCGCATAGCTGTGGGTGGTGGCGAATGCCGCGAGCATCGTCGCCCGGATGGACTCGAAGCTCTTGCCCCAGTCGACGTCGGTGCCGAGGTAGCGCCAGCGTGCGGTCACCGCCGTGGCCAGGATCCGATCCTCGGTTTCGGCGAGGGTGGTGTACTCGTCCTTCGGATAGCCCCAGAACTCCGATCCGGTGGTCTTGAGCACCACCAGGTCCTTCAGGCCGGAAACCACGTGCTCGCCCGACTCGTCGACCGTGACCGCGGTCGTCCGCTTCTCGTCACTGGCCCGGGCGAAGGAATGGTCGTGGCCCGTCCCGCCGACCGGGATGCGTTCCCAGGCGTATTCGTCGACGAGGATTCGCGCGCCGGTCACCGGCCGCTGCGTCCCGACGAAATGGCGGCCGAGGCGCAGCGCGAAGTCCTCGATCTCGCCGACCGGTGCCTGCTTGGCGAACGCGTAGACGGTGTTCTTCTGCGTGTCCGTCGGCAACACGGCGGAGTTGTCGCCGGAATGGTGGGTTTCGTCGAAGTCACCGCGCAGCGAGCTGCTGACGTTGAGGTCCTTGACGGTGTGCCGGTCGGTGTCGCGGTTGACCGCGAACAGCCGCACTTCTGCCTTGCCGTACTGGTTGGGGCCCATGACGATGCCCATGATCAGCTCCCTCGGTAAGTGGAATAGGCGAACGGACTGAGCAGGACCGGCACGTGGTAATGCTGCTCGGGATCGGCGATGCGGAAGGTGATCTGCACCTGCGGGTAGAACGATTCGACGCCGAGGCGTTCGAAGTAATCGCCGGTGGCGAAGGTCAACCGGTAGTCCCCGGCATCGAGGCGTGGAGGGCCGCATTCCTTGACCCGGCCGTCGGAATCCGTTTCGGCTTCCGCGAGCGGTTTCCAGCCGTCCCCGTCGACGGCCTCCAGCCGCACGCCCACGCCTGCGGCCGGGGTGCCTTTCGCCGCGTCCAGGACGTGTGTCGTGACGGCACTCATTCTTCGATCACCGTTTCTCCAATCGGCGCCGACCCGCCCTCCGGGTCGGGAGGATGTCGGTCCTTGGTGCTCTCGTCCTCGCTGCTCAGGTCAAGGAGGAAGTCAGCTTCGCCAATCTGAGCTGCGCGATCTTGCGGAGTTCGACTTCGACGATCCGCAGTTCGGCTTCCGGGTCGTTGTCCATGCGGGAGTTCAGGATCTCCAGCAGTTCGGACCCGCTGCGCCCGTTGGCGCACACCAGGTAGACGTGTCCGAACCGGCGCTCGTAGGTCTCGTTCCCCTCGCGCAACGCCCGCTGCAGCTCGGCATCCCCGGCGTCGACTCCGGACTGCTCGCTGCGGGACCACGCCGCGGTGGAGTCGTCGCTGTCGGCGCGTTCCCCGATCCGGGGGTGGGAGGCCAGTGCGCCGTGGATCTCCTCGGTGGTGAGGTCGGGGGCGGCCTGCTCAGCGGCGGCGTGGAAGGCCGTGACGTCGCTGAACGGCCGCTGGTCGGCCAGTTCGTCGGCCCACCTGGGCACGTCGAGGCAGGCGCGCAAGTGGTTGATCAGTTCCGGGCGGGGCAGGGCGTTGACCCTGTCCGGTCCCGCGGCGTGCTTCCCGGTCTGGTGGGAGGTTGACATGAGGATTCCCCGTGGAGGCATGCCCGGAGATCATCGGCGTCCGGTGGGCCGGGCGGTTGATCCGAGATTTCCGGGTCTGTTCGGTGGAACGGAACGGGCGTGATGGGGGATGAAGCTACGTCCGCATTCCACAGGGTGTCAACACTTTGTTGAAAGCGCAGGTGTGCCGGGTTCCCCTGGATAGGGCTACGCGAAAACCGCCCGAACGAGGGATACCTCGAAATCGGGGTGGGCCGGGTGAACCGGTCAAGAGCTGCCGGGGCGCTCGCGATTCAGGTAGTTGTACACGGTGAACCGGCTGACGCCGAGGGCCTTGGCGACGCCTTCGACGGACTTGCGCAGTGTGAACGCGCCGCGTTCCTCCAGCAGTCGCACCGCGCGCTGCTTGTCGGCACGCGGCAGGCCGGGCAGCGGTGCGCCCAGCTCCGATTCGATCTGGGCGACCAGCCGATCCAGCGCGCTGGTCAACTCCTCGCCCTGCAGGCGGACCGCGACCGCGGGCGCACCGTCCCAGTCGAGCACGATGTCTCCGGGCTCCCGTTCCTCCACGGGAACAGCGGTGGCTCCGATCCGGTCCAGCAATGGCGAGATCGCGGTGGCGAGCGGGTGCACAGCGCTCAAGCCTAGGACTCGCCGTCGGCGTCGTCGTCGACGGTCACCTGCAGAGTGATCCGGCGCGCACCGGCCTCGAAGGCGCTGTCCATGACGGCGGGCAGCGTCGAGAGCACGGTCTCCCGATTCCCCGTCAGAGCCGTGCCCAGCGGGCCGAAGTCCGGTTCGAGTCCGGCCGCGCGGAGGCGCTCGACGGCCGCGACCGCGTGCGCCGGGGGGTCGCCTTCGCCCTCGAACGGTTCCGTGGTGAACTCCGCGTTCAGCTTCATGTGGACCTCCTCTGCGCTGGTGGGCACCGTAGCCCGTGCTGTCCCCCGGTCGCCGGACGCCCTTCGGTGGGCACGTTCGCGCGCCGGGGGCTTCGAGCGGCTGTTCTGGTCACGGGCCTGCTCGGCCACAGACGCTGCCGCTCCCGGAAGCGGCGCCGGGGACGCCCGTTTCGACCTGGAAGGAAAGGACGCGCGTGGAAACTCTCCGCTACGACGTCAACCTGTCCATCCTGTTCACCGAGTTCGACCTGCTCCGCAGGCCCGCGGCGGCCAAGTCCGCGGGGTTCGACGCGGTCGAGTTCTGGTGGCCGTTCCAGGCGGCCGTGCCGTCCGATCGGGAGGTCGACGCGTTCGTCCGCGCCATCGATGACGCGGGGGTGTCGCTGGTGGGGCTGAACTTCTTCGGCGGCGACATGCCGGCGGGTGAGCGCGGCGTGCTCTCGCACCCGGAGCGGTCCGCCGAGTTCGCCGACAACGTCGACGTGGCCGTCGGCATCGGTGAACGCCTCGGATGCCGGGTCTTCAACGCCCTCCACGGCAACCGCCTCGATGGGGCCGAACCAGCCGTGCAGGACGCCACCGCCGCGGCCAACCTCTCCCGAGCGGCTCGGGCGGCGGCCGGTATCGACGCCGACGTGGTGGTCGAACCACTCAGCGGCATTCCCGGCTACCCGCTCCGGACCGCTGCCGACGCGTTGGCGGTCATCGATCGGGTTCGTGCCGAGCACGGGGAGGAGCTGCGGCTGCTGTTCGACGTCTACCACCTGGTGGTCAACGGCGACGACCTCGACGCTGTTCTGGAGCGGCACGGTTCGCGGATCGGGCACGTGCAGTTCGCGGACGCTCCGGGACGCGGCGAACCGGGAACGGGCGAGATCGATTTCGACCTCTGCCGCACCAAGCTGACCGCCGCCGGTTACGGCGGGTGGATCGGGCTGGAATACCACCCCGGCGGAGCGAGCGCGGACGGTTTCGGTTGGCTCGCCCGCTAGGCTGAGCCTTCGATGTGCCCGAAGCCGGGAGGTCTCGTGTCTGGTCATGTCCTGGTCGCGCCGGACAAGTTCAAGGGTTCGCTGACGTCCTCGCAGGTGGCCGAGGCCATCGCCACCGGGTTGCGCCGGGCGCGGCCGGAACTCGACATCCGCCTGGTGCCGGTGGCCGATGGCGGCGACGGTACGGTGCTCGCCGCGCTCGCGAACGGCTACCGGCGGGTTCGAGCCGGGGTGACCGGTCCGGTCGGCGTGCCCGTGGATGCCGAGTTCGCCCTCCACGGTTCCACGGCGGTGATCGAGCTGGCCGCCGCGTCGGGACTGGCGCTGCTCGACCCGGACCGACCGGCGCCGATGGACGCCACCAGTGCGGGAACCGGTGAACTGATCCGGGCCGCGCTCGACGAGGGCGCGCGCACCGTGGTGCTCGGTATCGGTGGTAGCGCCTGCACCGACGGGGGCGCCGGGATGCTGTCCGCGCTGGGAGCGCGGGTCCGGGACGGCGTGGGCAACCCGGTCGGGTGGGGCGGTGGCGCGCTGCGCGACCTGTCCGATGTGGATCTGAGCGGGCTCGATCCTCGCCTGTCCGAAGTGGACCTTATCCTGGCATCCGATGTGGACAATCCGCTGCTCGGTGTGCACGGCGCCGCGCACGTCTACGGGCCGCAGAAAGGGGCGGCTCCGGAACAGGTCGAGTTGCTGGACGCCGCGCTGACTCGCTGGAGTGCGGCGGTGGTGGCCGCCGGTGGCCGGGACGCCACCGCGGAAGCGGGTGCGGGCGCCGCAGGCGGGGTCGGGTTCGCCGCGCTTGCGGCGCTGGGGGCGCGCGGCAGGCCCGGCACGGACGTCGTTCTCGACCTCGTCGGCTTCGACGCCCAGGTTGAAGGTGCGGGCCTGGTCATCACCGGTGAGGGGTCGCTCGACGAGCAGACCCTGCACGGCAAGGCACCCGCCGGGGTGGCGGCCCGTGCCGTCCGCGCCGGTGTGCCGGTCGTCGCGGTGGCGGGGCGCCGGGGACTGTCCTTCGGGCGGCTCGCGGAGGCCGGGTTCGCCGCCGGGTACTCGTTGGCGGACCGCGAGCCGGATCCGGAGCGTTGCATGCGCGAGGCCGCCGATTTGCTCGTCGCGCTCGCGTCGGAGATCGCGCGCGACCGGTTCTGAGCAGTTCTGCGGAGGTGGTTCCGCCTGCACGGCGCCGCTCGTTGCGGAATTCCGGAACCCGGTGGTGGGCGGTGACGCCCACGGGAGCGTTCTCGGGAGGGGCTGCCTGCGGTCGCGAGCGCGATCCGGCGGAAATGGGGCTTGACCGAACACCGAATCAGGTTCAACATTTTGTTGAAACTTGGGAATGGGGTGTCGAAGTGTCCGAGGCGTTCGATGTGGTGTTCCGTGCCCGGCGACTCGTCGGGTCGAGCGGGGAGTCTTCCGGCAGCGTCGGTGTCCGGGACGGACGTATCGCCGCCGTCGAGTCCTACGATGCGGACCTCGACGCACGGCACACGGTGGAGCTGGCCGGCGACGAGGTGCTGCTGCCGGGGTTGGTCGACACCCACGTTCACGTCAACGACCCCGGGCGCTCCGAGTGGGAAGGTTTCGACACCGCCACCAGGGCAGCCGCGCGCGGTGGCATCACGACCCTCGTCGACATGCCGCTGAACAGCCTCCCGCCGACCATCGACACCGATGCGCTGGAGGTCAAGCGGGAGTCCGCGCGGGAACGCGTGCACATCGACGTCGGTTTCTGGGGCGGTGCCGTGCACGGCAACCTCCACGAACTGCGCGGGCTCCACGAGGCCGGGGTGTTCGGCTTCAAGTGCTTCCTGCTGCATTCCGGCGTGGACGAGTTCCCACCGCTGGATTCGACGGAACTCGATGCCGCACTGCGGGCGCTCGCCGAGCACGACGCCATGATGATCGTGCACGCCGAAGATTCGGACGCCATCGAGTGCGCGCCCACCGCGAACGGCGAGAACTACCGGGACTTCCTCGAATCCCGGCCGCGCGGCGCCGAGAACCTGGCCATCGCACAGGTCATCGAGCTCGCCCGCCGCACCGGTGCGCGCGTGCACATCCTGCACCTGTCGTCCTCCGACGCGCTCCCGATGATCGCTTCCGCGCGGGCGGACGGGGTGCGGATCACCGTCGAAACCTGCCCGCACTACCTGAGCTTCACCGCCGAGGAGATTCCGGCGGGCGCCACCGCGTTCAAGTGCTGCCCGCCGATCCGGGAGGCGCGCAACCGCGAGTTGTTGTGGAAGGGCCTCGCGGACGGCTACATCGACTGCGTGGTCAGCGACCACTCGCCCTGCACGCCGGACCTGAAGCGCCTCGACACCGGCGACTTCGGCGTGGCGTGGGGCGGGGTGTCCAGCCTCCAGATCGGTCTGTCGGCCGTGTGGAGCCAGGCCCGCGTTCGCGGGTACGAGCTCGCCGACGTCGTGCGCTGGATGTCGCGGCGTCCGGCCGAGTTGGCCGGCCTGCGGCGGAAAGGCGCGATCGACGTCGGTTGCGACGCCGATCTGTGCGTGTTCGCTCCCGACGACGCCTTCGTCGTCGACGCCGCCGGTTTGCAGCATCGCAATCCGATCTCGGCTTATCACGGGCGCGCGCTCGCCGGGTCCGTGCGGCAGACCTGGCTGCGTGGTCAGCAGATCGTCGGGCAGGGGGCGGACGTCCCGCCGCAGGGCAACCTGCTGACCCGCGGCGAGTGCTGAAGTTCCGCGTTCACCGAACGGGTCCGAAAGCGGCGCCGGCCGTTTTCGGACGCACAACTCCGGAGGTTTCGCTGGTGTCCACCACGTTCGAAACGCTCCCGGAAGCACCGCCGTCCGGACGGACATAGGCCCGGACGGTGGGGTGGCGTGGCGGCGGCCGTGATGCGCGGCCGCTGAGTCGGAACATGCGAACCATCGTCCTTCGCTGGTTCGAGCCCCGTCCGACTCCCACGTCGCAGCCGTCCTGACCGGCGGGAGCCGGGCCCGCCGGTCAGGACAGGTCCGGACACCGATCGCCCGGGTTCCCGGACATACTTCCGGCATGCGGGCCGCACTCCGGAAGAACCCGGGAGAACCCGTTGACCAGGGGCGATCGTGCTTGCCGTATCCTGGGGCCGTGCTCGTCATCGCGTTGGACACCTCCACTCCAGCGGTCACCGCCGGTCTGGTCGCCTGGGGCGACGGCGGGCCGTGCTCGCTCGCGGAGAGGATGACGATCAATCCTCGCGCGCACGGTGAACTGCTCACGCCGCACCTGATGGAAGTCCTGGTCGAGGCCGGACACCGCCTCGCCGAGGTGGACGCGATCGTGGTCGGCGCCGGACCCGGCCCGTTCACCGGACTCCGCGTCGGCATGGTGACCGCTGCCGCGCTGGGCCACGCCCACGACGTGCCGGTGCATCCGGTGTGCGGGCTCGACGCGCTCGCCGTCCAGACGCCGGGGGAGTCTCCGCTGCTGGTGGCCACGGATGCTCGCCGCAAAGAGGTGTACTGGGCGGCCTACGGCGCCGACCGGGCACGGCTCACCGGCCCGCACGTGCAGCGCCCCGCCGACGTGCCCGACGCGATCGACGGCCTGGGGATCACCACCGCCGCCGGGGAGATGGCCGAGCGCTGCTCCGAGGTCCTCGGGTTGCCGCCGGTGGCGACCAGCTATCCGACTCCGGTCGGCCTGGCCCGTGCCGCGGAGGCGGTCCTGTTCTCCGCCGCAGCACCGGAGCCGTTGGTACCGCTGTACCTGCGCAGGCCGGACGCGGAATCGCCTGGTCCCCGCAAGCAGGTCAGCGCCGCGCGGAGCACGTCGTGACGGGGCACGTCGTGACGGGGCAGTCGGGCGCGTTCCGGGTGGCCAAGCTGCTGAAGCGCGACCTGGGACGCTGCGCGGAACTGGAGCGGATCCTGTTCCCCGGCGACGATCCGTGGTCGCGCGCGGCGTTCGTCGCGGAACTCGACCAGGGGCACTACTACGTCGGCGCCTACGACGAGGCGGAGGACCTGCTGGGGTACGCCGGACTCGCGGTCGTCGGTTTCCCGCCGGAGGCCGAAGCAGAGGTGCACACCATCGGCGTGGATCCCGTTTGGCAGCGCAGCGGACTCGGAAGGGCGCTGCTGCGGGCGCTGCTGGCCCACGCCGACAAGATCGGCGCGCCGACGTTGCTGGAAGTGCGCACCGACAACGAAGCGGCGATCGCGCTCTACCGGGAGTACGGGTTCGAATCCGTCGGGCTGCGGAAGCGCTACTACCAGCCGTCGGGAGCGGACGCCTACACGATGCGCCGACCAGCACAGTCCAATGTGGAGGATGCGGGATGAGCGCAGACACCATCGTGCTCGGGATCGAGAGCTCGTGCGACGAGACGGGGGTCGGTCTGGTCCGGCTCGCCGCCGACGGGACCGTGGAGCTGCTGGCCGATTCGGTCGCCTCCAGCGTCGAGCAGCACGCGCGGTTCGGCGGCGTGGTTCCCGAGATCGCCAGCCGCGCGCACCTGGAAGCCATGGAGCCCACCATGCGTCGCGCTCTGGCCGAATCAGGGCTTTCGCTGTCCGATGTGGACGCTGTCGCGGTGACCGCGGGGCCGGGACTGGCGGGGGCCCTGATGGTCGGCGTCGCAGCCGCCAAGGCGTACGCCGCCGCGCTCGACGTGCCGCTCTACGGGGTCAACCATCTCGCCGGCCACGTCGCCGTCGACACCTTGGAGCATGGTCCGTTGCCCGAACGCTGCCTCGCGATGCTGGTCTCCGGCGGGCACACCCAGCTGCTACTGGTCGAGGGCATCGCGGAGGCCATCACCCCGGTCGGTTCCACGATCGACGACGCGGCCGGTGAGGCCTACGACAAGGTTGCTCGCATCCTGGACCTGCCCTATCCGGGCGGTCCGCCGATCGACCGGATGGCCGGACAGGGCGATCCGAAGGCGATCTCCTTCCCACGCGGGCTCACCGGCCCGCGCGACGCCAAGTACGACTTCTCGTTCTCCGGACTGAAGACCGCCGTCGCTCGCTGGGTCGAGCAGGAACAACACGCCGAACGCGACGTTCCGGTCGCGGACGTGTCGGCTTCGTTCCAGGAGGCGGTGGCCGACGTGCTGACCGCGAAGGCGGTCCGGGCCGCTCGCGATTTCGAGGTCGACACCCTGGTGATTTCCGGTGGAGTGGCGGCGAACTCGCGACTGTCGGCGCTCGCGGCCGAACGCTGCGCCGAGGCGGGGATCACGCTGCGGGTTCCGCGCCCGAGGCTGTGCACCGACAACGGCGCCATGATCGCGGCGCTCGGCGCGCACGTGATCCATGCCGGAGCCAAACCCTCGTCCCTGGAATTGCCCGCCGACTCCGGACTTCCAGTAGAGACCGTCGTCGTGAACTGAGGCGGGCGATGTCGTCGGCGGGCGCATTGCCCACCTTGAGCTGGAATCGAGTGATCCCGGCTGCCATTCGCGCGGACACGAACTCGGCCATCGACACGGGCGAGCCCAGCGGGACAGCCTCGTAGAGCGGGAAATCTTCGTGAAGGCGTCCGCCGACCAGGTCGACGACCGGGCGGCCTGCGGATTTGCCCAGCAAGTCCCAGCATGCAATGTCGACCGCGCTTTTCGCGAACTGGTGCCCCGGCAGGGCGTCGTCCATCAGGTAGTTGATCTTGCCCAGGTTGGTCGGGTCGGCGCCGAGCAACGCCGGGGCCAGGTGCGTCAACGCGGCACGAACGCCACCCGCGTAGGTCGGCAGGTAGGTGGCTCCGAGTGGGGTCACCTCGCCCATCCTTCGAGCCCGTCATCGGTGTGGATGGGCATGCCGCCAGGGCGAAGAGCCCTGAACATGGCGGGTGGGGCCGAAAGGCCGGGCGCAGCCGGGCTCGCCTCGGGCAGGGTGACCGGTGCTGGGGACGTTGCCATGCGCCGCCGGGACCCGCGCGGGTCCCGGCGGCAGCGGTACTCGGTGAAAGGCAGCGCGATGCCAACGGTGCGATCTGGAAGGGCAGTTGCAACGACCCCCTGAACCCACGACGCGGTCAGCCATAGGCAAAACTGCCCACTTGCCCGGGCGGGTCAGGCGAGCGGCTCCGGGAGCGGCCGGATGCGGTAGTCGCAGGTGATCGTGCCGCCGGTGGCCGGGTCGGCCAGGTCGACGCGCCAAGCGTCGGCGAACTGGTCCACGTCGGCGGCCATCGGGATGGTGCCCGAAAGCAGGATCGTGCCCGGGTGCAACAGGTTTCGGGTGCGCAGCTCGTCGAGCCAGTAGTGCGGGGAGAGGAGCTCGGCGAGGGTGCCCTGCTGGATCCGGTCGCCGCCCGCCCATGCGGTCAGGGTGAGGTCGTCGACGCGGTCGGCGACGTCGACCAAGCGCCAGGCCTCGCGCCCGAGGACGTCCGGACCCGCCTGCTTGCTCCACGCGACGCCGTGCACCTCGAGCTCCCGGTCGGTGTGGTCGCAGGCGGCGGTCAGCAGCACGTCGCGCTCGTCCGGCCCCGCCACGACCAGCGCCCACTCGGCCTCCCCGGAGGTCCGGCCGTGCTGCACCGGAACCTCTCCGGTCTGCATCGCCAGGTACGGCGCGACCGGGTAGAGGCAGGGCGTTCGGCTGGGCGCGGGCACCCCGAGCTCGGCCAGTTCGGCCACGTGCGCGGCCACGTCCTGCTGGCTGCGCCCGGCGTAGCCGCCGTTGAGCAGAGTCGACACCGAAACCTCGACGACCTCGCCGCCGACATCGAAACGCAGTGGAAACACGACAACCTCCCCATTCCCATGAGCATACGTCTTGTATACAGTTCGTATCACAAATTTGAGCCCGGCGAACACCAACGAGACGAGGAGCTCATGACCGTTGCGCCTGCAGCCGCCCGGCCGGCGCGCAAGGACCTGATCAAGGCCTTTGTCGCGAGCCTGAGCGGAACTTCCCTGGAGTGGTACGACTTCGCCGCCTACTCGGTGGCTTCCGCGCTGGTCTTCGGCCAGCTGTTCTTCCCCAGCCACGATCCGCTGTCCGGCACGCTGCTGGCCTTCTCCACCTACGCGGTGGGTTACGTTTCCCGCCCGCTGGGCGGATTCGTGTTCGGCCGCCTCGGCGACACGCTCGGCCGCAAACGAGTGCTGGTGATCACCCTGCTGATCACCGGCATTTCCACCGTGTTCATCGGACTCCTGCCGACCTACGGCCAGGTGGGCGCGCTGGGCGCGGTGCTGTTGGTGGTGCTGCGGTTCGCCCAGGGCGTGGGCATCGGCGGCGAGTGGGGCGGCGCGGTGCTGCTGTCCAGCGAGTTCGGCAGCGAGAAGCACCGCGGCTTCTGGGCCTCGGCCGCGCAGATCGGCCCGCCCGCGGGCAACCTGCTGGCCAACGGTGTGCTCGCCGCGCTGGCCGCGACGCTGACCTCCGAGCAGTTCATGTCCTGGGGTTGGCGGGTGGCGTTCCTGCTTTCGGCGGTGCTGGTGGCCTTCGGGCTGTGGATCCGGGTGAAGCTCGAGGAGACCCCGGTGTTCCAGGAGCTGCAGAACAAGGGCGAGCAGGCGGGCGCACCGGTGACCGAGGTGTTCACCCGCGAACCGCGCGCGCTGATCTCGGGAATCCTGTGCCGGGTCGGCCCCGATGTGACCTACGCGCTGTTCACCGTGTTCGTGCTCACCTACGTCACGCAAACGCTGGGCATGCCCAAGAGCTGGGCGGTCACCGGCGTGATGACCGGCTCCGCGCTGCAGCTGTTCCTGATGCCGCTGGCCGGTGCGCTCTCCGACCGCCTGGGCAGGCGCCGGGTTTACGCGATCGGGGCGGTGGGCGCGCTGGTGTGGCCGTTCGCGTTCTTCCCGATGATCAGCGGCGGCTCCGCTGGGACGCTGATCGCGGGCGTGATCGTCGGTCTGGTGCTGCACGCACTGATGTACGGCCCGCAGGCGGCGTTCGTAGCCGAGCAGTTCAGCCCGGCGCTGCGCTCAACCGGCGCCTCGCTCGCCTACACGCTGGCCGGAGTGATCGGCGGCGCGCTGGCCCCACTGCTGTTCACCGCGCTGTACGCGTACTTCGGCACCTGGGTGGCCCCGGCCTGCTACCTGGCGGCGACCTGCGTGGTGACGATGATCGGGCTGGCGCTCAGCCCGACTGCAGCACGTGCTGCGTCGCGCTGAGGTGCTCGGTGATCGCCCTGGTCGCGGCCTCGGCATCGCCCGCCGCCAGGGTTTCGAGGATCTCCTCGTGCTCGGCCAGCACCGCCTTGCGCCTGCCATCGGAACGAAACAGCGCCTCGATCCCGGCCCGGACCTGGCGAGCGCGCAGGCCGTCGTAGGTCTTGCCCAGCATCGCGTTTCCGACCGATTCGACCAGGGCGGAGTGGAACCGGTGGTCGTGCTCGATGAACGCGCGCGCCTGATCGGCGCCGACCTCGCCCTGCTCGGCGAGTTCGGCCTTCATCCGCTCGAGCGGGACCGCGTCGAGTTCCAAGGCACGCCGCGCGGCGTAGCATTCGATCATGCCGCGGATCTCGAACAGCTCGCGGATCTCGCGACCGGTCACGGGTGCGATGTAGGCGCCGCGCTTGGGCATCAGCTGCACGAGCTCCTCGGCGGCCAGCAGCAGGAGGGCCTCGCGGATCGGGGTGCGCGAAACGCCGATCTCGTCGGCGACGGCCTGTTCGTTGACGAACTGGCCCTGCATGGAGGGGTCGCTCAGGACGGTGTCCTTGAGATGGGCGTACGCGAGTTCACGTCCGGACGGCACGATTGAACCCCTTACTTGCATATCGTTGGTATACAAACATCATAACGGGCGAGCGAAGGATGGTTGTGTGTATGCGCATCGCGTTGTGTCAGATCGTGTCGAGCGCCGATCCGAAGGCGAACCTGCAACTGGTGGCAGACGGGGTCCGGCAGGCCGCCGAAGGCGGGGCGGAGCTGGCCGTCTTCCCGGAAGCGACGATGGCCTGCTTCGGGGTGAAGCTCGGGCCGCTGGCCGAGCCGCTGGACGGTCCGTGGGCGAGCGCGGTCCGTCAGCTGGCCGACGAGGCCGGGATCGCCGTGGTGGCGGGAATGTTCACGCCTGCGCCGGACGGGCGGGTGACCAACACGCTGTTGATCACCGGGCGCGGACTGGACGCCTCCTATGACAAGATCCACCTGTTCGACGCCTTCGGGTTCGCCGAATCCCGCACCGTGGCACCGGGTTCCGAGCCGTTGGTGGTCGAGCTGGACGGAACTAAGATCGGCTTTACGACCTGCTATGACGTGCGGTTCGCCGGGCTGTACCAGAAGCTCGCCGACCAGGGCGCTTCGGTGATCGTGACTCCGGCTTCCTGGGGTTCCGGCGAGGGCAAGCGCGAGCAGTGGGAGCTGCTGGTGCGCGCCCGAGCGCTGGATTCAACCTCGTGGGTGGTGGCCTGCGGGCAGGCCGATCCGCGCACGGTCGGCGTGGAACCGTCCGGCACGGCCCCGACCGGGATCGGCTACAGCCTGGTGGCCACTCCCCTGGGCAGCGTGCACGAGCAGCTGGACGCATCGCCGGAGGTACGCATCGTCGAGATCGACCCGAGCGCGGTCGAGCAGGCGCGGCAGGCGGTTCCGGTGCTGACCAACCGGCGCTACTGAGCCAACCGTCGCAGCGTGATCGCGACGCGAGCAGGACCAGTGTGGTCAGGATGCTGCCCTCGACGCCGAATCCGCCGCCGGTGAGCAGGCTCGCCGCACCGGGGGGCGGATTCGGTGGTCAGCAGCGTGGAATCCCGGGTCATGCCGGATTAAGGCAACTGGTCATGTCGACAGAACCTGGAGCCAACCAGGCAGACCCCTGTGACGAGACCGAGATTTCCTACGACGAGCAGCTCTACGCCGCGGCCGAGGAAGCGGCCGACAACGCACCGGAACCGAATCCGGAGCTGACCGCGAAACTCAGGGCGGTCTTCTGCCCCTCCAGGCTCTGAGGCGATCACCACCATCGACGTCGACCCGGTACTGACCTCCCGCGCCGCGTCGCGCTCAAAGCGGCCGGATACGCACCCACGCTCTTGACCGGTGACGGAGCTGACGGGGCCCGGGACTACGCCCCGTTCGACCGGCCCATCGCCACCTGCGGCATGGACCGCATCCAGCGGCAGCTTCACTCAGTGCTGTGGGGGTGATTCGTGGGTGGGGCGGGCTCGCGGTAGCCAGAAGGCCTTGATGGTGGCGAGGTACTCGCGCCGGGCGCCGCGCGCGGAGACGCGGCGAAGGCCCTCGGCGGCCGCGTCGTGGCCGACGCCGGACGCGTCGATACCGAACCGTCGGCACAGCGCCACCGACCGCCGGAGGTGGAAGCGCGTGGTGACCACGGTCAGTTCCCGCAGGCCGAACCGGCGGGCCGCGCTCTCACAGGACCGCCAAGTGTCCACGCCGGACTCGTCGAGCACGACGTCCGCCGCCGGGACGCCCCTCGAAAGCAGGAATTCCCGCATGACGACGGGTTCGCTGTGCCCGCGCGATTCCGGGCTGCCGCTGACGAGGAGGCGCCGGACCTTGCCCGCGGCGTACAACTCGTGCGCGATGACCAGCCGTCCCCGCAGGATGCGGCTCGGCGTGCCGTCGGTACGCACACCCGCTCCGAGCACCAGCCCGAACTCCGCGCGCGGGACTTCCGGCACGGTGCGGATGCGGCGCGCGCTGCGTGCCCACACCCACCCGACCGGAAGCACCAGGAACACCGCCCCGCAGAAGACCAAACCCGCGAGCCACCATCGTCCGTGCACGAGGACAGTGTGCCGCACGAGGTGGCCGATCCGAAGCGGCGGATCCGGGGCGGACCGGACCGCTCGCGATCACGACCGGTCCGCCCCGGTTGTTCAGGCCGGGTTCAGCTTCGGCGTGCCGTCCTCGACGACGAAGCTGGCTTCGGTCCACGCTTCGGCGCCCCGTTCGGTGACGTACGGCAGGACCCGGTAGTCGGCTCGAACCTGCGCTGCGCTGAACCGGGTTCGCACGTACCCGCGCCGGTTCTTGTAGAACTTCAGGTTCGGGTTCTCCTCGATCGCCCCGGAGGAGCCGTCGTCACCGTCGCCGCCACTGGTGATCGAGCTGGTGACGAGTTCGGTGGCGACGATGTCGGAGTCGGTCTTCTCGTGCTCGGCGTGCACTTCGCCCGCCCAGTGCCGGTGCACGTCACCGGTGAGCACCACCCCGTTGCGCACTCGGCTGTCGGCGATGCCGCCGGCGATCCGGTCGCGGTTGGCGACATAGCCGCTCCACGCGTCCATGCTGAAGTTCTCACCCTCCCCGACGGTTCCGTCGCGTCGGGAGAAGAAGACCTGCTGTCCCAGCACGTCCCAGCGCGCGGCGGAGTTGGCGAATCCGTCGAGCAGCCACTCCTCCTGCGCCTTGCCGGTCATGGTTCGGTCCTCGCCGAGCCGCTCGTCGCAATCGGACTTCCAGCCGTCGCCGCAGGCCTGGTCGCTGCGGTACTGGCGGGTGTCGAGCATGTGGAAGGTAGCCAGGCCGCCCCAGTGGAGCCGCCGGTACAGCCGCATGTCGATGCCTTCGGGCTTGGCGGTGCTGCGCAGCGGCATGTTCTCGTAGTACGCCCGGAAGGCCGCCTTGCGGCGATCGAGAAACCCGCTGTCCGGATCCTCCGGCACTTCGTCGGCCCAGTTGTTCTCGAGCTCGTGGTCGTCCCACACGACCAGCCAGGGCGCGACGGAGTGCGCCAGCTGCAGGTCCGGGTCCGTCTTGTACTGGCCGTGGCGTTGGCGGTAGTTGGCCAGGGTGCGGGTTTCCGGACCCCGGACCTCCCGGACGTCGTCGGAGCCCGCCGCGTACTCGTACTGGTAGTCGCCGAGGTGCAGGATCAGTCCGGGTTCGTCCTCGGCCATCCTGCGATAGGCGGTGAAGTATCCCTGCCCGTAGTGGGCGCAGGACGCGAAGCACATGGTCAGCTCGCTCATCGAGCCGGGCGCGGGGGCGGTGCGGGTGCGGCCGACTGGGGAGACGTCGCCTTCGGTCCGGAACCGGTAGAAGTACTCGGCGCCCGCTTGGAGGCCGTCCAGTTCGACGTGGACGCTGTGGCCGAATTCGGGGGCGGCCTGTGCGGTCCCGCTGCGGACGATGTCGCTGAACCGCTCGTCCTTGGCGATCTCCCACTGGACCGGCACGACCCGCTCGGGCATGCCGCCCTTGCCGTCCTCCGCGGTCGGGTTCGGTGCCAGGCGGGTCCAGAGCACGAAGCCGTCGGAGAGCGGGTCTCCGGAGGCCACGCCGAGGGTGAACGGGTCGGCGATGCGGCCTCCGGCGCCTGCTCCGGGCAGTGCGAGGGCGTTGGCCAGTGCGGAGCCGCCGAACGCGGTCGTGCCGAGCGCGGCCGCACCGCCCAGCAGGACCGCGCGGCGGTTCACTCGGTTCGTCGGTCGAGGCGTGGTGGAGTCGGACATGGTATTGCCCTCCGTGCATGTGTCGAGCCGTCTCGACCTGTCGAGTCGGCTCGGTGCTGCGTCACTCGAACGAGTGAGGAGGTTAGTTATGTCCGGTTCGTACTGGGTTAACTCGCGCTGGCCTCTCGGCGAACGATCGAGCCGTACCGGAATCGCCGGTACAGCGGCCAGGCCAACAACAACGGATAGCCGACGCCCACCAGGACGTACGGCCACACCGGGCCTCCCGCGAAGGCGACCCAGAACGCCTTCGCGGGCCAGTAGGTGGGAATCGGCCAGAACAGCGGCTGCCACGCGGTACCGAGGAAGTACGGGACCAACGGCAATCCGGCGACCACGATTCCGAGCGCGCGGATCAGTGCGACGCCCTCCACCTTGTTGCCCGCGAACGCGATCAGGACCAGTGCGATCAGCAGTGCGCAGGAGCCGGCCGATATCGCCGCCGCGAAGGTCGCGGGAACGAGGGCGAACGGGAGCAAACCGCTGCCGAGCGTGGTTCCGACGACGCACAGGCAGGTGAGCCCGACCGCGATGCCCGCCCGGTATCGGATGTACTCCGAAAGTGGAACCGGGCTCACGCGCAGCGCCAGCAAGGTTCCCGAATCCCGCTCGTCCAGCACCATCAGTCCCACCAACCCGCCGACCACGATGGGTGCCGTCAGCAGCAGGAACCCGGTCATGATCAGGGCGTGGTAGTCGGCCAGGTCGATGCCGTACCGATCGGCCATGAGAGTGGTGACGGCGGGCATCGGAAGTCGCACCATCAGGGTCCAGAGCACCGGCGCCAGCAGCATCCCGATCAGCAGCGGTTCGCGGAACAGGCCGCGGAAGTCGTTACGGGCGAACGCGGTCATCGGCATGTCAGGGCCGTCCCTTCGCGCCGACGGCGTAACGGGTGAACACCCACCCGCTCCACGGGTACAACACGAGCAGCCACGCGACGGGATAACCGAACGCGTAGCCGAGCTGCCACCCCGCGAGGTCCTGCTGACCGAGCCCGGAGGCGATCAGCAACAGCGGCCCGTGCGTGGGAATCGCGTACAGCCCGGCGAACTCCCACACCCCCGCGTAGTGGAACAGCGGTGCGCACAGCACCGCCAGCGGCACGACGCCGAGCATGAACCAGTCGCTGACCGAGTCGAACGGCAGCGCGGACAGGAAGCCGCCGTAGAGCATGAGCAACGTTCCGAGCGCGGTACCGAGGATCAGCTTCGGGAAGTGCTGCGGCATCCCCGTGGTCACGAGCACGATGAGCACCGCGAGCAGGACCGAGACGGTGGTCAGCACCAACAGCTTGGCCATCAGGTACTCGCCGAAGCGCAGCGGGCTGGTCACCACCGCACCGAGGGTGCGCTCCTCCTTCTCGAAGAACACCGCTGCCGCGATGAAGAAGAACCCGATCAGGGCCACGTCGCCGAAGATGACGTACGGCTCGACCACTACGCGGATGTCGGCGGGGATCGGCAGCAGCATCGCGGGCCACATCAGGACGGAGAACACGGCCGCGTGCAGGAACTTGTAGCGCACCTGGGTCAGAACCTCCAGGCGCAGCGCGACTCCGAGCCTGGTCACCGTCGCCGGGATCATCGCAGGCTCCGGCCGGTGGCCTCGACGAACACGTCGTCGAGGCTCGCTTCGAGGCTGTGCAGCGTTTCGACCCGCTGCTCCCGCAGAACCCGTTGGAAGCCGGAGTTCCCGGCGAGCCCTTCCATCGGGAATTCGCGGCTGACCAGGTCGTCCTGCGGGTCGCGGTATTCCACCCGGACCTGGCGCCTGCTGCGGGCTACCTTCAGCTCCTTCGGGGAGTCGAGCGCGGCGATGCGGCCGTCTACGACGAACGCGACCCGGTCGCAGAGCTCGTCGGCGGTGTTCATGTCGTGGGTGGTCAGGAAGACGGTCTTGCCCCTGGATTTGAGCTCGAGGACCACGTCCCTGATCCGGCGTGAGTTGGCCGGGTCCATTCCGGACGTCGGTTCGTCGAGGAAGAGCAGGTCGGGGTCGTGCAGCAGGGCGCGGACGAACACCAGCCGCATCTGCATGCCCTTGGAGTACCGCCCGACCTTCTCGTCGGCCGCGTCCGCCAGCCCGACCAGGTCGAGCAGCTTCATCGGGTCCTCGGTGTGGTTTCCGTGCAGGGCGGCGAAGAACCGCAGGTTCTCCAGCGCGGTCAGCTTCCGGTAGTGGTTGGGGAGCTCGAAGGAGACCCCGATGTGCCGGTAGAGCTCGGACCCCCAGCTCCGCGGGCCTCGGCCCCACAGGCCGACCCTGCCGCCGTGGCCTTCGAGCAGGCCGGTGAGGATTTTCTGGGTCGTCGACTTGCCCGCCCCGCTCGGCCCGAGGAACCCGAAGATCTCACCCTGCGGCACGGTGAAGTCCATGCCGCGCACGGCAGGTTCCGCGCTCCGGGCGTAGGAGAAGGTGAGGTCCTCGACGGAGATGACGTCCGGTCCGGTGGGGTCGGTGCGAGGTGTCATGAGCGAGCCTCCGCACTGGTGAGCCCGATCGCGACCGAGCTGATGAGCAGGTCGAGGACCCGCGGGTAGTCCGGTCCGATCTCTTCGGAGTGCAGCACGGTGAAAGCGACCGAGCGGATCACGCCCACGATCACCATCGGATCGGTTTCGACCAGCTCACCGGCCTGCTGCATCGCGGTGATGAATTCGAGCATGGGGTCGAGCACGTGGGGTTGAGCGCGGGCCACCTCGTCGGGGCCGACCTTGCGGGAGACCGCGGCGAGTTCGTCGGGCCGTTCGAGCAGTCGCCGGTAGAGCGGGTCCGAGGTGGCGGTCTCCACACCCACTCGGAGCATCGATTCGACCCCCTCGCGGGCGTGCGTCGCTTCGGCGATCGCGTTGCGGAAGGCAGCGGTGACCTCGGGAGCCTGCCGGAGCAGCAGTTCGAGGTACAGCGCCTCCTTGGAATCGAAGAACGCGTAGAAGCTGCTCTTGGCGATTCCCGCCGGGCGGACCAGGTCGTCGAGCGAGGTCTTGCGCAGTCCGTGCACGACGAACAGCTCACGGGCGGTTCGCAGCAGCTGTTCGCTGATTCGGGTTCGCTCCTGCTCGGTGAAGCGGGCGACCATCGGAACTCCTGTGCGGCGTTGGGCTGGCTGAGAATCTGTGAACAGTCTATTTTTCTGTTCGCAGCATACGCCGCTCCGGTCGGGTGTCAACGGACGTAGCCAGGTATGCGGCCGCCGCCGGCCTGCTCGGAGTTCGGGCGGGTGCGCAGCAGGCCGCCCGAGGTGCGGGCGGCGGTCTCGGCGGTGCCGTCGCGGCGGAGGCGCTCCGACCCGCCGCGTACCACGCCCGCATCGGGTCGGCGCCGTCCCGGCCGTTCCCGGTGCTCGCGGTATCACCCGAGGTCCGATGTGGACGCTTGCCGCGGCCGGGAGTGCCTCGTGTTCAGCCGCCCGCCACATCCGGATCGACAAACCGCGCGACCGCGTGATTACGCGGGCCGACGGGCCATTTCGGACAATCCGCCACCGCCACGGCCGGCGAGGGGAGCCGGTTCGGTGGCGGTCACTTCGAACGTGTCCGGATCACGTCGGACGGTCACTGATCACTTCGCACCGTTCCGGTCATTTCGGACGCCAACCGGAGCGTCCGGGAGGTCGCTGAGGTCCCGGCGGCCTGGAGGGTCGCGGACGGCGTTCCCATGGCCGGCTGGTGGGCCTCGTCGGTGTCATGGGGGAGAACCTAAGCCACCGAAGTGTCGTCCCGGGAACCAACAGGTGTCTCACGTGACATATCCCGCATGCGGATCTACCTGCGAAGATCACGCTGTGGACCTGTTCGATCACCGCGTCCGCGCCCGCCGCGCCCTCACTGCACACCTGCTTCGCGGAGCCCGCGTTCCCGATCGGAGATCACGAACGACGCCTTCGTCCGCACCGGTGCGTCCGGTTCGGACACGTAGGGGAGTACCCGGAAGTCGGCTCGCAGCTCGCTACTGGTGATTCTGGTGCGGACATAGCCGCGCATGTCGTCGTAGAACCGGAAGTGTGGGTTGTCGGGGTCGCCGGAGAAGTCCGTGCCCGCTGCGTCCCCGCCGGAGGTCACCGAGGTCGTGACGAGCTCGCTGCCGACCACGGGCGAATCCGGGTCGTCGTAGTCGAGCTTGAGGTCGCTCGCGTAGTGCTCGTGGATGTCTCCGGTGAGAACGACCGGGTTGCGCACCCCCGCGCGCATCCAGCCGCGAGTGATGCGGTCCCGCGAGGCGGTGTAGCCGTCCCAGGTGTCCATATTGGTGATCTTCGCCGGTCCGGCCAAGCTGTCGTTCTGGGCCATCATGACCTGCTGGCCGAGCAGGTCCCATCTCGCCCGGGAGGACGCGAACCCGTCGAGCAGCCACGATTCCTGCTCGTTTCCGGTCAGTGACCGGGTGGGATCCGATTCCTGTCCGCACGGTCCGAGCAGACCGCCGCACGCCTGGTCGCTGCGGTACTGGCGGGTGTCGAGCAGGTGGAGGTTGGCGAGCCCGCCCCACTGGATCCGTCGGTAGAGCTGCATGTCCGTGCCGTTCGGCACCGAAGAACGGCGCAACGGCATGTTCTCGTAGTAGGCCTGGAAAGCCGCTTTCCGGCGCTCTTCGAACTGCGGGGTGTCGCCCCAGACCTCGTGGTGTTCCCCGGCCCAGTTGTTGTCCACCTCGTGGTCGTCCCAGATCACCAGCCAGGGAGCGGTGGCGTGCGCGGACTGCAGATCGGCGTCCGTCTTGGTCTGGGCGTGCCGCTGTCGGTAGTCGGCGAGGGTGAACGTCTCGCCCCCTTCGACCTTGCGGGCGATCCCGGAGCCGACCGGATAGCCGAGGTGGCCGTGCTCGTACTGGTAGTCCCCGAGGTGCAGCACGAGGTCCGGGTCGTCCTCGGCGATCCGCCGGTAGGCGGTGAAGAAGCCGTGTTCCCACTGGGCGCAGGAGGCGAAGCACATCGTCAGCGCCGAGCCGAGCGTTCCGGCGGCCGGTGCCGTGCGGGTGCGGCCGCTGCGGCTGATGTAGTTGCCCGTCCGGAACCGGTAGAAGTACTCGCGGTCCGCCTGCAGGCCGACGACTTCGACGTGCACGGAATGTCCGAGTTCCGGCACCGCCTGCTCTGTTCCGCGCCGGACGATCCGGTGAAAGCGTTCGTCGGTCGCGATCTCCCAGTCGACGTCGATCGGCCGATTCGGCATTCCGCCGAGTCCGTCGTCGGCCAGCGGTAGCGGGGCCAGCCGGGTCCACAGCACGAACCCGTCCGGGTTCGGGTCACCGGAAGCGACGCCGAGCAGGAACGGGTCTCCCGGCATGACCGCCCGGGCGTGCGGTGCGCCGACGGCGAACAAGCCGAGCGCAGCGGTGGCGCCGGCGCCACCCGCGAGTACGGTGCGACGAGTCGGTCCTCGCCGTTCGTCGTCCTGGGAGCGCTGCACGGTGATCCTCCGATATCGACTTCCGGACACGGTCTCGCGCAAAAGTGAAACGGGTTCATGTAAGTCGTGATCGGATAGTGAATACCGCATGGCCGTCGATCTGTCGACGTTCGAGTGACGCCGCGCGGGGTGAGGGGTAGTTGAGCATTGGCACTCGCATCGGTAGAGTGCTAGATACACGGCCCCGAGCGCCCCGGCACCCGCGACGACGGGGAGCCACGGAGCCGTTGCCAACCAGCCAACGCTTCGAAGGCCCCAGAAGGTGGAGGTCACACCGTGGCGAGCATCAAGCCGCTTGAGGACAAGATCGTTGTCCAGGCGAGCGAAGCCGAGACGACCACTGCGTCCGGCATCGTGATCCCGGATACCGCCAAGGAAAAGCCCCAGGAGGGCAAGGTACTGGCCGTTGGGCCGGGCCGTGTCGACGAAAAGGGCAACCGCATTCCCGTGGATGTCACGGAAGGCGACGTCGTTATCTACTCCAAGTACGGCGGAACCGAGGTCAAGTACAACGGTGAGGAGTACTTGATCCTCTCCGCCCGCGACGTGCTGGCCGTCGTCAACTGACGAGGTCGCTGACGTAGCACTGCCGCCCCGGCGGTCCCGCCCGGGACGCCGGGGCGGTCGCATGTGGAAGCTGTCTCGTTCGCCGGTTCCCCGTCGGGGCTCGCGCGGTCGGCGCGTGGCCCGAGGGCCCCGCGGGGAACCGGCGTCGAGTACGCACACTCAGGCATTCACGCTGAAGGGCTGTTGAAATGGCAAAGCAGATCACCTTCGACGAGCAGGCACGCCGTGCGCTTGAGCGCGGCGTCAACCAGCTCGCCGACGCAGTGAAGGTCACGCTCGGACCGCGCGGTCGTCACGTCGTACTGGACAAGCAGTTCGGCGGCCCGCAGGTCACCAACGACGGCGTGACCATCGCGCGCGAGATCGAACTGGACGACTCGTTCGAGGACCTCGGCGCCCAGCTCGCCAAGAACGTTGCGACCAAGACCAACGACGTCGCCGGTGACGGCACCACCACCGCGACCGTGCTCGCCCAGGCGATGGTCCGCGAAGGACTCCGCAACCTGGCCGCCGGCGCGAACCCCGCTTCGCTCGGCAAGGGCATCCAGGACGCCACCGACGCGGTCGTCGAGGAGCTCAAGAAGAACTCCACGCCGGTCAAGGGCCGCGACAACATCGCGCAGATCGCCAGCGTCTCCTCCCGTGACGAGGCCATCGGCTCGCTGATCGGCGAGGCGATGGAGCGGGTCGGCGAAGACGGCGTCATCAGCATCGAGGAGTCTTCGAGCCTGGCCACCGAGCTGGAGGTCACCGAGGGACTGCAGTTCGACAAGGGCTTCGTCTCCCCGTACTTCGTGACCGACTCGGAGCGGCAGGAAGCCGTCCTGGAGAACGTCCAGATCCTGTTGCACCGCGACAAGATCTCCAACATCCAGGACTTGCTCCCGCTGCTGGAGAAGGTCGCCCAGAACGGCCAGCCGCTGCTGATCATGGCCGAGGACGTCGAGGGTGAAGCGCTGTCCACACTGGTGGTCAACGCGATCCGCAAGACGTTCAAGGTCGTCGCGGTCAAGGCGCCGTACTTCGGTGACCGCCGCAAGGCCTTCATGGACGACCTCGCCGCCGCCACCGGCGCTGAGGTCATCGCGCCGGAGGTCGGCCTCAAGCTGTCCGAGGTCGGACCGGAGGTGCTCGGCTCCGCCCGTCGCGTCACGGTCACCAAGGACGAGACCACGCTGGTCGACGGCGGTGGCAAGAGCGAGGACGTGCAGGCCCGCACCGATCAAATCCGCAAGGAGATCGAGGCCAGCGACTCCGACTGGGACCGCGAGAAGCTGCAGGAGCGGTTGGCCAAGCTGGCCGGCGGCGTCGCGGTGATCAAGGTCGGTGCCGCCACGGAGACCGAGCTCAAGGAGCGCAAGTCCCGCATCGAGGACGCGGTGTCCGCGTCCAAGGCCGCTGCCGAGGAGGGCAGCGTGCCGGGCGGTGGCTCCAGCCTGATCCACGCCGCGAAGGTCCTCGAGGGCAACCTCGGGCTGTCCGACGACGAAGCGACCGGTGTCCAGCTCGTGCGCACCGCGCTGGAAGCACCGCTGTTCTGGATCGCGCACAACGCGGGCCAGGAAGGCGCCGTGATCGTGTCCAAGGTCCGCGACCTCAACTGGGGTCAGGGCTTCGACGCGGGCTCGCTGTCCTTCGGCGACCTGGTGAAGCCGGGCATCGTCGACCCGCTGAAGGTCACGCGCTCGGCCGTTTCCAACGCGGCCTCGATCGCGCGCATGGTGCTGACCACCGAGAGCGCCGTGGTCGAGAAGAAGGAAGAGGACGAGTCCGAAGGAGCCGGTCAGGGGCACGGGCACTCCCACTGATCGCGCTCCGACCCCGCGGACACCGCGGGGTCGGCTCGCATGAACGAAACCGAGGGGCGGCACCACGCGGGTGCCGCCCCTCGGTTTCGTTTGCCCCTCGTCGAAGTCGAATGACGCCCCTCGTAGTCATTCGGCCCCGATCTCGTGGAGCAACGCCTGCGTTCCGCCGGCTGGGGTCGGCGGACGGGTGATGGTCAGCTCGCCATCGCCGCGACCTGGCGCTTCTGCGACTTGATGATCACCTCGCGTTCGGACTCCGACAGTCCGCCCCAAATGCCGTAGGGCTCCTGGACCGCCAGAGCGTGCTGCCGGCACTGCTCCAGCACCGGGCAGTGCTGGCATACCTCTTTTGCCTTCGCCTCTCGTCTGGCCCGCGCTGGTCCCCTCTCCCCGTCGGGATGGAAGAAGTACGCGCTGTCCATGCCCCGGCACGATCCGCGTATCTGCCAATCCCAGATATCGGCGTTCGGGCCTGGAAGACGTCGAGTGTCTGCCATTGCGACAACCACCTCCTACCGGTGGAGATCCCCTCCCGCTACGGCTCTGCTGCCGCAGCCTCGCATGATCCAAGGTAAAACCGCGCCAAAACTTGTTCAACCCCTATCGCGCCAAAAGCTGTTCATCGTTGGGGTGATCTTTTGGCGAACCAAGATCAACATCGGTACTGGCTTGCCCCTGGCGGCCCGGAAGTCGGAACATGGCCGCGTGACAACAAGCCCGGAACCTGCTCGGGGGCAGGACGACGCCAATCCGATCGGCGATTCCGAGTCCCCCGTGGACGGGGACGGAGACCTCGACTCCTCCGCGGCGAGTGACGATCAGCCACGGCTCACCGTCGCGGCCGTGGCGCGGCGGTTGGGTGTTGCGCCCGCGACCTTGCGCACCTGGGATCGCCGCTACGGACTGGGGCCGAGCGATCACGCGAGTGGTAGCCATCGCCGCTACGGCCCGGACGACATCGCGCGTCTGGAACAGATGCAGCGAGCCCTGCTGCGGGGTGCCTCGCCGGCGGAAGCCGCCCGTTACGCCCGTTCGGTCTCCACGCCGCGACAGCGCTACCCCGTCTCGGTCGAGCAGGAGCCGAAGCCGGACTCGCGCGAGACCGAACCACTGTTGCTCTCCGGCGTGCTCGAGGATTCGGACCAGGGTTCGGTCACGCTCGAATCATCGACCAACACTGGCGGCCGAGGTTTGCGCCTGACCGGCGCGGGCCCGAGGGCGCGTGGCCTCGGGCGGGCGGCGCTCGCCCTGGACTCCTGGTCGGTGCAGAAGCTGCTGATCGAGTCGATCAACGCCGACGGCGTCATGGCGACGTGGCGCGACACCGTCGGCCCGGTCCGGCAGGCGATCAACGAGCGGCGATACCGCTCCGGGGCGGGTATCGAAGTGCTGCAGCTGCTGGTCGATTCCACCGCGACCGCGCTGCGGGCGGTGATCGCCAACGCGTCGCCGCCGTTGAACCCTCGGCCGGTCATGCTCGCGTCCGTACCGGGGGAGGGACAGGAGCTCGAACTCGTCGCCCTGGCGGCGGCCCTCGCCGCCAGCCGGGTCGGCCACCGGTTGTTCGGCCCGGCGCTGCCGAAGGAAGGTCTGGACGCCGCGATTCGCCGAGCGGCGCCCGCGGCGGTGGTGTTGTGGTCGGCCCAGTCCAACTACGCGTCGCCGCGGTTGCTCGGTGAGCTGCCGACGACGCGGCAGCGGTCCCGCGCCTTCGCCGCGGGTGCCGGCTGGGAGCCCGAGGCGTTGCCGCCGAACGTCGAGTTGCTCGATTCGTTGGACGACGCCGTGCGGCGGCTGTCGGAGACGGTTCTCGGGTGAGTTAATGGAATGTGACTTAAATCACAGCTCTTTCCTACTGACGGGTCATAATGGCCGGGTAGCCCGGTGGAGTGCAGTTCGAATTGGCTGCATTCGAGTGAATATCGCAGGTACGAGGGCTGCAAAGCGGGACGGAGCCAGTGAACGCGGGAGGGGTCGAAGTCTGGTGCTCCGTTCCGGTGAACCGTCGCCGCGGGGGCGCTGTCGAAATTCTGGACGGATTAAGCACCGGATCGTGTCAAGGTTTGGCGCTCGGCGTCCGATAGGGGAGATGGAACGTCACTCGCCTGCAGGAAGGAGTTCCCGTGACGACGGTCTTGATCTGCGATGACCGACGCAGCGTCCGGGAAGGGCTCACTCGTGTGATGTCTGCTGTCCCGGGAGTGAGCCGGATTGATTGCGTAGCACACGGTGACGAGCTGCTTGCCCGCTTCTCGCGGCAGGCGGTCGATGTCGTGTTGGTCGGTACCCAACGCGCGGTACCCAACGGTGTGGAGGCGACACGTCGCCTCGTTTCCGCACACCCGCAAGCGAATGTGATCGTGTTCGGTGCTCCGGACGACGCGGGCAGCATCGCTGCGGCGATCGCCGGCGGGGCACGTGGATATCTGCGGTGGGACGCGTCGCGTCCCGAACTGGTCGCGGCGCTGGCGCATACGCTCGCCAGCACCTCGGTGCCGACGCCTCGTCAGCCGTCGGACCCGGGCGTCCAGCTCACCGAGCGGGAACTGCAGGTGCTCAGGGGCATGAGCCAGGGCAAGAGCAATGGCCAGATCGGCCGTGAGCTCTACCTCTCCGAGGACACGGTCAAGACACACGCACGACGGTTGTTCCGAAAGTTGGGAGTTCGGGACCGGGCGCAGGCGGTGGCCCACGGGTTCCGCCGCGGTCTGGTCGCGTGATGCCGCAGGCCGCTGCTGCGGGAGACGTGTACCTCCCTGACGGGTGACGCCTGGATGCACACGGGCCTGCTTTCGATCGGATCGCGGCCGGCGGCTCCTCGGTTCTCGGCAGAACCGAGGAGTTCGTGACCCGAACCACGAATCGCAATTCGGTCAAACCGCTCGAAAGCAGGCTTGGTTTCGAATCTGTGACGAGCCACACTGTGATCGTTCGGTGTGGGCTCGCAGGACTTCCGCACCCCGGTTGCGCTCGGGGGTGCGAAGATCGCTTTTCCGGTCGGCCCGGATCCGACGCTCGTTCGGGTGGCCTTGGAAAACGATGCACGCCTGCGCTTCTGGTAAGTATGGACAGGTGACGACCATCGACTCCTGTCCCCACTCCCTGTTCAGGGATCTGCCCTTTCCCGGTACGGTGATCCCGGCGCGGCGTGCGGTGCACGCGGGTTCCGCCGGACAAATCCGATTCGCGTAAACGCGTAACACCAGGGCTGCTGTCTGCGATGAGCAACGTGGGGGACGGGCTGGACGCTCTAGTAAGCGCAGCCGTCGACGGCGATCGTCAGTCGATCGAGCGCTTGCTGGCCGAAATCCGTCCTTTGGTGGTGCGGTACTGCCGCGCCAGAGTGGGACGAAACGAACGGTCGTTCGCTTCGGCGGACGACGTTGCCCAGGAAGTGTGCCTCGCCGTGCTGACGGCGTTGCCGAGCTACCGGGATCAGGGTCGTCCTTTTCTGGCGTTCGTGTACGGCATCGCCGCGCACAAAGTGGCTGATGCTCACCGGGCGTCGGCCCGTAACCGTTCGGAGCCGGTCGCGGACGTTCCGGATACCCCGGAATCCGAGGCTGGACCAGAACAGCGGGCGATGCAAGGCGAGCTTTCGGGCAGGATGGCGCAATTGCTGCGTGTCCTCCCGGCAAAGCAGCGGGAAATCCTGCTGCTCCGGGTGGTCGTCGGGTTGTCCGCGGAGGAAACCGCCGAAGCGGTCGGTTCGACGCCGGGGGCAGTGCGGGTGGCACAACACCGCGCGTTGGCCCGGCTGCGAAAGACGCTGTCCGCGGAGGAGGTGGTCTAAATGGCTGAGCGGAAAGGGCCCGGGGGTGAACCGGCGGGACGCGACCCTGTCGAGTCCGGCCAGCAGGAGGACCATACGCACGTGGCGGGTGAGCGGGACGATGTCGTTCCGGTCGACGCCGCGAAGGGCGAGGGAACCGAGCTGATCGACAACCACCGAGATTCCGGCTCCGCTGAGTCAGGAACCAGAGCTGAATCGGACTCCGTCGAGCCGGAGGAGGACCCGCGTCTCGGCGAGCATGACACGTCCCCCGAAGTCTCGGCGGACGAGAACGTGCACCACGGCGCCGCAGATGATTCGGAACTCTCCGACGGGGAGCCGTCCAAACCGGAACCACCTGGCGACGGAACGGACCCCGCCAGCGATATCGACGCTGTCAGCAGTATCGATGTCGTGTCGTCCGGCTCCAGAGGTGCGGAAACCGGCCCTTCTTCGATCGGCTCGTCGGGGAACGCTTCTTTCGGAGCCCATGCGGCTTCCGATGGGCCCCTGTCTCCCGATGAGCCTGTGTCTCCCGACGGGGATCGGTCTCCCGACGGGGATGGGTCTCCTAACGGGGATGGGTCTCCCGACGGGGATCTTGCGTGGTCGGCCGAGGTGCTCAACTTCCGCTCGAGCGGGAATGCCGTCCTCGACGATACCAGGCAAGCAGCCGCCGAAGGCGTTGTCGATCTTGAAGAGATCGGCGATGATCCGGTGGACCTCTCCGAGCTGCTCGCCGACGACGCCCTCCTGGACGTGCTGGGCGGCACCGATCCGGATATCGGTTCCCGGACGTCCGGCGACGAGGGGTCCGACCTGGAATCCATGCTGGTCGCATGGCGCCAGGACGTCGACGCCGCACCGATCGCCGACCTCGTCGACATCGACATGGCGGCGGCGGCCATCACGGAGGGCAGTCGCCCCCGCAGGCGGCTCAAGCGCAGGCACCTCGTGCCCGTCGCCTCGGCAGCGGCAGTGCTGATGATCGCCTTCACCGGGTTCGGGCTGGCCGCGCGGGACGCTCAGCCCGGCGACGCGTTGTGGGGTGTCGCGCAGGTGCTCTACATCGACCATGCGCGGGCCGCGCAGGCCAGGGAATCGGCCGAGGGCGATCTGCAATTCGCCGCGGGCGCCTGGGAGCAGGGCAACCGCAGCGCGGCCGAAGCGGCGCTGAAGCGAGCCCGCGAACAGATGCAGGACGTTGACGCCGAACACGGGTTGGACGAGCTGGAGGCCGCGCACGCCTCGCTGACGGCCAAGTTCGACAAGCACGAGGACACCACCGAGAGCTCGACCACGGAAGAGTCCGCGAGCTCCGAGGATTCCGTGACGTCGACACCACCTCCGCCGCCACAGCCGCCGCTGCCGCCGGAACCGCCCGACACCACGTCGACCCAGCCGCCGAGCAGCTCCACCGAGCCGTCCGAGTCGACGACCAGCCCGAGCGAGACCAGCGGCAGCTCCGAGAACCCGTCGAGCGGGGCGTGGGGCAGCGAGAACCCGTTCCTGCCCGACTGACCCGACCGATCTCCTGCCCGGATTCGCCCCGGCCCTGCCCAAACTGATTCAGCCCAAACTGATTCAGCCCAAACTGATTCAGCCCAAACTGATTCAGCCCAAACTGATTCAGCCCAAACTGATTCAGCCCAAACTGGTTCAGGCCAGGGCCGGGGCGAACCGCTCGGTCCGGCCGCTCGGTCCGGCCAACGCTGACGAAGCGATGTCGGCGAAGCGGGCTCGGCAACTATGAAGGACCTCGCCACTCGGCGGATCCGACACGAACGAGGGGGTTGCTCCGAACATTCGGAGCAACCCCCTCGTTTCGTCAGTGCCGGGTTGCGAGACGCGTTCGGCCGTCACGAATCGAGACGCCTGTGGACGAGGCCAGTGGACGGCGCCCAACGGACGAGGCCGGGGCGCGTCAGCGCCGGGTCGGGCTCATTTGCTGTTCTCGTTCTCCGTCTCGGTGACCCCGTCGGCGAAGCCCCGGCAGTAGTCCCAACTCACGTAGTGGGTGGGGTCCGGTTCGAAGGCGGGTTCGTGTGGGCGCATCCGACCGTCGTTCAGGAGTTGTTCCAGGCTGGAACGCAGCAACTCCCAGTCGTGGTAGTGAGCTTCGCCGCAGTCCCCGCAGTCCACGGCGATGCCACGGACGCCACGGGGTTCCAGCAGCGCCTGGTAGACGGCCAGATCGGTCAGGTCGGCCAGCAGTTCGGCGCGTTCCTCATCGCCGAGCGGTGGATCGTTCTCGGAGTCGTGTTCGCCGAGTTCCACGCTCGGATCATCCGGGTCACCCGCGAACGGGTCTGGGGGCAACGGATCGTGCGGCACGGCCAGCACGGTACCGGCTGTGTCCAGCAGTGCCGCTGCTCGGGTGTCCTCTCGCCCGCGAGGACACGCGGACGTAGGGGTCTGACCAGCGGTCTCTATCATGGGGGAATCCCCTTCTCCGGTACCTCGGCGAACCGTCGTACCGGTGAGCCGGTATCACACCCGCCCGCATCCTTCGGTTGAAGACCGTAGCTTGAAGGAAAGGCACATCTGTCGCCATGACCAGCGAACTCACCGCGCCCGGCTTTCCCACGAAGTTCGCGACCCTCGGGCTGACCTTCGACGACGTGCTTCTGCTGCCTGACGAATCGGACGTCATTCCCAGCGGGGTCGACACCGGCACCCAGCTGTCCCGCAACATCCGGCTGCGGGTGCCGCTGCTGTCCGCGGCGATGGACACGGTCACCGAGGCCCGGATGGCGATCGCGATGGCCCGCCAGGGTGGTGTCGGGATTCTGCAGCGCAACGTCTCGGTCGAGGAGCACGCCGCTCAGGTCGAGGTGGTCAAGCGTTCCGAGGCAGGCATGGTCACCGACCCGGTGACCTGCTCGGCGGACGACACGTTGGCCGAGGTCGACGCGTTGTGCGCTCGTTTCCGCATCTCGGGCGTACCGGTGACGGACCCCGACGGCACGCTCGTGGGCATCATCACCAACCGCGACATGCGCTTCGAGGTGGACCACACGAAGCGCGTCCGCGAGATCATGACACCCGCGCCGCTGGTCACCGCCCAGGTCGGGGTCACGGCTGACGCCGCCCTCGGTCTGCTGCGCAGGCACAAGGTGGAGAAGCTCCCGATCGTCGACAACGCGGGCAAGCTCCGGGGTCTGATCACCGTGAAGGACTTCGTCAAGACCGAGCAGTACCCGGAGGCCACCAAGGACCCGGACGGCAGGCTGTTGTGCGGTGCCGCGGTGGGCGTCGGCGCCGATTCCCACGAGCGCGCGATGGCGCTGGTCGACGCGGGAGTGGACGTGCTGATCGTCGACACCGCGCACGGGCACTCCCAGGCCGTGGTCGACACGGTGGCCACGCTCAAGAAGGAACTCGGCCACTCGGTCGACGTCATCGGCGGCAACGTGGCCACCAAGGCCGGTGCGCAGGCGCTGGTCGATGCCGGAGCGGACGCGGTGAAGGTGGGTGTCGGGCCGGGCTCGATCTGCACGACCCGGGTCGTCGCGGGTGTCGGCGTGCCGCAGATCAGCGCGATCTACGAGGCCGACCAGGCGTGCCGTCCGGCGGGCGTCCCGCTGATCGGTGACGGCGGTATCCAGCACTCCGGCGACATCCCCAAGGCCATCGCCGCGGGGGCCAGCAGCGTCATGCTGGGCAGCCTGCTGGCGGGCACCGCGGAAGCTCCCGGCGAGCTGGTGCTGGTCAACGGCAAGCAGTTCAAGGTCTACCGGGGCATGGGTTCGTTGGGGGCCATGCAGACGCGCGGCCAGTCGAAGTCGTACTCGAAGGACCGCTACTTCCAGGACGACGTGCTCTCGGAGGACAAGCTCGTGCCGGAGGGCATCGAAGGCCGGGTGCCGTTCCGGGGTCCGCTGAGCCAGGTCGTGGACCAGCTGGCGGGCGGACTGCGGTCGGGCATGGGCTACACCGGAGCGCGGACGATTCCCGAGCTGCAGAACGCCAATCTGGTCCGGATCACCGCCGCGGGTCTCAAGGAGAGTCACCCGCACGACATCACGATGACCACCGAGGCGCCGAACTACCACAACCGCTGAACCCCGCCCCGGGGTGCGACCGCGGTCGCCGGTCGGACGGTCCGGGCCCGGGGGTTTCCGGGTCCGCCGCGCGGGGTGGCGTGCGTCGCGAAACCGCGACCCAGCTGCCGGTGATCCCGCGAGGCGGGGACAATACCTAGTCGGACAGCGCCGGGGGCGGGCTCGCGGACGAGCGCTTCACGTGCTTTCCGGGCGTGATCGTCCGGCCGGTCGCTGCTCCGGGCCGCGGCCGCCGCGTGGTGGTCGCGCCACAACCGGGGTCACCGAGGGGTGGCCTTGCCGCAGAATGGGATCACCGGTGCGAACGGCGCCGGGAAACCGCGAGGGAAGGACTGACGTGCGGGATCTGGTGGAGATCGGCATGGGCCGTACGGCCATGCGCGGCTACGACCTGGACGATGTCGAGATCGTGCCGTCGCGGCGTACCCGCTCGTCGAAAGATGTGTCCCTGTCTTGGCAGATCGATGCCTACCGGTTCGACATCCCGCTGGTGGCGCATCCGACGGACGCGGTGGTCTCACCGGCCACGGCGATCCGCATCGGCGAGCTCGGCGGCCTCGGTGTGCTCAACGCCGAGGGGCTGTGGGCTCGGCACGAGAACGTCGAGGAACGGCTCTTCGAGGTGGTGCGGGCCGCCGAGGAGGACGACCCCGAAGCGGCGATCACCCTGCTGCAGAAGCTGCACGCGGCGCCGATCCGGATGGATCTGCTGACCGCGGCGGTCAAACAGATCAAGGACTCCGGGGTGACGGTCGCCGCGCGGGTCAGCCCGCAGCACGCCGAGGAGTTGACGCCGGACCTGCTGGCCGCCGGGGTCGAGGTGCTGATGGTCCAGGGCACCATCGTCTCGGCCGAGCACGTCGCTCGCGACGGTGAGCCGCTGAACCTCAAGCGGTTCATCGCGGATCTGGACGTGCCGGTGATCGCCGGTGGGGTCGGTGATTACCGGACCGCGATGCACCTGATGCGCACCGGCGCGGCCGGTGTGATCGTGGGATTCGGCCAGTCCCGGGCGGCGACCTCGACGCAGGTGCTGGGCATCGGTGTCCCGATGGCCACGGCGATCGCGGACGCCGCCGCCGCGCGGCGCGACTACCTGGACGAGACCGGTGGGCGATACGTGCACGTGCTTGCCGACGGGGCGCTTTCCTACTCGGGCGACATCGCGAAGGCGGTCGCCTGCGGCGCGGACGCGGTGCTGCTCGGTGAGGCGTTGACCGAAGCGGCCGAGGCGCCCGGCCACGGCCACTACTGGACTGCCGCCGCGGCGCACCCGAGCCTGCCGCGAAGCGAGATCATCGGCTTCCCCGGATCCGGTGCGGATCTGGAAACGGTGTTGTTCGGGCCGAGCTCGGACCCCTACGGCACGCTCAACCTCTTCGGCGGACTGCGCCGGGCGATGGCCAAGACCGGTTACTCGGAGCTCAAGGAGTTCCAGAAGGTCGGGCTGATGCTGCGGCGCTGACGTGCTCCGGTGGGGCCGCGTTCGCCTGTCGACGGCACGAACTTCCGGCGAAGTTGACGTTCGCCGTCCTCGGTCGGTCTTTCCCGGGGCGCCCTTCCGGGCGCTCCGGGAATCTCGCCCGCAAGGTCTAGCTACTGACGAGTAGTTCCGTTTAGTGTGTCGCGTATGGCTTCTGGTGACCACGCGCAGCGCAGCGGTGAGACGGACTTCGACGTCGTCGTGATCGGTTCCGGCTTCGGAGGAAGTGTGGCTGCGCTGCGGCTCACCGAGAAGGGATACCGGGTCGCGGTGCTGGAGGCCGGGCGCCGGTTCGCCGACGACGAGTTCGCCAAGTCCTCCTGGGACGTCCGCAAGTTCCTGTGGGCCCCGCAGCTCGGGTGCTACGGCATCCAGCGCATCCACATGCTGCGCGACTGCCTGATCCTCGCGGGATCCGGTGTCGGGGGCGGCTCGCTGGTGTACGCGAACACGCTCTACCGCCCGCTCAAGCCGTTCTACAACGACTCCCAATGGGCGCACATCACCGACTGGGAGTCGGAGCTCGCGCCGCACTACGACCAGGCGACCCGGATGCTCGGCGTGGTCACCAACCCGACGGTGACACCCTCGGACACGGTGATGAAGCAGGTCGCCGCCGAGATGGACGTAGAGGACAGCTACCACTCCACACCGGTCGGGGTGTACTTCCGGCAGCCGGGAGAGACCGACGCGGACCCGTACTTCGGTGGTGCCGGACCGGAGCGCACCGGATGCACCGAGTGCGGCTCGTGCATGACCGGTTGCCGGGTGGGAGCGAAGAACACCCTGACGAAGAACTACCTGCACCTGGCGGAGGCCAACGGGGCCGAGGTGTTCCCGCTGACCAGCGTCGACCGGATGGCCCGCGGTGACGACGGCCGGTGGCGCATCGGCACCCACCGCACCGGCGCCAAGTGGAACCGCCGGAGCCGGGTGTTCACCGCCGACCAGGTCGTGGTCGCCGCGGGCACCTGGGGCACCCAGAACCTGTTGCACCGGGCCAGGGAGAACGGCGACCTGCCGCGGCTCTCGCGCAAGCTGGGACACCTGACCCGGACCAACTCCGAAGCGATCATCGGAGCTCAGGCGCCGGAGGTTCGGGAGGACCGGAACTTCGCCGACGGTGTCGCGATCACCTCGTCGTTCCACCCGGATGACGACACCCACATCGAGCCGGTCCGCTACGGCCGGGGCAGCAACGCGATGGGCCTGTTGCAGACGCTGCCCACCAAGGGCGGCACGTCGCAGCCGCGGTGGCGGCAGTGGCTGCGGTACGCGGTCCGGAACCCGCTCACGTCGATCCGGCTGTTCTGGATCCGTCGGTGGAGCGAGCGCACGGTCATCCTGCTGGTGATGCAGAGCCTGGACAACTCGTTGACCACCCGGTTGCGGCGGGGCTTGTTCGGACGGCGCCGCATCACCTCCGAGCAGGGGCACGGCGCGCCGAACCCGAGCTACATCCCGGCGGGGGAGGAAGCCAACGAGCGGGTCGCGGAGAAGCTCGACGGGATCGCCGGTGGCACCTGGGGCGAGCTCTTCGACATCCCGATGACGGCGCACTTCATCGGTGGTTGTGCGATCGGCCGGAACGCCGAGCACGGGGTGATCGACCCGTACCACCGCGCCTTCGGATATCCGGACCTGTCGATCGTGGACGGTTCGGCGATCACGGCGAACCTGGGGGTCAACCCCTCGCTCACGATCACCGCCCAGGCCGAGCGGGCGTTCTCGATGTGGCCGAACAAGGGCGAGCCCGATCAGCGCGCCGCGCAGGAAGAGGGCTACCGCCCGGTCGACCGGATCGCGCCGAAATCCCCCGCGGTCCCCGCCGACGCTCCGGCGGCCCTCCCGGACCCCTGACCCGGTTGCGCGTCGGCCCCCGGAGGAATCGACGCACCTCCTCCACCGCGCCCGGTGTCGTCCGCGGGGGCGGTGGAGGAGGTATGGGGTCGGTGCGGTGTGTCCCTGGTTACCTGGGACAATGACGGTCTGAGCACCGTTTCCGCAGGAGGTTTCGACGACGTGTCCGGTACCGCAACGAGCAGGGCTGCCGACGAGAAGAGCACAGCCGGAAAGGGCCCGGTGCTCGTCGTCGACTACGGGGCTCAGTACGCGCAGCTGATCGCACGACGAGTGCGGGAGACCCAGATCTACTCCGAGGTCATTCCGCACGACACCCCGGTCGCGGAGATCGCCCGCCGCGACCCCGCCGCCGTGGTGCTCTCCGGCGGCCCCGCCAGCGTTTACGCGGAGGAAGCTCCGCAGGTCGATTCGGCCCTGTTCGACGCGGGCATCCCGGTGTTCGGCATCTGCTACGGCTTCCAGGCGATGACCTCGGCGCTCGGCGGAACCGTCGAGCACACCGGAACCCGCGAGTACGGCCGCACCGAGCTGGCCGTCTCGGGCGAGGGCGGGACGCTGCACGAGGACCTGCCGGGCAGCCACCCGGTCTGGATGAGCCACGGTGACTCGGTCAGCAAGGCACCCGAGGGCTTCACCGTCACGGCGGGCAGCGAGCAGACGCCGGTCGCGGCGTTCGAGAACACCGAACGCAGACTCGCCGGTGTCCAGTACCACCCGGAGGTGGCGCACTCGCCGCACGGGCAGGAGGTGCTGCGCCGGTTCCTGCACGAAATCGCGGGCATCCGTCCCGGCTGGACCACTTCTTCCATCGTGGACGACACGGTGACCGCGATCCGCGAGCAGGTCGGCGGCCGCAGGGCGATCTGCGCCCTCTCCGGCGGTGTCGACTCGGCGGTGGCAGGCGCGTTGGTTCACCGCGCCATCGGTGACCAGCTGACCTGTGTCTTCGTCGATCACGGTCTGCTGCGCTCCGGGGAGCGCGCCCAGGTGGAGCGGGACTTCGTCGCGGCCACCGGTGTCCGGCTGGTCACGGTCGACGCGGTCGACCGGTTCATGGACGCCCTCAGCGGGGTCAGCGATCCCGAGGAGAAGCGCAAGATCATCGGCCGGGAGTTCATCCGCTGCTTCGAGCAAGCCGCGCGTGACCTGGTCGCCGAGGCGGGCGAATCCGGGGAGCAGGTCGACTTCCTGGTGCAGGGCACCCTCTACCCCGACGTGGTCGAATCCGGTGGCGGCACCGGTGCAGCGAACATCAAGAGCCACCACAACGTGGGCGGTTTGCCGGACGACCTGCAGTTCGGCCTGGTGGAGCCGTTGCGCGCGCTGTTCAAGGACGAGGTCCGGCGGGTGGGCCTGGAACTCGGTTTGCCGGAGACGATCGTGCACCGCCAGCCGTTCCCCGGTCCGGGGTTGGGCATCCGGATCATCGGTGATGTGACGGCCGACCGGCTGCGGACGCTGCGCGCGGCCGACGCGATCGCTCGTGAGGAGCTGACCGCGGCCGGGCTGGATCGGGACATCTGGCAGTGCCCGGTGGTGTTGCTCGCCGACGTTCGCTCGGTGGGTGTCCAGGGCGACGGCCGCACCTACGGTCACCCCGTGGTGCTGCGACCGGTTTCCAGCGAGGACGCCATGACGGCGGACTGGACCCGGCTGCCCTACGGCGTGCTGGAGCGGATCTCCACCCGGATCACCAATGAGGTTTCCGACGTCAACCGCGTGACGCTGGACGTGACGTCCAAGCCGCCGGGCACCATCGAGTGGGAGTGACCCGCTCGAGCGGGAGTGACTCGGGTTGGTGCGTCGATCTCCGGAGAGGTCGACGCACCAACCCGCGTTGATCACTGCTCCACGCGGACCCAGTCGACGAGGTAGCGGACGTTGCCCGCGGCGACCTTGTCGACGGTTTCCTGCGGGAGGCCGAAGTACGGCTCCGTGACGCCGTTGACGCCGCCGGGGAAGGTGCCGCCGAGGGCGAAGTTGAGGATCAGGAACTGGGGATCGTCGAAGACCCAGCTCCAGCCGTTCTGCTGCATCTCCTGCTTGGTGATCTGGTAGATCTCGCGGTCGTCGATGAAGAAGGTGAACCCGTCGGGGGTCCAGTCGGCGCGGTACACGTGCCAGCCCGCGGGATCCATGCCGTCGAATTCCTGGGTGGCCTTGACCGGGGTGTCGCCGTGGTACTCGGGCCCGTGCAGGGAAACGTTGGTCCACGGTTCGCCGACGTTCTCCATCACGTCGACCTCGCCGCATTCCGGCCAGGGTTCACCGGAGTCGATGTTGGCACCCAGTGACCACCACGCGGGCCACAGCCCGGATCCGGTGGCGCCTTCGGGCAGCTTGAGCCGGGCCGAGTAGCTGCCGTAGGTGAACTCGTACTTGTCCTGCGTGCTCAGGCGTCCGGAGATGAAGTCGTAGGTCTGCCCGTCGGGTGCCTGGTGGCCGGGTTCGAAGCGTGGGTGGATGGCGAGCGCACCGTTCTCGGCACCGGTGGCGGCATCGTCGTGTTCGATGTACATCGTTTCGGGCGAGTCGACGTATGCCTGCTGTTCCCGGTTGACGGTGCCGAAGTTCTCGCCCGTGACTTCGACCGTCCAGCGTGACCGGTCGATCTCGGAGCCGGAGAAGTCGTCGAAGAGGGCCGCTTGTGGGGCTCCCGTCGGCTGGGACGGTGCCGGTTGCGTCGGCGCTGGTCGGGTTCGCGCCTGTTCGGCGCTCGGGTCGGCGTTCGCGGCCTGCGGGGCGGTGGTTGCGGCGAACGGCATCAGCGCGAGCAGGCCCAGGGCTGCGGTGGTGCGGATTCCGGACATCGCGTCTCCTTGCGGTCTTCCGGCGAGGTCTCCGCGCTGGTGCGCCCGGCGCGGTCCGGTTCTGGTGGGTGGAACGGTGGTCATGGCCACCGCCGACCCCGGCGGAAATGGACAGGGTTGGGAGAGGAACGGACGGGATCGTGAGAGCGCTCTCATCGCAGAGCATGGTCGGCAGGAAGGAGGAGGTAAAACCTGTACCGATCAAGATCAGCCGGGATTGCGCTGAACGGCCCAGATCACGCCGACGCGCGCCGAACCAGCTCCACGGGGAGGACTTCCCGCTCGGGACGGATCCGTTCTCCGGCGATCAGCCGCTGCAGCAGGTCAACCATGTGCGCGGTACGGATCACCGGATCCTGCCGGATCGTCGTCAACGGCGGTTCGGTGTACGGAGCCACCGCGGGCTGATCGTCGAAACCGACCACGGCCACGTCGTCCGGAACCCGCCGCCCGGCCGCGCGCAGCGTCTGCATCGCTCCCGCCGCCATCAGGTCGTTGCCCGCGAACACCGCGTCCAGGTCCGGAACCCGTTCCAGCAGTTCGGCCATGGCCCGCTTGCCGCCGCGCTCGGTGAACTCGCCCGCCAGACTGCGCAGCTCGGCGGTCCGCTCGTCGAATCCCAGGGCGCTCTTCCAGCCCTCTCGGCGGTCGATGGCGGCGTGTTCGTCCTGTGGGCCCGTGATGTTCGTGATCGTGCGACATCCGATGCGCAGCAGGTGCTCGGCGGCCATCCGGCCGCCACCGAGGTTGTCGTGGTCGACCAGGTGCAGGCCCTGTTCGGGAATCCACGGCCTGCCGCCGAAGACCAGCGGCAGCGGCAGGTCGCGAACCGCGGGTGGCAGCGGGTCCCCTCGGTGCGGTGCCAGCACGAGAGCGCCGTCCACGTGGCCGGCCGCTAGGTACCGGGAGATGCGCACGTGATCTTCCGGCTCGTGCACGAGCAGCAGTACGAGTTGGGCGTTCGCCGCCGCCAGGTGCCGCGAGACGATCCGGATGGTGGAGGCGAAGAACGGGTCGTCGAAGAACTTGCTCTCCGGCTCGGAGAGCACGAGCGCGATCGCGTCGGTCCGGCGCGTGACGAGGGTTCTGGCGGCCCGGTTCGGCACGTAGCCCAGTTCGAGTACCGCTGCCTCCACCAGATCGCGCGTTTCGGAGCTCACCCGGGGAGATCGGTTGATCACCCTGGACGCGGTCGCTCGCGACACACCCGCAGTGGCCGCGACGTCCTCCAGAGTCGGGCGCACCTCGTTGTCCACCAGCTACCAGCCCCCTTCATCGCTCGTGACGAGATTAGACGGCCACGGTCCTTCCGGAGCCGTCCGGGACGGATCCGATGGTTCCGATTCCCGAACTCCCTTACACCCAATAGGGTGATCGTGTTCGGGGTGGCAACGAGTGCCGGGGGCGTAGTGATCTTCATCGGCTTGGCATTGCTCGTCGGGGCGGCTGTCGGGTTCTTCTTCATGCGCCAGGCGCGTGACGAGCTGCACGCGATGATCGGCGCGGAGACCCTACCGGTCGGCGAGCTGGAGACGCTGCGCGGCGCGTCCGACGAAATCGGGGCGCGCGGGTCGTTCCGCAAGCGGTGCGAGGTAGTCGGCAGCGCGCATCCCCGCCCGGAGGGGGTGCTGGTCTCGCAACTCAGCGGCACCGAGTGCGTCTGGCACCGGCATGAGGTCGTGCGCCACTACGAGCACGTCCACTACCGGAACGGGCGTCGCCGGGTGAAGCGGCGCAAGGAGACCGTTGCCGGGCACACCTCCTGGGAGGGGTACGCGATCCGGGACGATCAGAACGTCCTGATCGGCCTCGACCCGAACGGAACCGCTCCCGACCGCCCCGAGCAAGTGCTCGACCGGTACGAGCCGCACCGGCCGGACGGTCCGAGCCTGTTCGGCGTGCAGTTGCCGCGCATGTTCGATTCCAGCGGAACGATCGGCTACCAGTACAACGAGTGGGTCATCCGGCCGGGGACTCGGCTCTACGTCCTGGGCGAGGTCCACGACAAGATCGGTCCGCTGGTCATCGGCAATCCGGAAGCCGACGGGCACTTCATGATCTCCACCCGCAGCGAGCAGGAACTCCGGGACAGCAGGGGAACCCGGCACAAGCTGCTGAGCGTCGCCGTACTGGTGGCCGCTCCGGCCGGTCTGGTGTTCACCGTGTTCGGCGCGTTCATGTAGTGACCGGCCCGGCGCGGTTCGGATTGGGGGGCGCGTGGGATTCGGGGCCCGTGTGGGGTTCGGGCGTGGTCAGGTCTCGCGCCGCGTGCGCACCGAGAGGATCAGCAGCACGACCCCGATGATCATCGATCCGACCGCGATCATCCAGTGCGGTGCCAGGATGTTCCCGGAGTCGAACAGGGCCCAGCCCGCGGTCCCCACCGCCACCATTCCGGCCACGAGGGTCAGCGGGTCCGGGCCGCTGCGGCCGTTCTGCTTCGGTGTGTTCTGGTCGTCAGTCACGCTGCACCTCCACGCTGCCGGAGTCGACCCGCAGGTCGAGGGTGATGTGACCCCCTCCGGGGCCGTCGGTTCCGAAGTCGGTCGTTTCGGTGGAGACGCGCTCCCCGGCTCGTTCCCCGGCCAGGCAGCGGACCTGCCCTCGATCGGCCGAGCATGAGGTCGTGACGTCCAGCTCGGGCGGTATCCGGACGTGGATGTTGCCCATGCCGACTTCGACCGTGGTCGAGGTCGGCCCGTTCACCGGCACCGGTGGAATGGTCATCTCGGTGAGGTCCAGCTCGATGTTTCCGACCGAGGCGTCGTAGTTCGGTTGCACCGCTTCGATCGTCACCGGTGTGATCGACCGGTTCGTCACGCCGCGCCACGGGCCGCTGTCCGACAGCACGCTCAGCACGACGGCGAGGGCAGCCAGCGGGATCGCGACCAGCGCGAGCTTGCGACCGGCTCGCACGAACGACGCGACGATCATGCCGACTCCGAGCACGCCCAGCGCCACGGCCGCCGCCTGGTACGGCGCACCCGAAGCCGCGAGCGTCAGCAGGCCGGCGAGCACCGTCGCTCCCAGCACGGTGAAGCTGATCCACCTCCGCGATGGGGGAGGCGGTTCGGGGGGAGCCGGGTCGGTGGGTTCGGGCAGGTCCCAGGCGAACGGAGCCGCCCCGAGCGGGTCCCACGCCGGCGGGTGCTCGCGGACGGGAAGCTCGGCCTCCTGCTCCGGTGGCCGTGGGTAAACCCAGGTGTTCGGTTCGGCCGGCGACCCGTCGTCCCCGGATGCCTGCGGCGCGTTCGTGGCCGACCCACCGGCCGACCCACCGTCCTGTCCGCCGCCCGATCCGCCGGCACGGCGGCGCTGCAGCAGGTACAGCGCGGTCAACCCCAGGAGCAGTCCGAACAGGCTGGAAAAGCCGATGGCCCAGACCAGCACTGCCAGTGGAATCAGGAGCAGCACCAACCCCGTCGTCGACGGGTGTTTGGTGACCGGGCCGTCCACTCCGGGACCGACCTCCTTCGGCAGGACGAGCCAGCCCAGCAGGTACAGGATCAGCCCGGAGCCGCCGAAGAAGGTCCCGACGACGAAGGCCACTCGGACCAGCACCGGGTCGATGCCGTAGTGGATGCCGAGCGCAGCCGAAACCCCGCCGAACTTACCGCCCGTGCGGGGGCGCACCGGGCGATCGCGCCAGAACTCCTCGAAGGTCTCGCGAACCGAGTCCAGTGCTTGGGGGGCGTTGCTGCCAGTCATACCGTTCACTATCCGCACCGCTACGGTCGTCCGGTATCCGGGACGACCCTGAGCATGCCCGGATGAACGCGGTGGATTCCCCGATGTGCGTGCGAACCGATGGTGTGACCATCGATGATGTGGATGTGCGGGTCAAGGGAATGCGAACACCGGGGAGGCCGGACGGGTCCGGTGTTCGTCCCGAAAGCGAACTGGGTCCCCCGCCGCGGCTCTACCGACAGCGCGAAGGGCGGCTCCTGGGCGGAGTCTCCGGCGGGATCGCCGAGCACCTCGACGTGTCGGTGCTCTGGGTGCGGGCGTTCTTCGCCGCGTCGGCGGCGTTCGGCGGTGCCGGGGCTGTGGCGTACGGGCTGCTGTGGGTCTTCGTACGGCAGGACGGCGGTCGAGGGCGAAGCGCCTCGCTGAAGGAACGCCAGCAGAGCATTGGGCTCATCCTGCTGGGTATCGGTCTCACGGTGGCGGTCAGCTCGTACGGCTGGTTGCCCGCGTGGTTGACCGGGCCGCTGGGCGTGACCCTCGTGGGCGTCGCCGTCGTGTGGCGGGAGGCCGACGAGTCGCAACGCAGGCGCTGGCGGCAGAACGGTGTCGCCGGAGTGCTGTTCAGCGGCAGCACCCGAGCCGGGGTCATCCGAATCCTCGCGGGCAGTTCGCTCGTTGTGATCGGCCTGTCGGTGTTCCTGGGTGGCATCGGATCGGTCGGCGAGTTGCAGTTCGCGTTGCTCGCCGTGCTCGCCACGCTGGTCGGCGTCGCCGTGCTGACGATTCCGTGGTGGCTGCGTCTGGTGCGAGACCTCGACTCGGAGCGCGCGAGTCGCATCCGGTCGCAGGAACGCGCCGAGATCGCGGCGCACCTGCACGATTCGGTGTTGCAGACCCTCGCCCTGATCCAGAAGCAGTCGGAGTCGGCCCGTGAGGTCAAGCGTCTCGCCAGGGGGCAGGAGCGGGAGCTGCGGACCTGGCTCTACGGCCCGGACGGTTACGGGCGGACCGAATCCGGCGGGAACGAGGTGGACCGCGTCTCGCAGGAGGTGCTCGCGGCGACGTTGTCCGCCGAGTTGTCCCGGGCGTGCGGGGAGGTCGAGGACTCCTTCGCCGTCGAGGTCCAGCAGGTCGTGGTCGGGGACTGTGATGTGGACGAGCGGATCGCGGCGCTGCTCGCCGCCGCGCGGGAGGCGGTCGTCAACGCCGCCAAGCACGCGGAGGTCGCCGCGGTCAGCGTCTACGCCGAGGTGGAGCCGGAACAGGTCTCGGTCTACGTGCGCGACCGCGGTGTCGGGTTCGATCTGGACGAGGTTTCGGCGGATCGGCATGGGCTGGTGGATTCCATCCGGGGGAGGATGGAACGCAACGGGGGCCGGAGCCGGCTGCGCAGCACGCCGGGCGAAGGCACCGAAGTGCAGATGGAGATGCCGAGAGCGGGCCGGCCGTGAACCGGCGGCCGGTACGGGTGATCCCGGTACCAGGTCCCGCCGCTGAAGATCGAGGAGGCTTTGCCGTGAGCAGCGAACCCGACAACGACGCCCCGGAACGCCCGGTCCGGGTGTACCTGGTCGATGACCACGCGCTCTTCCGGACCGGTGTCCGGGCGGAGCTCGCGGCATTTCCCGAACAGGTCGAGGTGATCGCCGAAGCCGGTTCCGTGGCCGAGGCGATCGCGGGCATCGGTCACTACCGGCCCGAGGTGGTGCTGCTGGACGTGCACATGCCGGACGGTGGCGGGGCCGAGGTGCTGCGGCAGGTGCGGGATGCCCACCCCGACGTGGTGTTCCTCGCGCTGTCGGTGTCCGATGCCGCCGAGGACGTGATCGCGGTGATCCGGGGAGGCGCGCGGGGCTACGTGACCAAGACGATCTCCGGCCGGGAGCTGGCCGACGCGGTCACGCGGGTAGCCGCCGGAGACCCGGTGTTCTCCCCCCGGCTCGCGGGTTTCGTGCTCGACGCGTTCTCCCGGGGAGGCAGCAGCGCGGCGGTCGGTGATCCGGAACTCGACCAGCTCACCCCGCGCGAGCGCGATGTGCTCCGCCTGGTCGCGCGGGGCTATGCCTACAAGGAGATCGCTTCGGAGCTGTTCATCTCGGTCAAGACGGTCGAGACCCACGTTTCGAGCGTGCTGCGCAAGACCCAGTTGTCGAACCGCTACGAGCTCTCCCGCTGGGCCACCGACCGGCGACTGGTCTGAGCCGAGCCGGTCACGCGCCCGCGTGACCGGCGACCTTCGGGTTTCCCGCGCGGTGGTGTTCATTTGCCCGGGTGGTTGGTGGCCAGTTCGGCGTAGAGCCGGGTGCCCGTCACGAGCGCTTCGCGCGCCACCGGCCCGGCGGGGAGGTGACCGGCGGGCCGATCACCGGCCTGGGGCGGGTTCCGGCGGGCCAGCGCCACGCCGGCCAGCACGATCACCATTCCCAGCAGCACGCGCGGGCCGAACTGCTCGTCGAGCACCAGCCAGCCGAGGGCGACCGACACCACGGGCATCAGGAAGGTGACGGTCGAGGCGGTGGTCGCCCCCTCGTCCGCGATCAGCCGGTAGTTGAGCGCGAAACCGATTCCGGTGCCGAAGATGCCGAGGGCGGCGACGGCCAGCAGCGGAGCGGCTGCCGGTTCGGGAAGGCGCAGACCACCCAACGGCAGTGCGAGCGTCGCGATCCCGGACGCGGCGATCATCTGCATCGCGGCGAGGGCGAGCGGGGTGAGGCCGTTCGCGCGCAACCGCTCACCGGTCAGGTGCCTGCCGATGTAGGTGTAGCCGATGCCGTAGCTCGCCGAGGCCGCGAGGCACGCGAGCACACCCCAGCTCAGCGCATCACTCTGCCAGGGGGCGAAGATCACCAGGACGCCGGTGAATCCGAGCCCCAGGCCGATCCAGCGCTGCGGCGACATCGTGTTGCGGCTGCCGAGGACGAAGCCGAACAGGCCGGTCCACAGCGGGGTGGTGGCGTTGATGACTCCGGCCAGCCCGGAGTCCACGGTCTGCTCGCCGGTGTTGAGCAGGGTCCAGGGCAGTGCGCTGGCGAACAGCGCGGCGACCGCGACGTGCTTCCACAGTCGCGAGTCACCGCCCAAGCGCTGTCCCCGGAAGAACACCAGCGCGAGCAGCACGAGCGCGCCGAGGACGATCCGGGCGAACGTGATGTGCGCGGGGGCGAGGGCCTGCAGACCCACTTTGATCAGCAGGAAGCTCGCTCCCCAGAGCAGGGCCAGGCTGCCCAGGCGGATGTAGCTGACCGGATTGTTCATCGAGCTCCGTCTCCTTGCGTGCGTGGTGCGTGTGGCGGCTCCTTTCACGGTGACCCCGAGCTAATGTAAGGACAAGCGAAAAAAATTAGCACAACATTTTAGCTCTGCTGTAATGTCGGGCTATGTTGGACGTGCGACGCATGCAGGTGCTGCGGGCCGTGGTCACCAGCGGATCGGTCAGCTCCGCGGCGAACAACCTCGGATACACCCCTTCGGCGATCAGTCAGCAACTCGCCACGCTCGAACGGGAAGCCGGAACGCCGCTGCTGGAGAAGGCGGGCCGCGGCGTTCGCCCCACGCCTGCGGGCAACCTGCTCGCCGAACGCGCCGGAACCGTCACCGAGCTTCTCGGCGAGGCCGAGGCGGAACTGGCCGACATCCGCGCCGGTCGGACCGGTCTGCTCCGAGTGCGGTTCTTCCACACGGCCGGGGTCGGACTGATCCCGCCCGCCGTCGCCAAGTTCTCCGCCGAATGGCCGGACGTGCAGCTGGAACTCCGGATGATCGACGAAGGGATACTCGGCGAGGTCGCCACCGGCGAGGCGGATCTCGCCGTCATCGTCGTCAGTCGGGAGGTCCCCGACCGGCCCGGCGTCCGGTTGCTCCACCTGGTCGACGAGCCCTACCGCGTGGTGCTGCCGAAGGACCACCCGCTGTGCGACCAGGAATACGTCGATCTCGCACAGCTCGACCGCGAATCGTGGGTGCGCAGCGACCTGCCGCGTGGCGGACCCTGCGAGGAGTCGCTCGACGACGCGTTCGCCGCGGCCGGGCTGACTCCGCGAGTGGTGCTGGACGCCGACGGCTCCTACGCCGCCCAGGGATTCGTGGCCGCCGGGATCGGCGTCGCGCTCCAGCCGAAACTCGCGGTCGACGTCGTGCACCCGGGGGTAGAGGTGCGGCCGGTCCGGCACCCCGAACCCGTGCGCCACATCTACATCGCCGTACGGGAAGCCACCGCGGAACGACCGGCTGCGCAGAGCTTCATGACGACGCTGGGCGAGATCGCCCGCGGCTGAGAACCCGTATCGAGCCGTGCCTCCAGCGGCGCGGTGCCGACCACCGAGATGTGGAGGTATTACCGCTGCGGTGGGGCGAGATCGCCCGCGCGAAGGGCCGGTCAGCCCCTGCTGTCGCTGTTGATCACCGGATCGCCGTCCTGCACGGCCATCCCCAGCACGTGCCGCTCGGTGCTCGTGTTGCCGCCCTCGGTCGTGTACTTCAGCTGGAGGACCACCTTGGCGCCGCGCACCTGCGGTCCAGCGGTGATCTCGACATCCTCCACCGAGTTCCAGAAGCTCTTGTACTTCTCCTTGCCCTGCGCTTTCAGGCCGGGGCCCAGCAGCTTCCAGGACTTCTCCAGTTTGTCGGGGACCAAGGAGAAGTAATCCTTCACGACCTCCTTGATCTCCTCCTGGGTAACCGAAGCCTTCGCGGGCGCGGAAGAGGCTTCGCTGCTCGGGGCGGCGGAGGTGGTCTGTTCCGCCTCAGAGGTCGGTGGCGGTGCCGGCGACGCCGGTGGCGCCGGTGGCGGTGCCTGCTGCTGCGTCGTTTCCCGGGTGGCTGGCGCCGCATCCGGGTTCTGCTCCGAGCCGCCACCCAGGCCGAACGCGTTGGCGCCGAGCACGCCGATCAGGATCGCGGCCAGCACGGCCACCATCCACAGCAGGGCCGGACGCCACGAGCTGCGGTTGGCGACCTGAGCCCGTGCGGGCTCACCGACTTGGGTCGGCGGATTCGAGGGATTCGACCGGTTCGGCGGGTTCGACGCGGCGTACGCGGTGCGCGGTGCCTCGGCTGGTGCCGCACCCTGGCGGGTGGCGTTTGCCGCGGGCGGATGTTGCCAGCCGGCGCTGGGGGGAGCTGCGCTGGGAACCGGGCGCCCGTCCGCGACCGCTTGCAGCAGGTTGCGGGCCGTCGCCATCGTCGGCCGATCCACCGGGTCGGCGCGCAGCAACTCCATCAGAGCCGAAGTGAGCGGCCCTGCCTGCCGCGGTGGCTCCACCTGGCCGCGGGCCACCCGATGCAACAGGCTGATCGCGTTCTCGTCGACCCCGAACGGCGGTTCACCCTCGATCGCCGCGTAGAGCGTCGCTCCCAGCGAGAAGACGTCCGAAGCCGGCGCGGGATCACGTCCGAGCGCCACTTCTGGCGACAGATAGGCGGGCGTGCCCGCCAGAATCCCGCTCTTGGTCACTGAAACGTCACCGATGGCCCGCGAGATCCCGAAGTCGGTGATCTTGGCTTCGCCGTTGTCGCCGAGCAGGATGTTGCCGGGCTTGAGGTCGCGGTGGACGATGCCTGCCATGTGCGCGGCAGCGAGCGCGCCCGCGACCTGCGAGCCGATGCGGGCCACCGACTGCGGTGGGAGCGGTCCCTGATCGGCAAGCACGGTGGCCAGGCTCTTCGACGGCAGGTACTCCATGACGAGTACCGGCTGGCCGTCGTCCTCGGCGACGTCGAAGACCACGATCGCGTTCTGATGTTGCAACCGTGCGGCGATCCGGCCCTCGCGCATCGACCGCTGCCGAGCTTCCTCGGTCTCCTCGGGTGTGAAACCGGGCTGCAGCAACAGCTGCTTGACCGCGACCGTCCGGTGCAGACGCTCGTCGACGGCGCGCCACACCACGCCCATCGCGCCGCTTCCGATTTGCTTTTCCAACCGGTAACGGCCCGTGATCAAACGGCCCTCGGCGCTCACAGGTGTCTCCTGGTACTGGCGGTAGCTACGACTGAACAGTACTGACCGGAACCCCCGTGTCAGCTTCTCCCTTGACGTACTGACGTTACTGAATGCCTCGGGCCCGACGACACGAGGCCGGGGTGGGTGCTTTTAGGGGCACCCACCCCGGCCGTCGACAGCATCGAGCCGATCAGCCGATGGTCGCCGACGCGGGAGCCTGGGTCGTGCCAGGGGATGAGGTGGGCTCATCCTCGGTCGAGGTGGGCCCCTCATCCGCCGAGGAGGTCGGTTCCTCCTGCTGCGAGGAGGTCGGTTCCTCCTGCTGCGAGGAAGTCGGTTCCTCCTCCACCGTGGAGGAGGTCTCTTCCTCGGTGGAAGTCGGCTGCTCCACGACGGTGGTGGTGTTCGTCTCCACCTCGGGCTCCGACGTCGGCTGGGGTGGCGGGGGCACAGGGTTCTGCGAGGTCTCCTGGCTGCCCGCCGGCTCGGTCGGCGTGTTCGGCTGATTGAAGAACGCCGTCGTCACCAGCACGGCGACCACCGCCACCGCCGCCAGTGCGATACCGGAGATCACCACCGGCCGCTTGCTCTTGCGCGGCTGCTCGTAGATCGCCGCGTCACCCCGCGGGTCGGCCCCCATGTACGAGGTGGCGTCCTCGTACTGGTTTTCGCTGTAGGGGTCTTCCTCGTAATGCGGCGTGGCTCCGACCGACGTCCCATCCGGGCCACCGGCCACGTTGGTGGTCGCCATGCCCGGCTGGCTCGACGTGGCCGAGTCCGGCGTGAAGGCAGGCGGGATGGGTGTGGCCGAGGTGGGAACCGAGGTGACGGCGCGACCATCGGCGATGGCCTGCAGCATTTCCCGGACCTGGGCCATGTCCGGCCGGTCCTCGATCCGGGCGTTCATCATCGCGACCAGCGGATCGCTCATCGGCCCCGCTTGCTGCGGGTGCTCGATCCGGCCCGCCGCGACGGCGTGCAACAGAGCCAAGGTGTTCTCGTTGAGCCCGAACGGCGGGTGGCCCTCGATCGCCGCGTACAGCGTCGCGCCGAGCGAGAACACGTCCGACGCGCCCGTGGGCTCCTGGCCCATCGCCACGTCCGGCGACAGGTACGCGGGCGTCCCGGCGAGCATCCCGGTCTTGGTGACCTGGACATCGCCCTGGGCCCGCGAGATCCCGAAGTCGGTGATCTTCACCGTGCCGTCGTCGCCGAGCAGGACGTTGCCGGGCTTGACGTCCCGGTGGACGACGCCCGCGGCGTGCGCGGCGCCGAGCGCTGCTGCCACCTGCGCGCCGATCCGAGCCACCTCCTGTGGTGGCAGCGGTCCGTGCTCCGACATCATTGCCGCGAGACTTGTAGATGGCAGGAATTCCATGACCAGCACTGGCTGGCCCTCGTCCTCGGCTACGTCGTAGACCGAGATCGCATTAGGGTGCTGCAGGCGTGCCGCGATCCGACCTTCCCGCATTGCCCGCTGCCGCGCTTCCTCGGCCTCACCCGGATCCAATCCGGGCTGCAGCAACAACTGCTTGACCGCGACCGTGCGGTGCAGGCGCTCGTCAACACACTCCCACACCACGCCCATCGCGCCACTGCCGATGCGTCGCTGCACTCGGTAGCGTCCGGCGACCAGGCGACCTTCGTCGCTCACCGACGTCTCCCCGTACTGCTATCGATGCCCAACGGTCACCCCGACTGATGCGAGATTCCGGCGGTACCGGATCTCGGGTCGATGGCGCCGCCGAACATCGGCGGATTTGGCGGACCGGCTTCGGCCCTCCGACATGTACACGTTCATCTCACGGCAGCAGGTTGACCAATGATCCGACCTGGCCGTGATACGGCAGCCTAGCCGACGCCGAGTCGGCGTAGGCCCGAAGTCCGTAGATCCGTTGCGGCGATTTCGAGGATACCCGTGGGCCCTCCGCCGCTTCGGCGGCCGTGGTCGTTCCCTCGCGGTACGCGCAGGTGTTTGTGCTGATCGTGGTGGGCGCGTGGATCTCCACCGAACCGTCCGACCGTGCTCGTGCGGACCTGGGTCCGGCGCCGCTACCGGTCTGTCCGGTTCGCCCCGAGGCGTGGATTCCGGTCTTCGGTGGGTGCTGGAGTCTTCGCGTCGTTGCCGCATCGTTGTGAGCGAGCGGGTGACTGGGCGTACCCGCATACCCCCGGATGGCGGAGTGATTGGTCGGAGCCCCGCACTCGTTGTGCCCACCACCAGGTCACCCACCGTGCATCCCGGCCGTCAGCATCTCGATCGATCCGACGCAGGGGCTGCGGTGCCAGTCGACGGTGATCCGGTGCCGGAGGACCACCCGTGCCCCGTCCGGATAGGTAGCCGCCACAGCGGACACCACCGCGTCGTCGCGCTGCGGCTCCACCCGCAGCGCCCGTGCTGCCTCCACCTCCTCCCACGCGCGGACCAGCTCCGCGTCCTCGGCGCTCAGCTCCGGACACAGTAGGTTGAGGGCGCTCGCGGGGTCGACGGCCAGCCGCGCGTAGAGATCCGCGACCACTTGCCCAGCGGATTCCATGCTCCCGGCACCGGGGTTCGCTTCGGGAGCGAGCGGAACCGGGCGGTTGGCCTGGGGGCGCGGCGACGTGGTGTGGCCGGGGCGGGGCGGACCGTCGGTCGTCGTGGCGAACGGCCACCTGGCTTCGCGCAGCAGGCCAGGGTGCAGGGCCGCGACCCCGGTGATCGGCCCGGGCTGGGCGAGCGATGCCGACGGCTCCCGGCGCGGTTCGGCGATGATCGTGCAGATGGCGATCGCGGCGCAGCAGACGACGAGAACGCCGAGGAAGGAGATCGTCGCCCGGACGGAGAACGGAAGGGCTTCCGGAGACGCCGGATGCGGTCGTCGGCGTCGGATCATGTCGGCAGCGGCTACCGCACCGGTGCGCGATCGCCGGTGGGCCTTCCCGAAACGCTTCACTCGCCCGCCCTCGTGCTGCTGCTGTGTCGTACCTGCCGGTGCACTCGTATCGCGTGCCGTGGCCGTCCTGGGGGATTGAGTCCGGAGTTCACCTGATCAGGGAAGAACACTCCGGCCCTCGGGCCACGAACGGAGCAGCAGCCCTCACGCGGAGCAGCCCTCGCCTCGCGGCGTGCTCCCGTGGTGTGCCCGCGGGTGGGGCGATCGCCGCCCGTTCGCGGCCGCTCAGTCGACCTGCTGGTCGGAGCGGACGAGCGGGTCCTCGCCCGAGGTGAATCGCAGCTCCCGACGTTGGGTTTCCGTGCTTCCGTCCGGCCGCTCGATCCGCAGCGTCGTGACGGTCTTGGAGGACGAGGTGTGCACCTCGGTGATCTCCATCGATTCGATGTCGGCGTAGCGGGCGGCGAACCGCTCGTAGCCCTCTTCGCGCAGCGCGCCGGTCGTCAACGCGTAAGCCGACCGCAGGTCGCCCGCACGCACGTGGCTGAAGTACTCGTCCGACCGCCTCGCGACCACGTCGGGGTCGGCGAGGGTCACCAGCTCGAAGGCCTCGGAGGTGGGCGGCGGCTCGGTCCGAGTCGTCGAGGGGGAGGGCGGGAGAGCCGACTCGCCGGGCCGATCGGTGCCAGGGGGCGGAGCCGGTGTCGTCGAGTGCCCGGGCTGCTCGGTCGGCTCGGTGGTCGTGGTGGCTGCCTTCGGGACCAGTTCGATCGCCTCGAAGGGATCCGGCAACGACGAGGAACTCGGCGTGAGCATGGCCAGGTGCTCGCCCCGGGGCACGCCGGGCAGATCGAGGTTCTCGTCCCGAGGCTGGTCCTCGATGAGCATCGTGACCAGCGCCAAGCTGCCCAGCACCGCTCCGGAGGAGGCGATCGCGAACCACGCCGCGCGGCGCCACGTGCGTGGTGGTGTCACCGATGCGGGAACCGTTCCCAGATCGAACTTGCGCAGGCCTTCCGGCTCGGGGTCGCCGGACGCGGTCGAGCCCGCTCGGGGATGGACACCCCGGTCGTCCTCGGAGCGGAGCCGGTGCTCGGACGGGGATTGGCCGCTCTCGGATGGGGGCCGGTCGATGCGACCGGACCAGCCGGTGGTTCTGCCGTACATCGTTTCGGTGCCCCTACCTTTCGCTCGTCGCGCTCAACTCGTGTCGACCGCCTGGAAAGCTTCGGCGCGGTGCCCGGACGGCAGGCCGTGCTGCTGGGCGACGTACGCGGCATGCCGGTGGACGATGCCGTCCAGGTCGTCGAGATGAGCGGTCTGCGAACGGTGCGCCGCCAGCGCTGCCAGCTTCGCTCCCATGTGATCGGTGATGTCGACGGCGTGGTTGATCCGCTCATCGGGTGTTTCCGAAAGCCACAGCCGCCGCACGCGCCACGGGCGCAATCCTTCCTCCGCCAGCAGCTCGGGATGGGCGAACTCGTTGCGGGCGTCGGGATACACGGCATCGAGCGTCGCCTCGCCCACAGCGCGGTGATCGGGATGCGAGACCGCGATCCGAGCCCAGTTGATCTCGGGTGAGTGGGTGATGACCAGGTCGGGGCACGCGGTGCGGATCACGCGGGTGATGTCCCGTCGCAGCGCCAGGTCGGCGGTCACCCTGCCGTCCTGGTACCCGAGGAAGTGCACGTCGGTGACTCCGACCGCCTCGGCCGCGGCTCGCTGTTCGGCTTGCCGGATGCCGGGGACTTGTGCGCGCGGGGTGTCGTCGAATCCTCCCGCGTCGCCCGAGGTGCACACGCAGTAGGAGACCCGTGCTCCGCTGGAGGTCAGCGCGGCGATCGTGCCCGCGGAACCGAAGTCGACGTCGTCGGGGTGTGCGGTGACCACCAGCGCCCGTCGCGGCTCGAAATCGGCTCCTGAATCCGTGGGCATGGTCACAGATCGTAGGTCGCGTGACCGTGGCCGTCCGGTGAGTCGTCCCGGCCGGTCCGAGCATCACACCATCGAGTGAGGGGTTCGGGCCTCCGGCCGGTCGTTGTTCAGGCAGCGACGGTCGAGCCCGGGCCCGAGTGGATGGCGCGAACGGCCGGATCCCGCGAGAGGGCGGGATCCGTGTCGGTGCGACCCGCTAGAACTTCCCGCTGCGGAACCGGCTCTGGGTGCTCTGCAGCGCCTTGAGCGAGGCGAACCCGCCACCACCGCCGAGCAGGATGGCCAGCACGTCCGCGCCGCCATCGCCGGTGGAGACCAACAAGGCGAGCAGCGTCACCGCGAGCGAGACCCCGGCGACCGGGTACCGCTTCTTCGCGAATTCCGTGACCGGCTGTCCGCCGGGGCGTTTCTTCGCGGCCGACGTCAGCACCGCCAGATAACCGGCGTGTCCGGCGGCAGCGAGGACCGCGACGAGCGTGACGACAAGGGCGACAAGGCCAAGGACGGCGTTCATACCGTCCAGTCTGCCTTGCTCAGCGCCTGCCGGGTATGGGTGATATCCCCGAAATCCCACCTGAGACGGGATCCGGGGGGCGGAGCCGGGCCTGTCGGGCCGAAATGGTTGTGCCCGACCCCTGGATTGAGATCGGTATCACGCATAGGTTTCGGGCCATGGATGATCGCTCGGCCACCCCGGCGGGTTCGACCACCGGCCCGCCCGGCGCGGCGGAAGGACATCCGGCCGTCCCGCTCGCGGGCAAACAGGCGGTGGTCACGGGCGCCGCCAGCGGTATCGGTGCGGCCATCGCCCGCAGGCTCGCGGCGGCAGGGGCCACCGTCGTCGTGGTCGACCGCGCGGCCGAGCCGGTCGAACAGGTCGCCGAGGAGATCGGGGCCGAGATGCGCATCGTCGACCTCGGAGACCCGGACGAGGCCGCGGGCGTCGGCGAAGGCGCCGACATCGTCGTCAACAACGCGGGTGCACAGCACGTGGCCCCGGTCCACAGGTTCCCGACCGACGAGTTCGCGGGGCTGCTCCGGCTGATGCTCGAGTCACCGTTCCGGATCGTCCGCGCGGCCCTGCCCGGCATGTACGCGCGCGGTTGGGGCCGGATCGTCAACGTCTCCTCGGTGCACGGACTGCGCGCCTCACCGTTCAAGAGCGCCTATGTCGCCGCCAAGCACGGCCTCGAAGGCCTGTCGAAGACGGTCGCCCTGGAAACCGCCGGACACGGCATCACCTCGAACTGCCTCTGTCCCGGATTCGTGCGCACCCCGCTGGTGGAGCGGCAGGTCGCCGAGCAGGCCGAGCTGCACCGCGTCCCGGAAGCGCAGGTGATCGAGGACGTGATGTTGGCGCGCACCCCGGTCAAAAGGCTCGTCGAGCCCGACGAAGTCGCCGCCCTCGCGCTCTGGCTCTGCGGACCGGGGACCGATTCGGTCACCGGTTCCTCCTTCCCCATGGACGGAGGTTGGACCGCGCACTAGTACCGCGGAAGCGGAGGCGGAGGCGCTCGACCGCGCGAATCACGATGTTCACCCGAGGCTGGGAGATCCGATGAGCAGCGAAGCCCCTAGTCCACCCAAAACCGGCTTGGGACGCGTGGTCGCCGCGAGCCTGGTCGGCACGACCGTCGAGTGGTACGACTTCTTCCTCTACGGCTCGGCCGCCGCGTTGGTCTTCAACAAACTGTTCTTCCCGGCCGGAGACCCGCTGGTCGGCACGATGCTGGCGTTCGTCACCTACGCGGTGGGTTTCATCGCCCGGCCGCTGGGTGGGCTGGTGTTCGGGCACTTCGGTGACCGGGTGGGCCGCAAGAAGCTCCTGGTGCTGAGCCTGCTCATCATGGGCACGGCGACCTTCGCGATCGGACTGCTGCCCACTTACCAGGCGATCGGCGTCAGCGCCCCGCTGATCCTGACCCTGCTGCGCGTGGTGCAGGGCTTCGCGATCGGCGGCGAGTGGGGCGGTGCCGTGCTCATGGTTTCGGAGCACGGTTCCGCGGAACACCGCGGGTTCTGGGCTTCGTGGCCGCAGTGCGGTGTTCCGCTCGGCAACCTGCTCGGCACGGCGGTGCTCGCGTTCCTGGCGACGGTGCAGTCCGACGAAGCCTTCATGACCTGGGGCTGGCGGGTGGCGTTCCTGCTTTCCGGTGTTCTCGTGCTCATCGGCCTGTGGGTCCGGCTGGCCGTCTCCGAGTCGCCGCTGTTCCTGGAAGCAGCACGCAAAGCGGAGGAATCCGGCACCGAGAGCAAGCCCCCGGTCCTGGAGGTGCTGCGTCGCTATCGCAGCGAGGTGCTGACCGCGATGGGCGCGCGGTTCGCCGAGAACGTCGTCTACTACGTGCTGACATCGTTCGTACTGACCTACGTGGCCACCTACCTCGGACTACCGCGCAGCATCGCGTTGAACGCCTCGCTCATCGCGGCGGCGCTGCACTTCATCAGCATCCCGTTGTGGGGAGCGCTGTCGGACCGCATCGGGCGTCGACCCGTCTACCTGATCGGCACCATCGGCACCGGGCTGTGGGCCTTCGTGTTCTTCGGGATGCTCGACACCAAGTCGTTCGTGGTCATCACTTTCGCCACGACGGTCGGCCTGGTCTTCCATGGCGCGATGTACGGGCCGCAGGCGGCCTTCTTCGCGGAGCTGTTCGGGACCAGGGTGCGGTATTCGGGCGCGTCCATCGGCTACCAGCTGGCTTCGATCGTGGCCGGTTCTCTCGCACCGATCATCGCCACCGGGCTGCTCGCCGCTTTCCACTCCTCGACACCGATCGCGATCTACGTCGCGTTGTGCTCGCTGGTGACGCTCGTGGCGGTGCTGCGCGCGCCGGAGACCCGCAAGCGGGACCTGGCGGCTGACGACGGCCTCTGACCTCCGGCCTGCGCGCGGGGTCGGCCGCAGCCGACCGATCCCGCGCGGGGCGGGCACCGGATCAGTGTCCGAGTTGTCCGCGTCCGAGTCGGAGCAGGATCATGGCGAGTTCGCGGCCTTCGGCACCCAGCTCGCGGTACCGGGCCAATACATCCATTTCGCGGTTGTAGACGATGCGTGGGCCTCCGGCGGCCATCCGGGCCGCACCGATCTCGCGGGACACCTCGGCCCGGCGCTTGATCAGGCGCAGGATCTCGGCGTCGAGGTGATCGATCTCGTTGCGGTGGTCGTCGATGCTCTCCGCGGCGTCCTGAGCGGTCGCGGCGGTCGCGGGCGACTGCGGTTGGTCACCGTCCACAGCGGCGTTCATGGCAATGTCCTCCGGCTCGTCGGCCCCGCCTCGGCCCGGACACGCGAACGCCCCCGAGTCCGAGGACTCCGGGGCGTCGTAGTGGTGTGAGCTCACACTGCTACGGGCGCCGGAGTCCGGAGCCCGTAGAAAAACGAGAAGATCTGCGTGAGCACACTGCCAGTTTGCCACATCGCCGACGGTCACGGCCACGTGACGGGCGACTCGTATCCGATCCGATGGCCGCCCGGTGCGGTACACCGCCAGAGCCGGTTACCGGTGCGGCCTCGCTACCCGGTCGGAGGTGGCTCCGTTCAGGGGCGTATCCCGGTCAGGGGTGGCTGGTCGTGCTGCCGGCCCGGGACGCGCCGTCCGCGACGTCCGCTGGCAGTCGGCGGCGCTTTCGGGCGCCGCGGACGAGCACGGCGACCGCCGCGCACCCGCCCACCAGTGTCAGCAGCACCGTGAGCGTGCCGTACCCGATCACCTCGGCGACCATGCCCAGCGTGACCGCCAGCGTCGTGTGCACCGCCGCCCACAGCACGGCGCCGATCGCGGCGAGCACGATGAATCGCCGGAACGGCACGCGCAGGGTGCCGACCACGGCGGGCACGATGGCGTGCACACCCGCGACGAACCGGGTGGTGATCAGCGCGGTGCCCCCGGAACCACTCACGATCACCTCGGCCGAACGCCAGCGCTGCTCGCCGATCTTGCGTCCCAGCCACGAACGCCGGAGCCGCTCGCCCAGCGTGCGCCCGAGCAGGTATCCGCCGGATTGACCGATGATGTTCGCCAGGATCGCGACGACGAAGAGCGGAACCGCCCAGCGCACGCCGAGAGCGGCGACCGCGAGCAGCAACATCGCCTCCCCCGGGAGCACGATGCCGACCAGCATGGAGGTCTCCAGTGACAGGACGACCAGCACGGCGAGCAGACACAGCCAGGGGCTCACCGTCGACGCGGCCGCTACGAGGTTGCGGATCGCGTGGTCGAGCTGGTTGATCCAATCCATGCGAAGGACTCTTTCTCGCCGCGGGGCTCACGCCCCACAACGTGGCGTCGACGGGAATGCGAAGAATCGGGGGACGGACCGGAACTCTCCCGGAGTCGGACCGGGCCGCGGCACACGGGTGCAGCATTCGAATCCTGTCGGTGCCTGCCGGTAACGTGGAGCCACGATGAGCACCCTTTTCGATCTTCCGCAGCACGGTTCTACCGGACCGGTGGACTCCGGTTCGAGCGAGCGACCCGAATCCGATCCGGAAGCCCTGCTCGCCGGGTTGAATCCGCAGCAGCGGGAGGCCGTGGCGCACTCGGGTTCTCCGCTGCTCGTCGTCGCGGGCGCGGGATCGGGCAAGACCAGGGTGCTCACCAACCGCATCGCCAACCTGCTCGCCGAGGGTGTGCATCCCGGTCAGATCATGGCGATCACGTTCACCAACAAGGCCGCCGCCGAGATGAAGGAGCGGGTGGCCGACCTGGTCGGGCGGCGGGCCAACGCGATGTGGGTGTCGACGTTCCACTCGATGTGCGTACGGGTGCTGCGCCGCGAGGCCGCCACGTTGCGGGAAATGCTGCAGGGGTCCGGCGAACATTCGGGTTTCTCGTCCAACTTCTCCATCTACGACGCGGACGACTCGCGCCGGTTGATCACGATGATCGCCCGGGAGCAGGAGCTGGACTCCAAGCGGTATCCCGCTCGTACGCTCGGCGCGCAGATCTCCAACCTGAAGAACGAGTTGCTCACCCCGGACGAGGCCGCCGAGCGCGCGGGTAACGACATGGAGCGCAAGGTCGCCCAGGTCTACGCGACCTACCGGCGCAGGCTGGTCGACTCCAACGCGCTGGACTTCGACGACCTGATCATGCGCACGGTCGAGTTGCTGCGGGCCTACCCGGCGGTTGCCGAGCACTACCGGCGCCGCTTCCGGCACGTGATGGTCGACGAGTACCAGGACACCAACCACGCCCAGTACGCCCTGGTTCGCGAACTGGTGGGCACCGAACCCACCGAGAGCGGACTGGAACCGGCCGAGCTGTGCGTGGTCGGAGACGCCGACCAGTCGATCTACGCCTTCCGCGGTGCGACCATCCGCAACATCGAGGAGTTCGAACGCGACTATCCCGATGCGCGGACGATCACGCTGGAGCAGAACTATCGCTCCACGCAGACGATCCTGTCGGCGGCCAACGCGGTGATCCGGCAGAACGCCAACCGGCGGGACAAGCGGCTGTGGTGCGACGCGGGCGACGGCGAGCCGATCGTCGGGTACGTCGCCGACAACGAGCACGACGAGGCCGCCTTCGTGGCCGGGGAGATCGACCGGCTGGTCGACGACGGTGCGGCGTCCTTCAACGACATCGCCGTGTTCTACCGGACGAACAACCAGTCCCGGGTGTTCGAGGAAGTCTTCATCCGGCTCGGGTTGCCGTACCGGATCGTGGGCGGAGTGCGCTTCTACGAGCGTCGCGAGGTGCGCGACGCGCTGGCATACCTGCGGGTGCTGGACAACCCGGAGGACACCGTCAGCCTGCGCCGCATCCTCAACGTCCCCAAGCGCGGTATCGGCGACCGGGCGGAAGCGGTGGTGGCCGCGCACGCCGAGCAGGAGCGGATCTCGTTCGCGACGGCGCTGCGCCGCGCGGCGGCGGGCGAGGTGCCGTTGCTGAACACTCGCGCCCAGCGGCAGATCTCCGGTTTCGTGGCGCTGCTCGACGAGCTGCGCGGGATCGCGGCCAGTTCGGATGTGGCCGAAACGCTGGAGTCGGTGCTGGAAAAGACCGGTTACCGAGGTGAGCTGGAAGCCAGCGACGATCCGCAGGACGCCACCAGGGTCGAGAATCTCACCGAGCTGGTGACCGTGGCCAGGGAGTTCACCGAATCCCGGGGAGCTGAAGGCGGTGCCGACGCTTCGACGTCGGCGGTCACGTCGGAGGAAGCCTCGGCCGAGGCGGTGGTCTCCGTCGCGGAACCGGCGACCGAAGAAACTGACGAGCAGGCCCTGAGCCTGCCCGCGGACGACTCGTTGTCCGCGTTCCTGGAGCGGGTCTCACTCGTGGCCGACGCGGACTCGCTCCCGGAATCGGGCGACGGCGTGGTCACGCTGATGACCCTGCACACCGCGAAGGGGCTGGAGTTCCCCGTGGTGTTCTCGACCGGCTGGGAGGACGGAATCTTCCCGCACATGCGCGCACTGGGCGACTCCGTCGAGCTCGCCGAGGAGCGCAGGCTCGCGTACGTGGGGATCACGCGTTCCCGCAAGCGCCTCTACCTGTCTCGGGCGGTGACGCGTTCGACCTGGGGGCAGCCCGCGACGAATCCGTCGTCGCGATTCCTCGGTGAGATCCCCGAGGACCTGGTGCACTGGCGCCGGGTCGAACCGGAACGATCGGCACCGCAGGTTCGCAGCACGTGGGCTTCGCGCAGCGGGGGTGGCGGTTTCGACCGGGGTGGTTCGGACTCGGCGCAGGCCGGCGTGGCGTCCCGGGGGCTGCGTAGCACCGGGTCGCAGGGCTGGAAGGACGCGGTGCCGCTCAAGCTCGAATCGGGTGATCGGGTCACGCACGACAAGTACGGGTTGGGCACCGTGGTGGCGACGGAGGGCGAAGGGGCGCGAGCGACCGCGACCATCGACTTCGGTGCCTCGGGGACGATCCGGTTGATGCTCATCGGCAGCGTCCCGCTGACCAAGCTGTGAGGATCGGACTCGCGCGGGTCACGTACCGGCCCGCGCGAGTCGACGGCGCTCCGGTCCGGAAACGCGTCGGTAGGTGGTTGCTCACGCGGATCCCGCAGCGCCGCCCCCGCCACGGGAATCCCCGCCGGGAATCCGCCGCCGGGGAAATTCGCCGCGGGAGGTCCGCTATGGGAACGGCGCTGCGGGTATGGAGCTGCGGGGTCGAGTGGTGAGTCGCCGGGAGTCGGGTGGTCGGCAATCAACACGGTGCCGACCACCCGGCCCGGATCAGGTGATGCTGACGCCGTTCTCCTGGAGCCACGGCACGGGATTGATCTTCTTGCCGCTGGCGTTCCACACCTCGAAGTGCAAGTGGGTACCGGTGGAGAATCCGCGGTTGCCCATGGTCGCGATCTGCTCGCCGGCCTGCACCGAGTCGCCCACGTCCACCGTGTACGAGTTGATGTGGCCGTAGACCGTGATGCTGCCGTCGTCGTGCTGGATCCGGACCCACAGGCCGAAACCGCTGGCCGAGCCGGCTTCGATGACCACGCCGTCGGCCGCCGCCACGATCGGGGTGCCCTTGCTGTTGGCGATGTCGATGCCGTAGTGGGTCGTGCCCCAGCGGCCGCCGAAGCCGGAGGTGAACGAGCCTTGCGCCGGAGAGAAGAACTTCTGGCGCTGAGCCTCCTTCTCGGCGGCGAGCCGCGCGGCTTCGGCCTCGGCGCGCTCAGCCGCGATCCGCTCGCTCTTCGCGAGCTTCTCGACTTCGGAGGCGGTGTCGGCTACCTCGGCGGCGGGGAGCACCTCGGGGGCGGAACCGCCCATGCCGGTCGCAGCGGTGTGGTTGCCTGCGGTGTTCGTGGGGGCGTTGGCGGCCGAGCCGAAGGACGCCGCGGCGTCCTGGCCGTTGGCCAACGGGGTGACGCCGCCGTTGTAGTCGTGCTGATCGTCTTCGCTGGCCAACGACTGGCCTGCTGCGGCGAAGGCGCCTGCCGCGACGGCAGCGACGACCACGCGGCCGCGGAGTACTGACGGGGGTGACGGGACCCGGTTATTGCCACGTTTGCGTGCGGTTTCGCCGGGATGATCTTCCTCGTTCAGCAAGGAAGGCTCTTCGCCGCCGGGGGAGCGGTGTCGGGACACTGCCTGCCCTTCTGTCTCGGGGAGCCCAATCACGACGCCGGACGGGGATTCCGGACCGGTCGGGGGAACCGGTTTGGCCTTCGCCAGTCGTGATCAGACCGTGACAACGGACCGGGGGACAATAACCAGGTTGATCCCTTAGGGGCAATCCCCGATCAGGGGTCCCCGGTGTTCGGGGAATCGGACTTGGAGTCCCCACATCGCCGTCCGTGGCAGTGCGGTATGGCGACCGACAGCCGTTACTCAGCGGTACTGCCTGCGGCTTCGTGATCGAGGAAGTCGGTCTCGAATGGACCAGCGGAGCCCGCGAGCCTCGCCGGCCGATGATCCCTCCGTGGTCAGTGGTGACTTAAGTCACTTCTCGATTGCCTCTCGGTGGGCTCCATCCCCTGGACTGTTCGGCCCAACCGGTGTGTGGGGCGCAACTCTCGGTCGGCCCTCCGGAGATGCGCGCACCGAGCGGTCGTCCGAGCACGCCTCCTGACGTCCGCACGTGGGATTGCTAGCGTCGGCGCGGTGAGCGCGCGGTCCGAACTCCAAGCCGACGACAAACCGACCCCTTCGCCGCCGGACGCGCCTACCGCCTCCGGCACGCCCCCGTCGCGACTGATCGCCGCGATCGCCATTGGCGCGGTCGGCGCCGTGCTTGTCGGCCTGGCGCCGGTCATCGGCATGGTCAAACCCGCTATGCCCGCGGCGTTCGCTTCCTGGCCGCTGTTGTTGCCGCTCGCCATCCTGCCGCCGGCGGGAGCCGCTTGGGCGGTGCGTCGAGGACGTTCCGCGCTCGGAGCGGCGCTACTGCTCGGTCCTGCGGTGTTGGCCCCCGGTCGGCTGGTGCTCGACGGCCAGCTCGTCTTCGACGCCGGGTTGGCGGCCAGACCCGAGCTCCTGCTGCCCGACACCCTCGACCCGCTGATCCCGTCCGTGGGCCTGTGGTTGCTGCTGGTCGGACACGTGCTGACCGCGATCGCGGGAGGACTGGCCTCGACCAGCGTGAGCCGCGACCCGGACCCCTCTCTCGGGGCCGCCTTCGGCGACATCGAGGACATCCCGGCCGGGGGCGCTCGGCGGCACGGGTTGCTGACGGTGGTGCTGTGCGCCGCCGTCGTCGCGGCGGTCGGGCTGTTGATGACCCAGTTCCGGTCCGGCGACCCGTACCTGCTGCCACGGGCCGCGCTCGACTCCCCGCCCGCGGTACTGATCGGCAGCCTGGTGCTGGCGATCGGCGTGCTCGTCGCGGGCGGTTTCGCCGCCGGTTCGGCCGATCTCCAATTCGCCAGGGGCGGACTGCTCGGGCTCGGCGCCGCACTCGCCGGGATCGTGGTTCCGCCGCTGTTCGCGGTCGCCGTCCTCGCGGACCTGCACCTGGCGTCGGGTTCGGTGCTCGGGTTGATCGGAGCGGCTGGGCTGGTCGCCTCGGCGATCTCCGCCGGACGAGTGCCCGCCCGCGAACCCGCCGGAGAGCTGCGCCTCCCCGCGTTGACCAGGCTGCTCGCCGCGGCGGGTGCGCTGGGCCTGATTGCCGGTCTGCTGGCGTTGGTGGCCGCGATGCTGCCCCAGTGGCAGATGCCCGCGGGCTTCGCGGGTGAACCGCCCTACCCGGCCCGGCTGCTGTGGCCGTCGGGCGGACTGGTGGCCGCGCTGGGAGCCGCGACCCTGTGGCCGCGCACGGCGCTGCGAGCGCGCCCCGCGCTCGCGGTGGTGTGGGTGGCGATCCCGTTGGCCGGTACGGCCACGCTCGACACGGTCTTCACCGCCGCTCGGTCGGCGGGGGCACAGGCAGGGACCGGTGCCTGGGTGGCCGGTGCGGCGATCGTCCTCGCCGTGATCGCCGGCCTCCTGGCAGCGATCGCGGGTGGGGTCGAGCGCGACGACGTCGACCTCACCACCACTACCGCCGACCGAACGGTGGCGGTGCCCGCGCTGATCGCGGCGGCGCTCGTGATCGCGGCGTTCAGCCTGCCGGTGGTCACCGCACCTGACTACGTGCCGCCGGGCGTGTTCACCGGTTTCGGCACGACGTCGTGGGGACTGGTGTGCGCGATGGTGGTGGTGGCCGGAGTCGCTGCGACGGCACCGCTGTGCCGTCCGGAACGGGCGACGGCGTTGCTCGCCGGTGCGGCGGGCGTCGTGCTCGTGCGCGTGCTGGAAATGCCGCTGACCGCGGAGCGGGCCGAAGGGGCCGGCCCCGGATGGGGTGTCTGGAGCGGCTCGGCGGCCCTGCTCGTGCTTCTGGTGGCCGCTGCGGTGGCAGCGAGCCGCGCGCGCCATCGGGAATCGGAGTAACGCACAGCACACTTGGGCCCACTTTCGCGTGTTCCGTTCGTCACTGTATCGGGCGGCAAATGCCTTTCCGCGTGCTGAAAGTCCTGCACTTGATCCATTCACCAGGCAGGATTGCGACGATGGCGTGAGGCAGTTCACCGGACGCGCTGCACCACGCGTCATCGCAGGTCGATATGTTTTGCGAGTCCGACACCGACGTCGCAGGAGAGTCGCGTGGACCTGTACGAGTACCAGGCGAAGGAACTCTTCGCCTCCCACGGAGTACCGACGCTGCCCGGCTCCGTGGCCACTGATCCAGACGAGGCCAAGGCAGTCGCCGAAGAAATCGGCGGGCCCGTGGTAGTCAAGGCCCAGGTCAAGACCGGGGGCCGGGGCAAGGCCGGCGGCGTGAAGCTGGCTGATGACCCTGAAGACGCCAAGAACAAGGCCGAGGCGATCCTCGGCCTTGACATCAAAGGTCATGTAACGCGGCGCGTGCTTGTCACGTCCGCGTCCGACATCGCCGACGAGTACTACTTCTCCTTCCTGCTCGATCGCGCCAACCGCAATTTCCTTGCGATGGCTTCGGTCGAGGGCGGGATGGAGATCGAGGAAGTCGCGGCGACCAAACCGGAAGCGTTGGCGCGGATCGCGATCGACCCGATCGCAGGAGTCGACGAGGCCAAGGCGCGCGAGATCGTCGAAGCCGCGAAGTTCCCGAACGAGCTCGCCGACCAGCTGGTCGACGTGATCGTCAAGCTGTGGGAGTCCTTCGTCGCGGAAGACGCCACGCTCGTGGAGATCAACCCGCTGGTCAAGGACCCGCAGGGGAAGATCATCGCGTTGGACGGCAAGGTCACCGTCGACGAGAACGCCGCCTTCCGCCAGCCCAAGCAGACCGAGCTGGTCGATGCCCAGGCCGAGGACCCGCTCGAGGCCAAGGCCAAGGAGAAGGACCTCAACTACGTCAAGCTGGACGGCGAGGTCGGCATCATCGGTAACGGTGCCGGTCTGGTCATGTCCACGCTGGACGTGGTCGCCTACGCGGGCGAAGCGCACAAGAACGTCAAGCCGGCGAACTTCCTCGACATCGGGGGCGGTGCCTCCGCGGAGGTGATGGCGGCCGGACTGGACGTCATCCTGGGCGACTCCGACGTCAAGTCGGTCTTCGTCAACGTCTTCGGCGGGATCACCGCGTGCGACGCGGTGGCCAACGGCATCGTTCAGGCGCTGAAGATCCTGGGCGACGAAGCCACCAAGCCGCTGGTCGTCCGACTCGACGGAAACAACGTCGAAGAGGGCAGGCGGATCCTGGCCGAGGCGGGTCACCCGCTGGTCACCGTGGTGGACACTATGGACGGTGCGGCCGACAAGGCCGCCGAACTCGCTGCTGCGGGGGCGTGAACGATGGCTATTTTCCTCAACGAGAACAGCAAGGTCATCGTCCAGGGCATCACCGGTTCGGAGGGCACCAAGCACACCGCTCGGATGCTGCGCTCCGGCACCAACATCGTGGGTGGTGTCAATGCCCGGAAGGCCGGGCAGACCGTCGAGATCGAGGGTCAGGAACTCTCGGTCTTCGGCTCGGTCGAAGAGGCGATGAAGGAGACGGGCGCCGACGTGTCGGTCCTGTTCGTCCCGCCGAAGTTCGCCAAGGACGCGGTGATCGAGGCCATCGACGCCGAGATCCCGCTCGCCGTGGTGATCACCGAGGGCATCCCGGTGCACGACGCGGCGTACTTCTGGGCGCATGCCAACGCGACGGGCAACAAGACCCGCATCGTCGGGCCGAACTGCCCGGGCGTGATCTCTCCCGGACAGTCCAACGCGGGCATCATCCCGGCGGACATCACGGAGAACGGCAAGATCGGACTGGTCTCGAAGTCCGGCACGCTGACGTACCAGATGATGTACGAGCTGCGGGACATCGGCTTCTCGACCTGCGTCGGCATCGGTGGTGACCCGATCATCGGCACCACGCACATCGACGCGCTCCAGGCGTTCGAGAACGACCCGGAGACCGAGGCGATCGTGATGATCGGCGAAATCGGTGGCGACGCCGAGGAGCGCGCGGCCGAGTTCATCAAGGCCAACATCACCAAGCCGGTGGTCGGCTACGTGGCGGGCTTCACCGCTCCCGAGGGCAAGACGATGGGCCACGCCGGTGCCATCGTCTCCGGTTCTTCCGGCACGGCTTCGGCCAAGAAGGAAGCACTGGAGGCCGCCGGGGTCAAGGTCGGCAAGACCCCCAGCGAGACCGCGAACCTGATGCGCGAGATCGTCAAGGGCTGACAACGCTCAACGCGTGTCGAACGTCGGGGCCGGTCACCTTCGGGTGGCCGGCCCCGACCTTCGTGCGTGGACCGGACGCATCGGAAACGGGCGGGCGGAGCGTTCGAGAACCGACCGTCGCCCTGCACCACGGCAGTAACACTTTCGATACCGTTTCGGCAGTGCCCCGTGTTTCGGGGTGGTCGCCGTCCTGCTTCGAGGTCCCTCCAGGAGGAGTTCCGCACCATGTCCGCGCCCTACGGAATGCCGCAACAGGCACCGCAACAGCCGACTCCCCAGGGGGCCTCGTCCCGCAAGCTCGCTCTCCCGTCCATCCTCGTGCTGGTCGCGGCCGGTGCCGGACTTCTGGGTTACCTGCTCGCGTTCTTCGGACCGGCGGCTTCCGCGATCTTCAGCGGGCTACCCGGGTTGTGCCTGGTCGCGGCGGCGACGCTGGCCGGGATGAGGTTCCTGCCGAAGGCCCCGAACATGCTGTACGCGGCGGCTCCGCTCGCGGTGTACGCGCCCCTCGGGCTGCTGCAGGTCGTGGTCAACGGTGGTGGTAGCGGCCTGGTCGTGGTCCTGCTGCTGTTGGCGATCGTGCAGCTCGGGGCGGTGGCAGCGGTACTCCTGGACGAGTCCGGCTTGATCACGCTGCCTGCGGGTAAGGCGTCGCTACCGAAACCAGGCGCCGGTCGGCCCGGCCCGTCCGGTCAGCCCGGTCAGCCCGGTGGCCCGGCCGGACAGCCGGGGCAGCCCGGGCAGTTCGGGCAGAAGCCGGTGCCCGCTCCGCCGCAGCCGCCCTGGGCGCAGCCCGGGCCGCACACCGGCCCGCAGCCGCACGTGCCGCAGCCCGGTCAGCACCCGCACGCGCCCGCCCCGCAGCAGGGCGGTTGGGTCCCGTCCGCGGGGGGAGCGGTCCCGTCGAGCCCTCATGGGCAGCCGGCACCCCAGGCCGCGCCGCACGGCCAGCCGGGTGGCCAGCAGCAGGGCCAGGGTTCGCCCGGTGGTCAGCAGCCGGAGGGCCAGCCGCAGGGCGGTGGCCAGCAGCAGGGCGGTCAGCAGGGTGGTGGCCAGCAGCAGGGCGGACAGGCGTCGTCCGGACCGCAGGGCACGCAGCAGATGCCGCACCCGGGAGCCTGACGACCACTCCGTCCCATCACAGCGCCCCATCACCTCAGCGGGGCCGTGGCCACCGTTCGGCACGCACGGTGAAGGCCGGGCTCTCGGTTGGCTCGATGGGCGGACGAAACGGCGAGTCGTAAGCCGATCGGTCCAAACCGAGTGCGACATTCGGCCGCGTGATCACCTTCGAGCCAGTTCGTCGCGCATTGACCGGACGACTCGCGTTCGGACGGGTACGGGCAGGAGACGCACTGCGATCCGTCCCCGAGCGGGTGGTGTCCGTTCGTCGGCATCTGAACCGCATCGGTGTGCTCGGCTCGGCCCTCGTGCTCGTCCCGTTGACGGGATACCTCGGCATCGCCGTGCTCATGGCGACCGTGATCGGCACCGCAGAAGCGTCCCGGCTCTCGCTCGGAGCCGCGCTGGTGGTCGCGCTGCCCGGCTGGTTGGCGTTGCACCACGTGCCGCTGTCGATCGAAGGCGCTCCGCTCTCGATCTTTCCACTGCTGCCGACCGGATTGATGATCGCGCTGCTCGCCACGGCCTCGGCCAGGGTGGCGGAGCGGGCACAGCTCACCCGGCCGGATCAAGCGCGCTGGATAGTGCTCCCGATGGCGCTGGTGCACGCACTGATCGGAGCGGTGCTCGCGTCGTGGCTCGAGGGGCCGCTCGGGACTCGACCGGGGCTCGCGTTCCTGCACTGCGGTGTGACGGCACTCGTCGCTGCCACGTTGGGGGTCGCCGGGCCCTGCGGGCTGACCCACCTGGTGCGGTCGCACATCCGGGTCGATGTCTGGACCGGACTCCGGGTCGGCGTTTCGGTGCTGGCCGGGATGGTGGTCGCCGGTGCGCTCGCGATGCTCGCGGGGTTGCTCGCGTCGCTCCCGGAACTCGGTTCGGTCATCCGGGCCGCCGGTTCGGCGGGTGATGCCTACGGGCTGGTTCTGCTGTCGCTGCTGTACCTGCCCAACGCCCTGCTCGCCGGGTGGTCGTTCGCAACGGGCAACGGATTGTCGATCGGTGCCATCGAGCTGAGCCCGTTCGCCACGACCAGCGGTGAGTTTCCCGCGGTCCCGCTGTTCGCGCTGATCCCGTCCGGGGATGGCTGGGGTGCGGTGCTCGTGCTGGTGCTACCGGTGCTGCTGGGTGGCTGGTGCGGCCGGCGTTGTCTGCGCAGCGGGCAGCGCGCTTGGCCGGTGTTCGGGGTGGCGGTCGGTGTCGCCGCGCTGGGAACGGGACTGCTCGCGGGATTGGCGGGCGGGGAGCTCGGTGGTGCGGCGTTCGGCCCCGTGACGCTACGGCCGGGACTGCTCGCCGCGGCGACGTTCGGCTGGATCGCGGTTTCGGGCGCGATCGTGATCGCGCTGCGCGGAGCCGCCTACGCGGTCCCGCACGGCGTCGCGGACGACGCGGAGGACGGGATCGCGATCGGTGCTCGCGTCGAACCCGAATCGCTGGCAACGGATGGGGAGGATGCCGAGCGGGAAACGACCGCCGATTCCGGTTGGGGCGAGGACGAGTCGGCGGAGGAGGGGGCGGACGAGCCGGACCAGGAGGAATCGGGCCAGGACGAATCGGCGGATGATGTCGCCGAGCCCGGGTCGAGTGACGGCCCGACCGCAACCGATGCCGAGGACTCGATCATCGACCTGGACGACGACCTGGATGACCTGGGCGAGTACTCGGCCGTCGAGGACCCGGACGAAGACCTGACGGCCGAGGACCCGGCACCGGCGGATCCGGGTGGTGCGGAGGGCCCGGTACCGGAGGACCCGGGTGGTGCGGAGGACGGGGCCCGCGGTCGGTGATGTCCGCACGGCGGTGCGGGCGACGAGGAGTCGACGATGGCGTCCGGTTGTTCCGGAACGGCGCGTTCCAGGTGAGGGATGTGCCACTCGGCCGGGACCTGGCGGTGTCCGCACGAGGAGCGGCACTTACTCTGCACCGTGAGATCGTGACCAGCCTGTCAGGAGTCCAAGCTGAGCGCTGCGAACCGGAGCAACTCCGAACCAACGACGTCCAACCGGGTCCGGCCCGCGAATCCGATCCGGGTCCTCGTACTGGTATCCGGTTCGGGAACCCTGCTGCAGGCCTTGTTGGACGCGGTGCGCGATCCGGACTACCCGGTGCGAATCGTCGCCGTGGGCGCCGACCGCGACGGGATCGAGGGCCTGAACCGCGCGGAAGGCGCCGGTGTTCCGACCTTCGTGCAGCGGTTGGGAGACCACGCCGATCGAGCCGACTGGGACCGGGCATTGGCCGACTCCTGCGCGGAGTACGAGCCCGACCTGGTCATTTCGGCGGGTTTCATGAAACTCGTCGGTGAGCACTTCCTGGCTCGCTTCGGCGGCCGCTACCTCAACAGCCACCCAACCCTGCTGCCCGCCTTTCCCGGGATGCACGGTGTCCGGGACGCGCTGGAGCACGGGGTCCGGATCACCGGCTGCACGTTGTTCGTCGTCGACGCCGGTGTGGACACCGGGCCGATCCTCGCGCAGGAAGCGGTCGAGGTGCTGCCCTCCGATGACGAACCGGTCCTGCACGAACGAATCAAGGCGGTCGAACGGCGGCTGCTGGTGAACACCCTGGAACAGCTGGCTTCGCACGGCTGGACCGTAGAGGGACGAAAGGTGAGTATTCCGTGACCGCGAACTCGCAGGAACGGCGACCGGTTCGCCGAGCGCTGATCGGAGTGTCGGACAAGTCGGGCCTGCTCGAACTGGCCACGGGTCTGCACGCCGCAGGTGTGGAAATCATCTCGACCGGCGGAACCGCGCGCACGATCGCGGCGGCGGGCGTACCGGTCACCCCGGTGGAGGAGCTCACCGGCTTCCCGGAAACCCTGGACGGCCGAGTCAAGACGCTGCACCCGCGGGTGCACGCCGGCCTGCTCGCCGACCTGCGCAAGCCGGAACACGCCGAGCAGCTGGCCGACCTGGACATCGCAGCGTTCGACCTGCTCGTGGTGAACCTCTACCCGTTCGTGCAGACGGTCGACTCCGGGGCGGAGCAGGACGAGGTCATCGAGCACATCGACATCGGCGGTCCGGCCATGGTGCGCGCCTCGGCCAAGAACCACGCCAACGTCGCCGTAGTGGTCGATCCGAGCCGGTACGAATGGGCGCTGGAACAGATCCGCGAAGGCGGATTCAATCTGCAGGACCGGGTGGAACTGGCGGCGGCTGCCTTCCGGCACACCGCGTCCTACGACGTCGCGGTGGCCAGCTGGATGAGCCGCACTCCCGTCGGCGACGAGTCCGCCTTCCCCGGTTGGCTCGGCGAGACCTGGGAGCGGCGCTCGGCACTGCGGTACGGGGAGAACCCGCACCAGTCGGCCGCGCTGTACGTCTCCGGTGGTGAGGCGACCGGCCTCGCCGCCGCCGCGCAGCTGCACGGCAAGGAGATGTCCTACAACAACTACGTCGACGCGGACGCGGCCTGGCGCTCGGCGCACGATCACACCGAGCCGTGCGTCGCGATCATCAAGCACGCGAATCCGTGCGGGATCGCGGTGTCGTCCGACGACATCGCCGAGGCCCACCGCAAGGCGCACGAGTGCGACCCGGTGAGCGCGTTCGGCGGGGTGATCGCCACCAACCGCGAGGTTTCGGTGGCCATGGCCGAACAGATCGCGGAAGTGTTCACCGAGGTGGTCGTCGCTCCTGGATACGCCGACGGCGCCGTGGAGACGCTGAGCCGCAAGAAGAACATCCGGATCCTGACGGCGCAGCCGCCGCAAGCCGGGCGGGTCGAGATGCGCGCGATCTCCGGTGGCCTGCTGGTGCAGAAGGCGGACGAGGTCGACGCCGACGGGGACGACCCGGCGAACTGGACGTTGGCGACGGGCACACCGGTGGACGAGGCGACGCTGGCGGATCTGAAGTTCGCCTGGCGTACGTGCCGTGCGGTGAAGTCGAACGCGATCCTGCTCGCCGACAAGGGCGCCACGGTCGGTGTCGGCATGGGGCAGGTCAACCGGGTGGATTCGGCGCGGCTGGCGGTCTCCCGTGCGGGTGATCGCGCCAAGGGTTCCGTGGTGGCCTCGGACGCCTTCTTCCCGTTCGCCGACGGCCTGCAGGTTCTGCTGGATGCCGGGGTGCGGGCGGTGGTGCAGCCGGGTGGCTCCGTCCGGGACGACGAGGTCACGGCGGCGGCCGAGGCAGCGGGCGTGCCGCTGTACCTGACGGGGACACGTCACTTCGCGCACTGATCCGTGCCGGTGGGTGGTGGGTACCTGCCCGCCACCCACCGACCGCGAAGCTCCGGGCTTTGAACGAAGGTCCGAGCGCGTTCGGCTGAAGATCCGGGCGCGCGTCAGCTGAACGCGTTCTCCGCCATCGGGAATCGCGTTCCGCGTCAACGCTCCGGCTGATGATCGCCGGTTGACCCGTCGAGGCGTTCGCGCAGGATGTCCATATGCCCTGCGTGCCTGGCGGTGTCCTTCGGTGAAACGGTGTCGCCCGTCCCGTGGTGTCGGGGGCGTCGAGCTCGAGTTCGTTGATCGTGTCGTCCGCGGCCGCTCGTGCCCTCCCGTAGAACGCCAGGATGTCGTCTCGTCCGGCGATACTCGCAGATCGGCGTCCTCGTCGTTCTCGTCGAACGGCAGCGGCTCCGTCGCGTCCCCGAACCCCTCGCGGAACCAGCAGTACTCGATGGCCGCGAGGTGCTTCACCAGTCCCAGCAGGCTCGTGCCGGACGGAGTCATCCTGCTGCGCAGCTGCTCTTCACCTCGGCACAGGCACGGCAGCGACAGCGATATCGGCGTCGGCCGCGTGGTGTTCCGCCCGAGCGAAAGAACTTTCGAACGTTTGTTCGCTCGATTGGGTCTTTGGCCTTGACTTGCTTCGCTGTGCAGGGTTAACTGGTCTTGTTCGAACTGAAGTTCGATTCCCTCCCAGGTTCGCAGACTTCACTGTTCGACACTCAGGGGTGACTGTCGTCGGGGTCGGTCGCTCCCGGAGAGGTACCGCGCGGGTGCACGCGGTGCGACTCCAGACGTTGTCTCCCCGCAGCGTCGTCGTGGATGCCCTGCCGGGGTGGGTATCCGTGTGACGAGGCGGGGAGGCAGCGATGTCCGCGAAGGCGTCAGTGACGGCTCTGAACGGGATGACCACGGGTAACGGGGTACCGGTGGCCACCTCCGGAACCGAGCTGTCGGGAGCCGCTGCGGGGCGGGTCCTGCCTGCGCGGGCAGAGCTCGCCGCCGTGCTGCCATGGCCGGGCCTGCGTCGTGGCAGCACGGTGGCGGTGCACGACTCGCCGTCGCTGCTGTGGGCGTTGCTGTCCGAAGCCACGGCCGACGGAGCTTGGGCGGCAGTGGTGGGACTTCCCGGGCTGAGCCTGGTTCCGGCCTCGGAAGCCGGAGTGGATCTGACCAAGCTCGCCCTGATCCCCCAGCCGGGAGACGACCCGGTGCGCGTTATCGGCACCCTGCTCGACGGAGTGGACCTGGTGGTGATCGGCGGAACCCGGCGGCTGGCCGAACCGGATGCTCGCAGATTGTCCGCCCGGGCACAGCACCGTGGCTCCGTCCTGCTGCCGTTCGGTTCGTGGCCGGGGGCCGAGGTTCAGCTCCACTGCGCGCGGGCCCGTTGGCGCGGTGTCGGCGAAGGACATGGGCACCTGCGGGAACGGGAAATCACGGTCCGCACGAGCGGTCGTGGTGCCGCGTCCCGTCCCCGGTCGTGCCGTCTGCTGCTGCCGGACCGGACCGGTTCGGTCGACACGCCTGCCGAAACCCTCGCCGACCGCCGTCCCCTGCGTTCCGTGGTCGGGTGAGCGCGATGGTGGACACGCCCACACGTCGTCTCGTCGTCTGGTGCCCGGACTGGCCGGTAGTCGCGGCGACCACCGAAGCGGGCGTCGCGCAGCTGGAACCGGCCGCGGTGTTCGAATCCAACCGGGTGTTGGCGTGCTCGGTCACCGCGCGGAGCAACGGGGTGCGGCGGGGAATGCGGAGCCGAGAAGCCCAGGGACGGTGCCCGGAACTCGTGGTCTGCGGGCACGATCCCGCCAGGGACGCCAGGTTGTTCGAGCCGGTGGTCGCCGCCGTGGAGTCGCTCGCGCCGGGCGTCGAGGTGGTTCGTCCGGGGGTGGTGGCCGTGCCTGCGCGAGGTCCCGCCGGATATTTCGGTTCCGAAGAGGCCGCTGCCGAGCGGCTCGTGGACCAGGTCGACGCGCTCGCCGGGGTGGAATGCCAGGTGGGGGTGGCGGATGGCTTGTTCGCCGCGATCCTGGCGGCCAGGCACGGCAGGACGATCGAGCCCGGCCGCGCCCGGGAGTTCCTCGCGCCGCTGCGGATCGAGGAGATCGACCAACCCGCCGACCGCCAGCCCGCCGACCGCCGGCCCGCCGACCGGAAGAGCGCGGACCGGACCGAGCTGGTGGGCCTGTTGCGCAGGTTGGGGGTGCGCACGCTCGGTGAGTTCGCCGCGCTGCCCGCTCCCGATGTCGCGACGCGTTTCGGTGCCGACGCCGTCCCCGCGCACCGCGCGGCTCGCGGGCAGGAGGAGCGACCGCCGGGGCGCAGGCAGCCACCACCGGACCTGGAGGTGACCGAGCGGCTCGATCCCCCGGTGGAACGGGTGGATGCGGCGGCGTTCGCGGCGAGAGCGCTCGCGGAACGGTTGCACGCCCGGTTGGGCGAGTTCGGGCTCGCCTGCATGCGACTGCGGATTTCGGCGCGGACCGAGCACGGCGAGCAGTTGGACCGGGTGTGGCGGTGCGCCGAACCGCTGACTCCGGCCGGGACCGCCGACCGGGTCCGGTGGCAGCTCGACGGCTGGTTGACCGGGCAGCGGGGAAAGGCCCCGACGGCTGGGGTGGCGGTGCTGTCGCTGTTCCCCGAGGAGGTGGCCGGTGCCGGTGGACTGCAGCTCGACCTGGTCGATTCGGCGACCGGAGCGTCGGATGCCCGCGCCGGGCGCGCGTTCGTCCGGGTCCAGGGCATGCTCGGCCCGGAAGCGGTACTGGTCGGAGTGCCTGCCGGTGGGCGGGACGCGCGCGACCAGGTGCAGTGGGTGGAGTGGGGCGAGCAGGGCGGTCTCGGGCTCGACCCCGACCGGCCGTGGCCCGGCCGCATCCCCGCCCCGTCGCCCTCGGTGGTGCCGGAGAACTCGTGGCCGGCCGCGGTGCTCGATGCGGCGGACGAACCCGTCGACGTCGACGAGCGGCATCGGTTCACGGCCGCCCCGCACCGGGTCCTTGTGCAAGGACGTTCTAAGGCGGTGGTCGGCTGGGCGGGCCCGTGGCCGGTGGAGGAACGCTGGTGGCTTACCGCTGCGGAGAACGCCCGGCCCGGCAGTGGAAAACCGCGCTCGACCGTGCGCATGCAGGTCGTGTTGGAAGCCGATCCGGATTCGTCGGAAGGCGAGATCGCGCTGTTGCTGGTGCGGGAGAACGGCTGCTGGTGGGTGCAGGGGGTGTATCGGTGAACTGGTTCAACCCGAAGCAGACCTGGTCCGAACTGGAAAAAGCCCTCTCCGGACGGGAGTTCGCGAACCTGCCCGATTTCTCGGCGCCGGTGGGGCCGGAACGAATGCCTTCCGCCGCCGGGAATTCTCCGGTGCCCTACGCCGAGTTGCACGCGCATTCCAACTTCAGCTTCCTCGACGGTGCCTGCCATCCGGAAGAGCTGGTGGCCGAGGCGTCGAGGTTGGGGCTGGAGGCGATCGCGCTGACCGACCACGACGGCATGTACGGGGCCGTGCGGTTCGCGGAGGCCGCGGCCGAGCACGGGATGCGCACGGTGTTCGGGACCGAGCTGAGCCTGGCTGCGCGGACGGCTCCGCGAACGGGCGTTCCGGACCCGGAAGGTGGTCATCTGCTGGTGCTCGCCCGCGATCCGGAAGGCTACGGGCGGTTGTGCCGCACGCTCAGCCACGGCCATCTCGATGGCGGCGAGAAGGGCAGGCCGCACTATGAACTCGAACGCCTGGGGGCCGAGGCCGATGGTCACTGGCTCGTGCTCACGGGCTGCCGCAAGGGGGCGGTCCGGGCGGCGCTGGAAGCCGAGGGGAGCGGTGCGGCCGCGGCCGAACTGGATCGGCTGGTGGCGTTGTTCGGCAGGGAGAACGTGGTCGTCGAACTCACCGACCAGGGATTGCCGACCGATACGGCGCGCAACGACGCCTTGTTCGAGCTGGCCCGACGAGCCGGACTGTCCACGGTGGCATCCACAGGTGCGCATCTCGCCGGACCGGAGCGCGGTCGCGTCGCCGCGACGGTGGCCGCGATCCGGGCCCGCAGAAGCCTGGACGAGATGGACGGGTGGCTGCCCGCGTGGTCGGGCAACTACCTGCGTTCCGGTGCGGAGATGGCCGACCGGTTCGCCCGCTACCCCGGTGCGGTCGCCAGAGCCGCGGAGGTGGGCGGGGAGTGCGCTTTCGACCTGAAGCTGGTCGCGCCGAGACTGCCCCCCTACGACGTGCCGGAGGGGAACACCGAGGCTTCGTGGCTGCGCGAGTTGACCCGGCGCGGTGCGCTGGGCCGCTATGGCCCGCCGCACGAGAACCAGGCCGCCCACCGGCAGCTCGAACACGAGCTGAACATCATCGAGAAACTGGGCTTTCCGGGGTACTTCCTGGTGGTGCACGATATCGTGTCGTTCTGCCGCTCCGCGGACATCCTCTGCCAGGGGCGGGGATCAGCGGCGAATTCGGCGGTGTGCTTCGCGTTGCGGATCACCAACGCCGACCCGGTGCGCTACGGGCTGCTGTTCGAACGGTTCCTCGCCCCGGAGCGGGAAGGACCGCCGGACATCGACCTGGACATCGAGTCGGGCCGTCGGGAAGAGGTCATCCAGTACGTCTACCGCAAGTACGGCCGCACGCACGCCGCCCAGGTCGCCAACGTGATCTCCTACCGGACGAAGTCGGCGGTGCGCGACGTCGCCCGCGCGCTCGGCTACTCGCCGGGTCAGCAGGACGCGTGGAGCAAGGAAGCCGAGGACTCGGTGAGACCGGCCCCCGACTCCGGCACCGATACCGACTCCGCTACCGATATTGATACCGGCGGCGGCGCCGAGCACGAAGCCGAGATGCCCCGCCAGGTACGGGAACTGGCCGGGGAACTGACCGGGTTTCCGCGACATCTGGGCATCCACTCCGGCGGAATGGTGCTCTGCCACCAGCCGGTCAGCGAGGTGTGTCCGGTGGAATGGGCGCGGATGCCGGGACGCACCGTGCTGCAGTGGGACAAGGACGACTGCGCTGCGGCGGGCCTGGTCAAGTTCGACCTGCTCGGACTGGGGATGCTCTCGGCACTGCACCACGCGATCGATTTCGTGTACCGCCACCACGGTGTCGAAGTCGACCTCGGCGAGCTGGACCTCGACGACGCCGAGGTGTACGAGATGCTGCGCCGCGCCGACGCGGTCGGCGTGTTCCAGGTGGAGAGCCGTGCCCAGCTGGCGACGCTGCCCCGGCTCAAACCCAGGGAGTTCTACGACCTGGTTGTGCAGGTGGCGCTGATCCGGCCGGGCCCGATCCAAGGCGGCTCGGTGCACCCCTACATCCGCCGCCGTAACGGCTTGGAGGACTGGGACTACGACCACCCGTTGATGAAGGGGGCGTTGGAGAAGACCCTGGGCGTTCCGCTGTTCCAGGAACAGCTGATGCAGCTGGCCGTCGACGTCGCGGGCTTCTCGCCCGCCGAGTCGGACGAGCTGCGGCGGTCGATGGGCGCGAAGCGCTCCGGGGAGCGGATGGCCCGACTGCGGGACCGGCTGTTCGAGGGCATGGCCGCGAACGGGATCACCGGCGAGGTCGCGGACCGGGTGTACGCGCGACTGCTGGCGTTCGCGAACTACGGCTTCCCGGAAAGCCACGCGCTGAGCTTCGCGCTGCTGGTGTTCGCCAGCGCGTGGTTCAAGCGCTACTACCCGGCGGCGTTCTGCGCGGCGCTGCTCAAGGCACAGCCGATGGGGTTCTACTCGCCGCAGTCGCTGGCCGCCGACGCCCGGCGGCACGGGGTGCGGGTGTTCGGCCCCGACGTCAACGCCGGTCAGGTGCACGCGGATCTGGAAACCGATGTGAGCAGCGAAGGCGGCCGGGCCGTGCGGCTCGGATTGGCTTCGGTGCGGAACCTGGGCGAGGAACTCGCCGAACGGGTGCTCGTGGAGCGGGACGCGAACGGGCCGTTCGCGGACATGGCCGACCTCGCTCGGCGGGTGCGGTTGACGACTCCGCAGATGGAGGCGCTGGCCACGGCGGGCGCGTTCGGTTGCTTCGGACTGTCCAGGCGCGAAGCGCTGTGGCATGCGGCGGCGGCCGCAGCGGACCGGCCGGAGCGTCTGCCGGGGACGACGGTGTCGCCGACGACACCGGCGCTGCCCGGCATGGGTGAACTGGAGGTGGCTGCCGCCAACGTGTGGGCGACCGGCGTGTCACCGGACAGTTTTCCCGTGCAGTTCCTGCGCTCCCGATTGGACGATATGGGCGTGCTGGCGGCCACCGCGCTGTCCGAAGTGGAACACGGCACTCGGGTGTTGGTGGGCGGAGCTGTCACCCACCGGCAACGGCCTGCAACGGCGGGCGGCATCACCTTCCTCAACCTGGAGGACGAGACCGGCATGGTCAACGTGGTCTGCTCGCCCGGTTTGTGGGCCCGCTACCGCAAAGTGGCGCGGAACAGCTCCGCGCTGCTGGTGCGGGGAACCCTCGAACGCGCCGATGGGGTGGTCAACCTCCGCGCGGATCGGTTGCAGCGCCTGGACATGCGCGTGCCGTCCACTGCGAGGGACTTCCACTGAACGGCGTTGCGGACGACACCTCGCCGGGCCGCCATCCGCGTCACCGCCCGAACCGATTCGCACACCCACGATCCGGCATCAGAACCAGGTGGCCGCACCTCACGTCGCGACGCCGCAGCGCCGCAACACCAGCAGGGCGTAGGCACGGGCGGACCGCTCCAGGTCCTCGACCAGTACGTGCTCGTCGTGCGCGTGGGCGAAACGGATGTCGCCCGGCCCGTATTGCAGGGTCGGAACCCCGGCGGCGGCGTAGAGCCGCAGATCGGTTCCGTAGGGCGCACCCACCGCCTCCGGCAGCTGCCCACCGGCATCGGCCACGGCCGCGCGGGTCTGGTCGAGCAGCGGGTGTCCGGAGGGGAGTCTGCCGGAGGCGAACATGCCACCCGGCCAGCTCACCCGCACCGGATGTTCCGCGAGCCACGGATTCGCCGCGCAGGCCCGGGAAATCGCGTCGGTGAACTCCGCCTGCGCATCGGCGAGGCTCTCGCCCAACCGGACTCCGTAACGCCCCTCCGCGACCGCCAGATCCGGCACGGTGCTCGCCCAGTCACCAGCGCGGACCATCCCGACCGCCAGCGGATACGGGATCTCCAGGTGTGCCACCAGTGGATCCGGGTCGACGTTGCGCCGGGACTCCAGCTCACGCAGCACCGGAAGCAGCAGTGCCAGCTTGTCCATCGCGTTCACGCCGCGGTACCGCGTGGAGCCGTGCGTGCTCTGGCCGGGGATCTCCAACCGGAACGTCAGGGAGCCGCCGTTGGCGGCCACGATCGTTCCGGAGCTCGGTTCGGGCAATACGCACGCCGCCCCCCGGTATCCCCGGTCCAGCGTGGCGAACGCGCCCAGACCGCCGTCCTCCTCACCCACGACGCTGTGCACCGCGACCGGTCGGGCCGGCCGCACACCCGACACCCGGAGAGCTCGCAGCGCCTCCAGGACCGCCGCCACCCCGCCCTTCATGTCGCAGGTTCCCCGCCCCGCGGCCACACCGTCGGCCAGGCGCAGCGCGTACGGGTCGCGGTCCGGCCAGCGGTCCAGGTCGCCGGGCGGAACCACATCGGTGTGCCCGCAGAAGACGAGCGCGGGCTCGCTCCCCCCTGGGACCTCGGCGCCGTCGAGCACGCCGACGCAGCCGTAGGCGACCTCGCGTTCGGTTTCCTGGCCGGGAAAACCCGGCATGCCCGACAGCGAGTCGAGGTCGATCCGCCAATGGTCGACCCGCTGCCCCAACCGCGCCAACCGGTCGGCGCACCAGTCCTGGGCTTCCTGTTCACCGGTGGTGCCACCAACGCTCGGTATCGCCACCAGCTCTCGGAGATCGGTGAGGAGAGCGTTCGAATCGATGTTGTCGAGCACCGCACGTTCGACGGCGGTGAGATTTTCGGCGATGTCCACCGCACGAGTGTGTCGCACCCAGGGGACGCCACGAACGCCTGCCACTACCATTCCGGCGTGGCCGAAGGCGACAAATACACCCAGCGGGGCTTCGAGATCGGCAAGGACGGGCTCGGCGGCATCGTCGTGGGCATGGACGGCAGCCCGGCGAGTTTCCACGCCGCCGCATGGGCGGCGGGGCTCGCCCGACGGGAACGCGCGCGCTTGGTACTGGTCTACGTCGAAGCGGTAGGTGGAGTCGCGTACTGGTCACCGATGGGGGTGGCGGTGGCCAGCGAAGCGGCCGAGAGTTTGGTGGAGGAGCTGAAGAAGGAAGTCGTCGCCCACCTGAAGTGGATCGACATCGACTGGGACTTCGTCCACCACCGTGGCGACCCTGCGGTGGGGTTGGAACAGGTCGCCGAGCAGTACCGGGCTGATCTGATCGTGGTGGGTCGTTCGCGGCGTCGGGGCGGCCTGTTGGGAACCGTGCCCGCCACCTTGGTGGTCGAAGCCGTGCGGCCGGTCGTCGTGGTTCCGTGAGAGAGCCCCCGGTGTCGTGATCCCGGTGTGGTGACCCCGGTGTCGTGATCCTCGTGTCGTGACGAGCGTGTCGTGACGAAGCGCGCGGTGCGGGGCCGCGGCGGACTAACGCGAACGAGGCGGGTGGATTTCGCATCCACCCGCCTCGTCGGTTCGGCGTTCAGTCCATCGGTGGCGGCGGTGCCTCGTTGCCCGCCAGCTCGATCAGGGTTCCGTCGGCGATCAGATCGCTGATCGCCGTGGGCAGCACGTAGGCCGTGCCGCCACCGGGCTGTTCGAACCACGGCACAGCCGTGCCCCGCAGCACCTGGATCGGTCGCTGGACCCGGTAGGCGATGTACGGCCGGTTCGACCACTGCGGTGGCAGCGACCGGTGGGCGAACGGAGTGCGGGCCGCGTAGGTGACGTTGCCCGCGGGCTCGCCGAAGCGGTCCAGGTCCGTTCCGGGCTGCAGCATGATCGGCCGCCGGTCCCGGTAGAGCGTCAACGGCGGTTCCCCGCGCAGCGGCTGGATCTGAGCTCCCGCATTCGGTTGCGCAGGTGCCTGCCCCGGTTGCGGTTGTTGTCCGGCGGGTGGCTGTCCGGCGGGTGGCTGACCACCGACGGGCGGTTGACCACCGACGGGCGGTTGCCCGACCGGCGGTTGCCCGGCGGGCGACTGAGGCGGCTGTTGCTGCGGACGTGCGGCGGGATCACCCGGACCGGCCTGCTGCTGCGGTGGCCGGTTCATCGGCCCGCTCACGGGGCCGGGAGCCTGCATGGGTGGTCCACCCACGCCCGATGCACCAGGACCCGGCTGCCGCTCGCCCATCGGCCCCTGCGGAGCGGGTCCACCCGCGGGCGGACGTCCGCCCTGGTCCGGGCGCGGTGGGCGTTTGGGAAGTCCGCCCGGCTGTTGTCCCTGGTTCGGCGGGCCGGTGGGAACCGCCTGCGTCGGCTGTTGCCCGGCAGGTGGCTGCTGCCCCATCGGCGGCGCGGGCTGCTCGGGTCGCGGCGCCTGGTGGAACCGAGTGGCTTCTTCGCCGGACTGCGGCTCCTGCGCGGCCGGCGTGGCTTCGCGGGCGGCGGGGGCTTCAGCCTCGGTTTCGGCTTCGGGTGGCGGTCCCTGATTCGCGGTGAACAGGAAATGGCCGCCGGACTCGGACCGCTTCGGCTGTTCCGGAGCGGAACTCGAGGTGGCGGCTGCCGCGGTTGTCGGTTCGTCCGCCCGGTCCGTGCGCGTGTCGGCCACGGCCTCGGCCCGCGCGGCGGTCGCTTGCGCCAGGCCGGCGGGCATGTCCGCCGGGCCGGATTCTGGCCGTCCGATGTCGGGCTGTTCCGCGGTGGGAGCCTCCCGTTCGGGCCGACCGTCTTCCGACTGGTCCGCATCGAACAGCGGTGCTTCGTCCCGTGCCTCGGTGCGCGCGGCTTCGGGCTCCTCCGCACCATCCGGTGCGTTGTCGGGCAGCGCCTGGTCGGCGGATTCGGCGACCTCTGCCCGTTCGTCGGCGATCGACGATCCCGCACCGGCGTCGTCGTCGCGGTCCGCGATCGAACCGATACCGGCGAACAGCAGGCTGCCCAGCAGGTACGCGGCGGCCTGTTCGGAATGCGAGAAGCGGACGTCCTCGCCCGGGTGGTCGTCCGGGACCGTTGTGACGACCCAGTCCGCCCCGTCCCGCAGCAGGCAGTGCGCATCCGGGGTGTGGCTGCCGATCCGGTATTGGTCGGCGGCCACGCCGAAGGCGGTCAGTTTGTCGTGCAGCAGCGCGAGCACTGCTTCGTCGTCCTCCTGCAGCTCGGCGTCGGCCCGCTCGTGCCGGGTACCGGCGAGCGGCTCGGCGTCGGAGTCCCACGAGTCCGACCTGTCGAAGTCCGCCCGGCCCTCGTCGGAGGGGGCGACCCCCAGCGTGAGCCCGTCGTTCTCGGCGGTCTCCTCGACGGTGGGAGCCGGATCCGCTTCGTACCCGACCGCACTGCCGAATCGCGGTTGCTCGGACGTTCGTTGCACGAGGTCGGATTCGGAGTCCTCCGATTCGACCTCGCCGACGGGCACGTGCGTGCTCTCGCCGGTGTGCGCGGGTGCGTCGGCTGCCGCGTCGATCGAGTTTCCGCGGAGACCGAGATCGCTCCCGTCCCCGGGCTCCCCGAGCTCGTCGGCCGCGGGCCGGAACTCGGCCTCCGGCTCGGCTTCGGTTTGCGGCTCGGCGTCGGGTGCCCCGGCGTCGGGTACCCCGGTGGCCGCGGCGGAGACCTCTCGCGGCGGAACGGGCGACTCCTCGGCCACGGCCGATTCCGGGTACATCCCCTCGGGAGCGGCCGCACCGTCCGAACCGACCGGAACCTCCTGGTCACCGGATTGCGGTTCCTCCGCGCGCTGCTCATTCGCGGCGGACCGCTCGAACAGTTCACGCGTCGCCGCGTCGCGAGTCCGGTCGTCGATCTCGGTGAGGGCGAATCCACGGGCCCGGATGTGCTCGACGAGCGCTGATTCCGGGGGCACGGCGTACTGGGCGAGGTAATACGGAACCGCGCCCTGCCACATCCAGACCCCGTCGGTGTGCCAGGTGGCGGGTACGGCGCTGGGCTGTTCGGGATGGAGCAGGTCTGCCTCGTTGTCCCGGGAAGCGAGCACGATTGGTGCGCTCTCCAGGTACTGACGCAGCGCGGACTGCTCATCGGGGGAAACGGGAACGCGGGTGGTGACAAGCGGACGTCCGTGCTCGTCGAAGTCGTCGAAGACGGCGGCCGTCCGGAAGTTCCCGGTCGTCTCGGCCTGCTCCACGGGGGCAGGAGGAGCCTGCGGTGGTGTCGAGGGAGGCTCGGTCGTCTCGGAGGACGTCGGCTGAGTCGCGGCGCCGGAACCTTCCAGCTTCTCCCGCAACCAATCCGGCACGTTTTCCTCCGCGCGCGGATAGCGGCGCAATTCGTCGATGTAAGCGGCTCGCGGGAGCGGACGCTGCCACCGCGGTTCCGCGTCGAAGTTGATGTCGATCCGGTAGCTCGACGGCTTCTCCACGATGTAGAGGGCGCTGAGCCACGTCCCCACGTCGGGCCGGTACATGCCCTCGCGGAGGTGCTCGAAGATCTCCAGCAGCTCCTCAGGCGGTTCCCACGGTTCGCCGGCGCCGTCCTCTTGCAGGACGATCTCTCCGAGCAGATCGTGGTACTCGCCAGTCGCGCGGTACTCCACCGTGATCTGCTGCCAGTCCTCAGGCGCGGCCTGTAACAGCAAGACGCCGATCCTGCGGGCTATCTGTTCCTGCTCTTCCGGACTGATCGCTGTCGGTCGCGACATGGGTGACATCCTCCCCCTCTCACCAAGGCACACCGAGCCCACCCCGCTCCAAACGCTACTCGACGTCGGAGCGGCCATGTGTCTGCGGAGCCGAGTCGGTGTTGTTGGTCCAGGCCATGGGCTTGACGGAGATCATCGCCGCGCACGGCGATCTTGTGCCGAAAGCTTGCCCTTCCCCGGGCCGTGAGAACATCACACCACCAGGTGGGATTCCAGCTCGCGCGCCGGGCGTGTGCGAATCACCGCTCGAAAATCTCGTGCGCGGTGAAATCCGGTGGCTCTACGCGCGTGCGTGCGGGCAGAGTGTGACGTCGTGCTCCGTCCCTATCGCTTGCTCGGTGACATCCCGCACGCCATCGAGCTGGTGAGCTTCGCCCTGATCGCGCGCCTGCACGTACCCGCCCTCCCGATCGTGTTGACGTTTCTGGTCGTCGACTGGTCCGGCTCGTACGCCACGGCGGGTGCCGTGGCCGGGGCGCTCACGGTGGGACAGGCGGTGGCGGGCCCGCTGCGCGGCCGCGCAGCCGATCGTCGTTCCGGCCCGAAGCTCCTGGTCGTGACCGGTATCGGATTCGCGTTCGGGCTCGGCGCGATCACCCTGCTGACCATGCCGGGCGGGTTCCTTCCCGCATCGTGGTGGTGGCTCGCGCTGCCGGTGGCCTCGCTCACCGGGCTCTCCTTTCCACCCGTCGGTCAGATCACTCGAGCCAGCTGGTCGCGAATCGCCGAAGGTCCGGCGCGCGAGGCGGCCTACGCGATCGAGGCGACCATGCAGGAGCTGGTCTTCGTGGCCGGGCCCATGCTCTTCGCCTTCGTCGTCGCCTTCTTCGGTCCGGTGTGGGCGAGCGCCCTGTGCGGCCTGTGGTCCGTAATCGGCCCGTCTCTGCTGGGCATTGCGTTGTGGCGGGCCGGGCTGAGTCGACCACCGGGGAGCGGGCACGGGCGGGGACGCATCCCCGGCGATTCGCTGTTCACCGTGCCCGGGTTCGTGCCCGTGCTCGGATTCGGCACCACCCTGATCGCCGGGGTCATCGCGACGGACCTGCTCATCGTCGGGTGGGCGCGCGAACTCGCCGCCCCGCAGTTGGCCGGCGTGCTGGCGGCGGTGTGGGCGAGCGGTTCGCTGCTGGGTGGGCTGCTGGCCGGCGCGCGGGTGGGGCCGCCGCGGCTCTGGCCGCGCGCGGCGATGGTGGTCCTCGGCTTCGTCGTCCTCGTTCCGTCCCTGCCGCCGATCGCCGATCCCGCCTCGCCGTGGCTGGTCGGAATGCTCCTGTTGATCGGCGGCATGGCGATCGCTCCGACGTTGGCCGCGGCCAACTCACGGCTCGCCGAGCTGGCTCCCGGTCGCCGCCGCGCCGAGGCCTTCGGCTGGTGGACCAGCGCCACCACTGCCGGAGGCGCGCTCGCGTCGCCGCTTGCGGGGTGGCTGCTCGACATCGCGGGTCCTGCCGCCGTTGCCGCCGCCTCGGCCGGGCTCACCATGGTCGCCGTGTTCTTTGCGGCACATCACAGCCTTCGTGGCTCGCTTTCGGCGCCGCTCGGCGAGGAGACTGTCGCCACGTGACTACCGAGACATCCGTTCCGCCGCAGAACGTCGCCCCCACTCCGCAACGAGTGGTCGGGTTGCTCGCCGCATCGGCGGTGGGCGTCGTGCTGGCGGTGCAGTCCCGAATCAACGGGACCCTCGGAACCCGGCTCGACGACGCGCTGGCGGCGGCGGTGATCTCGTTCGGCCTGGGGCTGCTCATCCTGTTGCTGGGCACGGCGTTCAGCTCGTCCGGCAGGCGGGGGATGCGGCGGATCGCCACCGAGGTCCGGTCCGGGGCCGGACTGCGCTGGTGGCACTGCGTCGGCGGGCTCTCCGGTGCCTACCTCGTGTTCAGCCAGGGCGCCGCCGCCGGAGCACTGGGCGTGGCGCTGTTCACCGTCGGAGTCGTCGCGGGGCAGGTGGCCAACGGCCTGGTCGTGGACCGGTACGGACTGGGACCTGGTGGTCCGCAGCGGATGACCGTGCCGCGCGTGCTCGGTGCCGTGATCGCCGTCGGTGCCGTGGCGATGGCGGTAGCTGCCGAGCTGCGCGGTGCGAACCCGAGCGGGCTGGTGCTGCTGCCCGTGGTGGCCGGTGTGCTGATGGCCTGGCAGCAGGCCGTCAACGGCAGGGTCCAGCACGCCGCAGGCTCGACGCTGTCGGCGTCGACGCTGAACTTCGCGGTCGGCACGGTGGCCCTCGTCGTGGCCTTCGCGGTCAAGGCCGCGGTGGCCGGGGTGCCCTCCGGCTTCCCCACCGAACCGTGGCTCTACATCGGCGGTGCGCTGGGCATCTTCGTCATCGGAGGGGCTGCCGCGCTCGTGCGCTACACCGGCGTGCTGGTGCTGAGCATGGGGATGATCGCGGGGCAGCTCATCGGTGCGCTGTTGCTCGATCTGATCGTTCCCGTGCCGGGAACCCGGATCGAGGTGTCGACGCTGGCAGGCATCGGGTTCACCTGCCTGGCGGTGATCGTGGCGTCATTGCCGGACCGGCCGGGACGCCGTTCGTCGGATCTGCCACGATAAGCAGCTGTGAGTGCGACGATTCTGGATGGCAAGGCCACCAAAGACGCGATCTACGAGGAGCTGAAGCCTCGGGTCGCCCGGCTCGTTGAGCAGGGCCACACTCCTGGACTGGCCACCGTGCTGGTCGGGGACGATCCCGGGTCGCACTCGTACGTGCGCGGCAAGCACAACGACTGCGCCAAGGTCGGCATCAACTCGATTCGCCGGGACCTGCCCGCCGACGCGACCCAGGCCGACCTGGAGAAGACGCTCGACGAGCTCAACGCCGACCCGGCGTGCACCGGCTACATCGTGCAGCTGCCGCTGCCGGACCAGCTCGACGCGGGTCCGTTGCTGGAGCGCATCGACCCGGCGAAGGACGCCGATGGGTTGCATCCGGTCAGCCTCGGGCGACTGGTGCTCGGCGAACCGGCCCCGCTGCCGTGCACGCCGCGCGGCATCGTCGAACTGCTGCGCCGCTACGACGTGCCGCTCAACGGTGCGAAGGTCGCGGTCGTGGGCCGCGGGATCACCGTGGGGCGTTCGCTCGGCCTGCTGCTCACCCGCCGCAGCGAGAACGCCACCGTCACCCTCTGCCACACCGGAACCCGGGACCTGGCGGGCGAGCTGTCCGATGCGGACGTCATCGTCGCGGCCGCGGGCAAGTCGCACCTCATCACGCCGGAGATGGTCCGGCCAGGAGCCGCGGTGCTCGACGTCGGTGTCTCCCGCACCGAGGACGGGCTCACCGGTGACGTGCATCCGGACGTCGCCGAGGTCGCCGGGCACCTGTCGCCTAACCCGGGCGGCGTCGGCCCGATGACCCGCGCCATGCTGGTCACCAACGTCGTGGAAGCAGCCGAGAGCCGCTGACCCCACGAGGTCTCGTCCGTTCCGGACCTCGGCGAACGGGTGGCGACGAGCTTCGAGGAGGAGCGACATGAGCGAGCGATCCGCGGGTGGATCGCGCATGTCCGTGCACGTGCCGTTCGTGCTGGTGGCGTTCGTGGTGCTGAGCGGCTTGGTGTGGGTCGGCATGCGGCACTGGCGGGAGGGCACGGTCCTGATCGGCGGTGCGCTGATGCTGGCCGCGCTGCTCCGCGCCATGCTGCCCGAGGACCGGGTGGGCATGCTGGGTGTGCGCAGCCGGGTCGTCGACGTGCTTCTCTTCGGAGGACTCGGCCTGCTGATCGCGGCGGTCTCCGTGACGATCACCGGTGAGTCGGTCTAGCGCTGCCGCTCAATCCCACCAGAACGACCAGGTACGGCGGCCGCGGATCTCGTTCGCGTGGTCGATGAGGCTGCCGGACTCCTGCATGATCCGATCCGGGCAGAACGCCCAGTGCTCGGCGGCGACGGCCCGCGCGTGTTCCGCCTCTTGCGGGGGCGCGGACACGCTCACGTCGACCCTGTCGGGCCCGAGCCGCAGCAGCCGCGCGCCGAACCTGTTCTCCCAGCTGCGCAGCATCGCCGACAAGCCGGCTGTGCGGGACACGTGGTTGGCCGCCCCGGACCAGCCGAGCACCGCTAGGACGTCGGCCCCGTGCTGCGCGGGGACGAGCGCGAGCCGGGTTTCGTGATCGATGAACCGGTGCGTCTGCTGGTTGGCCAGGATGTCGGGGTCCGCGAGCAGGTTGCCCGGACGGGTGAGGCCGGGGCAGACGTCCCGGAACGGTTCGAGCGAGTCGAGGTCGTAGGCGGGTTCGATGCCGTCGTCGGATCGGCAGAGTCCGTCCCAGATCCGGGTCATGACGTCGGCGGCGTTCCAGCGGTCGATGTGCTCCCGGGGTTCGGGCGGCACGACCCCGACGGTGCAGCGTTCGCCGTAGACCTCGTTGTCGTCGCAGAGCAGCAGTGGCCAGAGCCCCGAGTTCCGGTCGGCGCGGAGCGCGGCGATCAGCTGGGCGGGCGGGGGCTCGTCGCTGATCCAGCACAGCGGCTTCGGGGCGTCGCCGTCGATTCGGGTGGATTGCTCGGCGAGCAGTTCTCCGGGCGGCAGCGCTACGGAAACGCCGGCGGAACCGCCGAGCAGCGCCGAAAGATCGGCGAGGGGGTTCGATTCCCGATCTTCTCGCAGCACGTCACCGCCTCCTTGTCACACGATCTGACCCTTGATTCACCCTAAAGAACAGGCGAGTTGGGTTGACGATCAGTGTGACATCTGACCATGTGGTGGAAACCAGTTCAGCTTCGCCCCTATCCCACCACGCCGGGGCCGCAGCCGATCACCGCAGGTCACGAGAGACGGGGTTCGCCGCGAGTCCGACCATCCGGTGCGACCGGTGAACGGTGCGGGCCGGGACGAGCCGAGCGGTGCGCCGGACGCGCCCGGTGCCGATCGGCGACCGAGAAGACCGGCCGAGAAGACCGGCCGAGAAGACCGGCCGAGTAGGACGGGCGCGAAGGATGGGCGGACCGGATCGGCCCGCCCATCGGACTCAAGCTCCCTGCGGTTTGCGCTGTTCTTCGACCACGCAGTCCCCGCCGGGGTAGACGAGCCCTTCGTGTCCGTCAGCGAAGCGGACCAGATACGGCGGGGCCCCATCTTCGCCGCGGACCTCGAGGATCACGCCGGTGCGGTCGGCTTCTTCGACAGTCCGGCTGTGCACGTGCAGTTGGTCGCCGATTGTTGCCTTCATCCCCATCACCTCCGCAGCCCAAGGCTAGGTGACGCAGCGCACGTCATGCAGCAGGCGAGTCAGGCACTTTCGAGGTGAATCCGGCTGGCCCGCCGCCTACTCCACCATTTTTCCGCAGGTCAAAGCCACCTCCGAGGTCTTGTCGAGGTGTTGCTGGGTCCAATCCAGGCTGTTCTGCATCGTCACTTCGCCCGCCGTGACCTTTTCGAGGGACCGCTGGACCGCCACGAGGTTCTCCTGGAGGGTCTGATCGGCGGTTTGTTCGGCCAATCCCGAGATCTCGTCGATCTTGGCCTGCGAATCTGCCTTGGCCTTCTCCACGTCCGAGAAGTCCGGGGTAAAGCTGGTGACCTCCAGGGCCTTCGTGCAGGCGGATGCGTTGTCGAGGCCCTGTTGGGCCTGGTCGACGCGGTCCTTGGCCTGCTGCACGCCCTCCTGTGCCTCCTGCACCTCGCCACACGCGGAAAGTCCGGCAAGCAGCACCAGTGCCACACCGACAAAGAGCTTTCGGGCTCGCATGTTCCCTCCGGGGTTCAACTCGGCACCGTTCCTCGGTGTCGACCAGCGAGCCTAGAGGTAGTGGATCTGCCCCGGGTCCCGATCGGGCGGTTTTCTCCGCGTCGCTCAGCCGTCAGGCGGGATCGGTGCGGAATCCGGGATGATCCATTCCATGACGGCGGGCGGCAGGTCCAGTTCGTGCAGCCACGGAGCGGCACCGACCCGGTAGAGCACCGCGGCGCTGAGGAACACGGCTGCCAGCGTCAGACCGGGCCCGATGAGCATCATCTCGACCCGCCCGCCGGTTGTGATCCGCATCGGTTTGGGCGGGGCCACCGGGAACCACGTCTTGCCGCCCAGCGGAATCGGCCACAACATCGGGCAGCCCTGCTCGGTGATCGCGTCGCCGATGAAGTGCGCCACGCAGCCGATCATCACGGCCACCCCGAACGCGGCGGCGTCGGTGGGCTGGTCGCCCGCCCACATCCAACACGCGACGGTCAGCACGAGCGAGGCCACGGTGATCAGCACCGCGTCCTTGCGCGGGCACCAGGTGTGCATGATGCCGCGCACGGCCAGACCGGCGAAGGTGAACATCAGGATGCCCAGCGCGGTCCCGCTGCTGCTCTGCACGATCGCGGTCGTGAGGAGACCGGCGATGATCGCGAAAACCACCGTGTGGGTGAACCCGCGGTGCGTGCCTTCGCGGTCGCTGTCCCGCTTGGTGCGGGTAAGCCGGTACATGAAGCCGCTCAGTCCGCTGATCGCGGCGGAGAAGCCGCGCGAGATGCCGCCGAAGGTGCTCGCCACGGTGGATTTGGGGTGGTCGATGTCCGGGAGCAGCGCGGCGCCGGAGGCCAGCGTCGCCCCGACCACCCAGGTCTTGGGCGAGAGCTGACCTATCGTGTGGGAGCCCGCCAGTGAGGTCACCGCCGCCCAAGCGGCGAGCCCACTTATGGCGTGTGTCGGTCCCGTGGCCATTGGCCCCTCTCCTTCGCCGCTCGGACCGGTCCGGCCCGCACTCCCGACGCGGTGGGCGAGCCGTCCGCTCCAAGATCCACCTGCGCGGAGTGAGCCTATCGGGGGACGCTGAGGGTGTGGGGCGGGCTCCACCGCACCCGCGCGCAGCGATACGGGCCTCGCCGGGGCCGCCGTCGCCCAGAACTCGGCCGACGAATCAAGAGGGGTTTTTTCACTGGGGCCTGTTGGAACGAGTGGGTGGGCGGCACAATCCAGACTGATAGCAGTACGCTTGTACCGCTTGCATTCTCGCGAGAGGAGCACCCCGCCACATGGGTAAGATCAAGGTTCAGGGAACGGTCGCCGAACTCGACGGCGACGAGATGACCAGGATCATCTGGTCCTTCATCAAGGACAAGCTGATCCACCCCTACCTGGACATCAACCTCGATTACTACGATCTCGGCATCGAGCACCGGGATGCCACCAACGACCAGGTGACCGTGGACGCGGCCAACGCCATCGCCAAGCACGGCGTCGGCGTGAAGTGCGCCACCATCACCCCCGACGAGGCTCGAGTAGAAGAATTCGACCTGAAGAAGATGTGGCGGAGCCCGAACGGCACCATCCGCAACATCCTCGGCGGCGTCATCTTCCGTGAGCCGATCGTCATCTCCAACATTCCGCGCTACGTCCCGACGTGGACGAAGCCGATCGTCATCGGCCGTCACGCGCACGGTGACCAGTACAAGGCCACGGACTTCAAGGTTCCCGGTCCGGGCACGGTCACCATCACCTACACGCCTGAGGACGGCTCCGAGCCGGTCCAGCACGAGGTCGCGCAGTTCCCGACCGAGGGCGGCGTGGCAATGGCCATGTACAACTACAAGCGCTCCATCGAAGAGTTCGCGCGGGCCTCGTTCCGCTACGGACTGGAGCGCAACTACCCGGTGTACATGTCCACCAAGAACACGATCCTCAAGTCCTACGACGGCATGTTCAAGGACGTGTTCGAAGAGGTCTACGAGAACGAGTTCAAGGCCGACTTCGAGGCCAAGGGCCTGACCTACGAGCACCGGCTCATCGACGACATGGTCGCCACCGCGATGAAGTGGGAAGGCGGCTACGTCTGGTCCTGCAAGAACTACGACGGTGACGTGCAGTCCGACACCGTGGCGCAGGGCTACGGTTCGCTCGGCCTCATGACCTCGGTGCTGATGACCGAGGACGGCAAGGTCGAGGCCGAGGCCGCGCACGGCACGGTCACCCGGCACTACCGCCAGCACCAGGAGGGCAAGCCCACCTCCACCAACCCGATCGCCTCCATCTTCGCGTGGACGCGTGGTCTGCAGCAGCGCGGCAAGCTCGACTCGACCCCCGACGTCGTCGGTTTCGCCGACGCACTGGAGAAGGTCGTCATCGAGACAGTCGAAAGCGGCAAGATGACCAAGGACCTCGCGATGCTGGTCGGCGGCGACCAGGGTTACCAGACGACGCAGGAGTTCCTGGCGTCGCTGGACGAGAACCTGCAGAAGAAGATGGCCAACCGCTGAATCTTCTCCGCGGCACGAACGCCACTTTCGCTCCGAATTCGGAGTGGGAGTGGCGTTTTTCGTGTCCGGTGCCGCTGTTCGCGGGTGGCGGGGGCGAGATCGGTTCGGAAGACTGGATGTGCACGAGACGCGTGGCGCAGGAGGCGTGATGTCGTACGAGTACAAGGTCGTCGAGATCAGGGAGAAGCTCTTCGGCGGCAAGATGTCCGGTGAGAAGCTCGAAAAACTGCTCAACGAGCACGCGGCGAAGGGCTGGCGGCTCAAGTCGATCACCGGAGCCGACGTCAAGGGACGCTTCGGGCCCGGCGGAGTCGAGGGCATGCTGGTGACCTTCGAGCGCGAGGTGTGAGGGGCGAGGGGGTGCACGAGCGTGATCGGGCCTGCGGTATTCTTGTCCGCAGCCGCTTACGGGCGGCCCGGCGCGATTAGCTCAGTGGGAGAGCGCTACCTTGACACGGTAGAGGTCGCTGGTTCAATCCCAGCATCGCGCACCGGTTCGACGATGGTTCGAATTCGCGAGCCCGCAGAAACTGACCAGTGGCTGCGGGCTTTCTGCTTTCCGGCCCGATAGCGCCAGTGCCCGGCCTTCGGTGATTCTCCGCTTCCGGGCGCAGGATGTTGCCACTCCGGCTTGTTCGTACCGCGCGTGGTGCCCGGTCCAGCCGCGAGTGCACTCCGCGCCGCCAACCTGCCCTTCTGTCACATCCAAATTGGACAGACGGTGTGTGTTCATCGGGAGGTGGCCTAGCCTTCGCGGCTACCGTCCCTTGATCGAGTATCGACGGCGCAACGGTGTTGCTGCTGAAACTGGTGCGCCCCAACCGATCCGAAGTGTGCTCGGTGTTCGAGTCGCACTGTCCAAAAAGGTATGGGACGCCGTGGAGGAAGTGTGATCCGGTCGGCATTGCGCCGACGGGATCACACTTCCGCGAGCCCCGGGCGGGGCGGTTCGCGTCACCGCCCGAGAGTCCTGATCAGCAGACCTGGACGCCGTAGGTGAGGTGGCCGCGGTCGTGGCTGCTCATGTCGAAGGCCGTCGAGGTGTACTGCTCGGACCACGGGCCGCTCGGGTCGGAGGAATCCGGCCCGCTGAACGTGGTGACGGTGCCGTCGTACTGGTTGTTGATGTACGACCCGACGCGGTCGAGGCCGTGCGCACGCACGTCTTCCAGGGCGCATTGGTAGAAGTCGACGCGGTTGCCCTGCCCGTTCGACTGGTCCCAGACGCAGACCCAGCCTTCCTGGCACGGCTCGGCCATCGTCGACGGGCCGTCCTGCGTGCTGGCGGAGCCGACTCCGGCGAAGATCGTTCCCATCGCGAGGAGCGCTCCGGAAGCGACCGCGAGGGTGCGGGCCGGGCGCAGACGTCGTTTCGATGCGGACAAACCTGACCTCCGTGTGTTCGGGTACACCGTTCGCCCTCCTCGGGCGGACGGCGACCGCGATGTGCTGAGTCCCCAGGCCCCAATGTGATCGGTGGGGCGCCGCCTGTTTCACGCGTTTCGGGCGAGTCGGGTTGCCCGCGTCACTCGAGTGGCCGCGATCGGACGCCGGTTGACTTCCACGCCTCTTTGGTTGCATGGTTAGTTACATGACTAATGAACCAACGAGCCGGTTTGGTCGGCTTCCGTGCTCCCGTCGGGGGTGTGCACGGCAGCACCACACGGCGTGGATGCCTGATCCGGGGCCGGAGGCGGCGTCGTGATGGACGAGGGGCGACCACTGTTCCTGCAGATCGCGGAGCAGATCGAGAACTCGATCGTCGACGGCACGATGGAGGAGGAGCAGCAGGTTCCCTCGACCAACGAGCTGGCCGCGTTCCACCGCATCAACCCGGCGACCGCCGCGAAGGGCATCAACCAGCTGGTCGCCGACGGGATTCTCTACAAGCGGAGGGGCATCGGGATGTTCATCGCCGCCGGGGCGCGCGCCAAGCTCCAGAACAAGCATCGCGAGCAGTTCGCGCACGAGTACCTGCGACCGCTGATGCGCGAGGCGCACAAGCTCGGAATGAGTACGGAGGAGATCAAGAGCATGATCGAGAACTGGGGGGAGCCGGCATGAGTGCTGTTGTCCGCGTTCATGACGTGTCCAGGCGGTTCGGTGACACCACCGCGCTGGATCAGGTCGGATTCGCCATCGAGGAGAACACGATCACCGGCCTGCTCGGCCGCAACGGAGCGGGCAAGACCACCCTGATGCAGATCCTCACCGGCCAGGAGTTCCCCGGTTCCGGTGCGGTCGAGGTCTTCGGCGAGCAGCCCCGGGAGAACGCTTCGGTGCTCTCCCGCGTCTGCTTCATCAAGGAGAGCCAGAAGTACCCGGATGCGATGAAGGTGCGTCAGGTCCTCCGTTCCGCGCGGTTACTCCACCCGAATTGGGACGAGGACTTCGCGCGGTCGCTGATCGAGGACTTCCAGCTACCCACCGCCAAACCCGTCAAGAAGCTCTCGCGCGGCATGCTCTCCGCGCTGGGCGTCATCATCGGCCTCGCATCGCGCGCACCCCTGACGTTCTTCGATGAGCCGTACCTGGGGCTGGACGCGGTCGCCCGGCAGTTGTTCTACGACCGGCTGCTGGCCGACTACGCGGAGAACCCGCGCACCGTGGTCCTGTCCACCCACCTGATCGACGAGGCCAGCGACCTCATCGAACACGTCGTGGTGCTCGACCGGGGCCGCGTCCTGATCGACGACGATTCGGAGCGCCTCCGTGGTGGAGCCGTGACGGTGAGCGGGCCCGCCGCGGCGGCCGACGAGTTCACCGCCGCCCACCGGCTACTCCGTCGCGAGCAGCTCGGCAACACCGCCCGCGTGACGGTTCGGGGCGTGTTCTCCGCATCCGAGCAGGAACGCGCGAGCTCGCTCGGTCTGGCTCTCGAGCCGGTCTCGTTGCAACAGCTCATCGTGCACACGACCACGCCGATCGAGGACGGCGCCACCGCGAAGGAGCTCTCGTCATGAATCGGATCGTCAACGTCGCCCGGATCCAACTGTTCTGCTGGTTCAGCTCACTGGCGTTGCCCTGGCTCATCCTCGCGACCTCGTTCGGCATCAACGTGGTCATCTTCTCGCTGATCGAGGGTGATGAAGGCGCGAACACCACCGGCGGGCTCGTCACCGTCTACGTTTTCGTGTTCATCGCCTTCCTGGTCGCGGTTCGGGAGTACCTCCCGTTCACCATGGGGTTGAGCGTCACCCGCCGAACCTTCTACGCGGCGACCTCGGCGCTGGCCGTCGTGCAGTCCGCCGTCTTCGCGACCATGATCTACCTGCTCGGCCTCGTGGAGAGCGCCACCGGCGGCTGGGGCGTCCGACTGACGTTCTTCGGCGTGCCGTTTCTGCGGCAGGACAACCCACTGCTGCAGATCCTCAGCTACATGACCCCGATGATGGCGGTGGCTTTCCTCGGCCTGTTCATCGGTTCGATCTCCAAGCGATGGGGCGCGAACGGGGTGTACGCGCTGACCCTCGGATCGTTGGTGGTCTTCGGCGGCGCGGGCATCCTCGTGACCTGGCAGCACAAGTGGGCGGTCGTCGGGAGCTGGTTCGCGGAGCAGAGCCCGCTCGGCCTGGCCGTCGGTTGGCCTGCCCTGCTCGCCGCTGTCGCGGCGGCCGGGAGTTTCCTCGTTCTTCGTCGAGCCACTCCCTGACCGAGCGCCGGTAGCGGCGAATCGAACTGGGGCGGTTGCCCGGTGAGCGGTGGAGCTCGCCGGGCAACCGCCCGGATGTCTGTCTGCCGACGAGGACTGGGCGGGCCGGTGGTGCGTCACGTGCCGTGGTCACGCCCGTAGCCCTCCCAGCGGGCGTGCAGCGACGGGACGCTCGTCCATTACGGTGGGGGTCGGGGCGAAGAAAGGATTCGGTGTGGGCGAGCGGATGCAGATCGGCGAGGTGGCCGAGCGCACTGGGCTGTCCCTGCGCACCATCCGGTATTACGAGGAAGTCGGGCTGGTGGTGCCCAGCGCGCGCAGCCAGGGTGGTTTCCGGCTCTACACCGAACCGGACGTGGATCGGCTGCACCTGATCAAGCGGATGAAGCCGCTGGGTTTCCAGTTGGACGAGATGCGCGACCTGCTGGCCATCCTCGACCCGGTGCAGGGGAGTCCCGAGGTGGCTGATCCGGTCGCCCGGTTGACCGAGTTCAGCGAGACCGCCGAGCAGCGCTGCGAGGACCTGCGGGCCAAACTGCGCATTGCCGAGGAGTTCGCCGACACGCTCCGCGCCCACCTCGACACCACGCGTTCGCCTTCGCGCTGAGCGTTCTCGGCGAACCGGCCGCACGATCCACCGGGCGTGTTCTCGGTTGGTGTCCGCCCGCGGCAGGTTGCCTTGGCGCCGCAGTCGCCGGTGCGGGCGAGCCTGGGAGTGATCCCGCACTCATTCGTCGCTGCGGGTTGGGTGCACAGCGAAGGTCTCGTTTAACGTAAGGGAAGAGTTGCGGTTGGTCGCGGCGAGCGCGCCGTGGCCCACCGGGGTCACCGACGCCCCCGGCCGAATCGCGAGCCGAGGAGCGATCCATGCGGATGCCGAGCAGGATGTTGTGACCTGACCCAGCCAGTTCGCCGTCACCGCTGACGGCGCTTCGGGACGGGAGCGTCCCGATTCCACTGTGCCTTCCGCCGCGCCGATGCGGCGATCACGTCGCGCCGTCCTGCGGCGCCCGAGCATGTCAGGTTGTTTCGTGTCTTTTTCCTCTTCGCTGCCGCCTGCGCGGCTGCGCGGCAACCGGCCGGCGTGGCTCTCGCCCAAGGTCGCGCGCACCGAGATCCTCGCGGGTCTCGTCGTCGCGCTGGCGCTCATCCCCGAAGCGATCTCGTTTTCCATTATCGCCGGTGTCGATCCGAGCGTGGGGCTGTTCGCGTCCTTCACGATGGCCGTGGTGATCTCGATCGTGGGTGGTCGTGCCGCGATGATCTCCGCGGCGACCGGGGCGATGGCTCTGGTGGTCGCCCCGCTCGCTCGCGAGCACGGCCTCGGCTACCTGGTCGCGGCGGTGATTCTGGGTGGCCTGATCCAGGTCGTGCTCGGTTCGCTGGGCGTTGCCAAGCTGATGCGGTTCGTGCCGCGCAGCGTGATGGTCGGCTTTGTCAACGCGCTGGCGATCATGATCTTCATGGCCCAGGTGCCCGAGCTGGTCGGCGTGCCGTGGGCGGTGTATCCGCTGTTCGCGGTCGGACTCCTGGTCATGGTGTTCTTTCCCCGGATCACCAAGGTCATCCCGGCCCCGCTGGTCTCGATCGTGGCGCTGACCTCGCTGACCGTCGCCGCGGGCGTGGCGGTCCCGACCGTCGGGGACAAGGGCTCGCTGCCGTCGTCGTTGCCGGTTCCCGGCCTGCCCGAGGTGCCGTTCACCCTCGACACGCTGAGCACGATCGCGCCCTACGCGTTCGCCTTTGCCCTGGTCGGGCTGATGGAGTCGCTGATGACCGCGAAGCTGGTCGACGACATCACCGACACGCATTCGAACAAGACCCGTGAATCCATCGGACAGGGCATCGCCAACGTGGTCACCGGTTGCTTCGGCGGCATGGGCGGTTGCGCGATGATCGGCCAGACCATGATCAACGTGAAGACCAGCGGGGCGCGCACCCGGCTGTCGACGTTCCTGGCCGGTGTGTTCCTGATGATCCTGTGCATCGCCTTCGGCCCGGTCGTCTCGGACATTCCGATGGCGGCGCTGGTGGCGGTCATGGTGCTGGTGGCCTTCGGCACCTTCGACTGGCACAGCATCGCCCCGAACACGCTCAAGCGGATGCCGACCGGGGAAACCACCGTCATGCTCGTGACCGTGGGCATCGTCGTGGCCACCGACAATCTCGCCATCGGCGTCGTGGTGGGCAGCATCACCGCGATGGTCATCTTCGCCCGGCGGGTGGCCCACCTCGTCGACGTCACCGCGATCACCGACCCGGACGGCACCCAGGTCGTCTACGCGGTCACCGGCGAACTGTTCTTCGCCTCCAGCAACGACCTCGTCTACCAGTTCGACTACTCCGGTGACCCGGACACGGTGATCATCGACCTCACCGACGCGCACATCTGGGACGCCTCCACGGTGGCAGCGCTCGACGCCATCACCACCAAGTACCAGGACCGCGGCAAGTCGGTGGAGATCATCGGCCTGAACGAGGGCAGCGCCACCATGCACGGACGACTCACCGGCGAGCTCGTCGGCGGCCACTAGGGCCACCACGAAGGGCTGACGGCGAATTCAGTGCCCCGGGAACAGCGGCCAGGGCCGCTGTTGCCGGGGCACTGTTCTGTTGGCACGGCGCTGTCGGTGCCGGCGGATTGCGTGCACGAGCGTGCCGACGAACGTTCGCCAGAGGAGCAAGGCGGCTGGGGAGGTCCGTTTCGGACGGTCACGCCCTCGGTCCGGGCAGCCCTTGTGGATCGCCATGGTCGGGAACGGAATTCTGGCGGACGCGTCATGATCGGTCACGCTTTGACCTCAGCGTGCCGATCGGCTAAATATGATGAACGAAGTTCGTGTTCTCTGGCGGCAGGGCGACTGCGAGCCGGAAGCTCGGCGAATGCAGCGTCGGGGAACATCCGTGCTGGGGCCGCGGGCTTTCTGGGGGTGCCCGTGGCCCCGGTCACTTCACCGCTCGGCGGCGTGTTCGATGATCCGCCGAGGTCGCGCGGTCTGTCCGTCCGGAACCGGCGACCGGGGCGGCAGGACGCGGAGTCCGTTGTGGACTCTCGTCTGCCGCTCCTCGCTCATCAGGCCGAAGCGGCCAGCCAGCTGGAGCGTCCGGCGTGGGTGGGCACCCAGCACCCCCTGGCCTGCGAGTTGATCTCGTCGACGACGGGGTCCGCCAGTTCGAGCATCGCGGCGATGGCCTCACGCGAGGTGCCCGTGGTGCGCCACAGCACCGTGCGGGGGAACAGAACATCGGGCTCGTCGGCCGGGACGCGGGCCGCGTCGGCGTCGTCCTCGCCGTAGAGCTGCACGATGTCGATGACGCCGTGGTGCGCGCGGATGCCGACCACGGCGATGAGGCCGCCTTCGGAGTCACGGGGGTGCGCGAACTGGAAGTCGCGGGCGATCAGGGTTTGCAGTCCGTCGGTAATCTCGTTCATGACGCCACCGGGGTTGTGCGCGATTGGGTTTCCTGTCGAGCAGTGGTGCGGGAAGCTCAGACGACCATGTCGTCGAACTCGCCGTCCTTCGCACTGCTGAGGAACGCGGCCATCTCGTCTCGGGTGTAGATCAGGGCCGGACCGTCGGGGTACCGCGAGTTGCGCACGGCGATCTCGCCGTCCATCAGCGATGCCACCTCGACGCAGTTGCCCACCGCGCCGCTGTACCTGCTCTTCCGCCACGTCGCGCCTGACAGCTGCAGTGCGGACATCCCGTTCTGGATCTCAGGCATTGAAACCCCAGCCTTCCCCGACTTGTTGTTGCAACGTCCCGATGCACGTGCACCCGGACGTGCAAGCAACATAACACGGGTCAATGCAAGCGTGAATGCACGTGCATTCGCTTGTGCTTGTGCGCGTGCTGTTGGCGGAACGTGGTGTTCGCGGCTTGGTCCGAACAGTGGTGTCGAGATCCGTTGGCCCTGATCAAGTCGAAAACGCCTCGCTGGAGGACCGTTCGTCCGAATCATGCGGATGGTGGCCCTGCGTGACTGCCTGAACTGCACGTTCCGGCGCAGGAGGGCTGATCGGCCGGAACATGCCCTCGGACAGTTTCCAAGTCGAAGGCCACGATTCGATCACGGTTCGCCGAACAGGAGCTGACCGTATGGCGCCCGTTCCGCACCAGTGGCGGATTCACGCTGGTGTCGGGCCCGGTGGGTGCGAGGTCGTCCGAGCGTGCGTGGCGGTGGGCGTGCGTGGTGGTGGGTGTGCGCGGCGGTGGGCGGGCGTGCCGGGTGGGTGTGTGCGCCGGCCGGGCCGCTTCGCGGTGCCCGAGCTGAGCTACAGCCGTTGGCGAGCCTCGGTCAGGGTTCGCCTGGTCGCTTCGGGAGTGAGGGCATCGACGGCCAGCCGGTGGCTGACCTTGCTGTAGAGCTCGACCTCTTCCGGCTTGTCCAGGTAGAGCGCCCCGCAGAGGTGCTCCAGGTAGACGATGTCGGGGATCTCCGGTTCGGCGAACCGGAGAATGGTGAACGCCCCCTCGGCGGAGGAACGTCCCAGTTCCAGCGGCAGAACCTGGAGCGAAACTGTGGGCAGTCTGGTGACTTCCAGCAGATGGTCGATCTGCTCGCGCAGGACGTCGTGACCGCCGATCGGCCGGTGGAGCACCGCCTCGTCGATCACGGCCCACAGGCGCGGGGCCTTCGACTGGGAGAAGAGCTTCTGCCGCTGCATCCGCAACCGGACCCGGCGCTCGACCTCGTCGTCCTGCGCCTCGGGCCTGCCCTGGCTGGCGATCGAGCGGGCGTAGCGCTCGGTCTGCAGCAGCCCGGGCACGAACTGAATCTCGTAGGTCTGGATCCGGGACGCGGATTCCTCCAGGCCGACGTAGTCCTGGAACCAGCTGGGAACCAGGTCGTTGTAGCGGTGCCACCAGCCGGGTTGGTTCGACTGCCGGACCATGTCGAGGAAGGACTGGCGTTCGGTCTCGTCGGTGACGCCGTAGAGGGTCAGCAGATCCGCGACATCGCGTTCCTTGAACCCGACACGTCCCAGTTCGAGCCGGCTGATCTTCGAGCCGGAGCCGCGGATCGCGTAGCCCGCGTCCTCCCGCGTGATGCCCCGGGATTCGCGGAGCCTGCGCAGCTGACTGCCCAGCACCAGTCGACGAGCGGTGGGGCCGCCGACTGCGGCACCATCCGTGGTCACTTCGTGGCCTCCTGCGTCATGCCGATCACTCTTGCTGACCCGTAGTCGTCGTCAACACACGCTCCGTTGTCCGCGGCGGAGTCTAAACGATCGGTGGGCCGGATGGGCGAGGGTCGAACACCATTCGGATGGAAAGAAAGCTGAATGATCAACTTTTTCCTCTCGTGCTGCTGGTCGTTCGGCGTGTGTGGGCGGGTCTCGCCTCGATGGGCACGCGCTCGCCGCACCCAGGTGGAACATGATCCCGCGTCCGGGTGGGCAACCTGCCGGGTGGGCAGGTGTGCCCGCCGCGGAGGCGTGGACACGAGGTGCCATCCGACACGAATCGGTGCTCGTGGTCAATTCGGCGGCCGCGTGTCAAACCCATGTCCGCTGGTCGGGGGAGCCACGGAGATCGACATGCCGCTGGTTACGCTCTGCCGCGTGCTGACTGTGTCGACCGTGAACGTCAACGGGCTGCGTGCCGCCGCGAAGAAGGGCTTCCTGGAATGGCTCGCGGGTACCGGAGCCGACGTGATCTGCATGCAGGAGACCCGAGCGGAGGCCGAGCAGCTGCCCACCGCCGCCCGCGCGCCGGAGGGCTGGCACACGCTGCTCGCGCCCAGCTCGATCAAGGGGCGCAGCGGCGTGGCCGTCTACAGTCGCGCCGAGCCATCCGCCACCCGGATCGGCTTCGGGTCGGCCGAGTTCGACGAGAGCGGCCGGTACGCCGAGGTCGAGCTGCCGGGATTGATCGTCGGCAGCCTCTACCTGCCCAGCGGCGATGCGGGAACTCCCAAGCAGGACGAGAAGGAACGCTTCATGAAGGAGTTCCTGCCGTACCTGGTGGAGTTGCGCTCGCGAGCCGAGGCGGAAGGCAAGGAAGCGCTCGTGTGCGGTGACTGGAACATCGCCCACCGCGAGGACGACCTCAAGAACTGGAAGGCCAACCGGAAATCGGCCGGGTTCCTGCCCGAAGAGCGCGAATGGCTGAGCCGGGTCTTCGACGAGGTCGGCTACGTCGACGCCCTTCGCCGGGTGCACCCCGAAGGGCCGGGGCCGTACTCGTGGTGGTCCTACCGGGGCAAAGCCTTCGACAACGATTCCGGCTGGCGGATCGACTACGTGTGCACAACGCCCGGCCTGGCGAGTCGTTGCGTCGACGCCTACGTGGAGAAGGCCCCGAGCTACGACAAGCGATGGTCGGACCACGCACCGGTCACGGTGACGTTCGACGTGGTGTGACTTCTCAGCTTCCGACCGCGGTTCCCGTAACCGCCGGCTCTTTGGGCGGTCGCTCTGTCGGTGTGGGGTGCCAGAATTCCGCAGACCGCGTTGGAGGGACTCTGCCATGACCTTGTACCTGCTTGTGCCCGGCGCGAATCACGGCGGTTGGTGGTACGACCCGCTGGTCGAAGCGCTGGAGAGAGCCGGGCACACCGCCGTTGCGGTCACCCCGCTAGGCCTGGATCCCGACGCCGCGTTGCCGGAAAAGGTGATCACCCTGGATGACCACGTCGCCCAGGCGGTCGACGCGTTGCGAGCCGTGCCGGTTGAGGCGGAGCAGGCCAAAGACGCGGTCCTTGTCGGCCACAGCTACGGCGGCAGCATCATCAGTGGTGTCGCCGATGCCGAGCCCGATCGAGTCCGAGCGCTTGTGTATCTCGATGCGCTGGTTCCCGAGGACGGTGACTCGTGCTGGTCCATGACCAACGATGAAGAGCATGCTTGGTACGTCAGCGGCTCGGCCCGCACCGGAGCCTTTGTCGACCCGCTTGCCTTCTTCGACGAGCGAGCTCGTCCGCATCCGATGGCCACCTTGATGCAAGCCTCGAAGCTGACCGGAGCGTGGCGTCGGGTGACGGAGAAGCACTACGTCGAGGCGACGGACTGGCCAGGCCCGTCGCCGATGGCCGGTATGACGGCTCGGGCACGTGCCGACAAGGAGTTCACAGTGCACTCCTGGGACACCACGCACAACGTCATGGCGGAAGGCCCCGACCGCGTGCTGGCTCTCATCGAGGGTCTCTGACGCCTGCCCACCGACGTGTCGTCCCGCCGTGTCGCTCCGCTACGCCCCGACGGCATCGCCGGGCAGGAGCGAAACTCGCCGAGGCGAAAATTTGATTGTTCCGCGCAGTCCGGCACTGCGACGGTATGGCCTCGTGAACATCGACGGAGAACCCCTGGCCGAACGGAACCCGCTCCCGGAGGTCCTTCCCGCCAGGCTGCGGGCACAGTTCGGATTCCTGATCGAGGTCGACAAGCTCAAGACGATCCTGCGGCAGTCGCCGCTGGCGGCCGAGCAGCGCAGGGAGAACGACGCGGAACACTCCTGGAACCTGGCTCTGATGGTGCCGGTGCTCGCCGAATACGCCGACGAACCGATCGACGTCGCCCGCACGACGAAGCTCGTCGTCCTGCACGACCTCATCGAGATCTACGCGGGTGACACGCCGCTTTACGACGACGAGGGCCGGACAGGTCAGCAAGCGCGGGAAGAGGCCGCCGCCGACCGGATCTTCGGCCTGCTGCCCGAGGACCAGGCCGGTGAGTTCCGGGAGTTGTGGGACGAGTTCGAAGCCCGTCGGACGCCGGAGGCGCGGTTCGCGAAGGCCACGGACCGCCTGCAGCCGCTGCTGCTGAACTGGATGGACCGCGGTGGTACGTGGCCGGACTCCCGGCACCACGGCCGACACCGTGCGTGCGCGCAAAGCCGTCATCGGCGACGGGTCGGCACCGCTGTGGGCCGCCGCCAGGGAATTGATCGGAGAGGGCGAGCGCCGTGGCTGGGTGCGGCCGGGAACGGAATCGGGGTCGGCGGCCGGCTAGGCCGGACCGCCGGGGCACGAGTCCGTTGTGGACCCGGCGTTATTCTCGCGGTCGTCCCGGCCGAAATCCCGCTGTTCCGCCCGAGCGTCCGTTGCGGACTCCGGTTGCGGGCCGAGAGCGGTGGTCAGCCGCCGGTGAGCCGATCCAGTGGTTGACCGGCGTCGGCCAGCCGCCCCGCATCCACCTTCGCCCCCGAACGGATCAGCGTCTTGATCGGGTCGGTGACGTCCCAGACGTTGACGTTCATCCCGGCCAGCACGCGATCGTCCTTCAGCCAGAACGCCACGAATTCGCGTCGGTCGGCATCACCCCGGATCACCACTCGGTCGTAATATCCCGGGTCGACGTAACCCACGTACTCCATGCCGAGGTCGTACTGATCGGTGAAGAAGTACGGCAGCTCATCGTAGGCGGCGTCGTTGCCGAGCATCGAGGCCGCCGCGGTCGCGGGTTGCTTGAGCGCGTTCGCCCAGTGCTCGACCCGGATCCGCCGGTCCAGCAACGGATGCCAGGTGTTGGCCACGTCTCCCGCCGCGAAGACATCCGGATCACTGGTGCGCAGTGCGGAGTCGACGACGACTCCGTTGGACACATCGAGCAGTCCGTCGTGCGCGAGCGCGGTGTTGGGTTCGACCCCGACGGCGACCAGCACCGTATCGGCCGCCACCTCCGATCCGTCGGAGAGCAGCACCCCGGTGACGGCTCCGTTCTCGGAACGGATCGATTCGACGGTCGTCTCGAACCGGAAGTCGACTCCTCGTTCCTCGTGCAGCTGGGCGAAGGTCCGCGCGACCTCCGGCCCGAGTACGCGCAGCAGCGGGAGCGCGTCGGTCTCCACCACCGTCACCTCGGTCCCGGCGGTTCGGGCGGCGGCGGCGACCTCCAGGCCGATCCAGCCGGCCCCGATCACCACCAGCCGGGAGCCGGGTGTGAGGCTCTCCTTCAGTCGTTCGGAGTCGTCGATGCTCCGCAGGCAGCGCACCCCGGCCGCGTCGGAGCCCGGGAGGGCCAGCTTGCGCGGGGTGGCGCCGGTTGCCAGCAGCAACTTGTCGTACTCCAGCTGGGTTCCGCCCGAGAGTTCGAGGTGGTGGGTCGAAGGCGTGAGCCGGGTGGCGTGCTGCTCCAGCTGCAGCTCGATCTCGTTCTCGGAATACCAGGACTCCTCGTGGACGAACGCGCTGGCGCGCTCGGCTTGTCCCATCAGGTAGCCCTTGGACAGCGGTGGGCGCTCGTAGGGGAGGTGGGGTTCCTCGCCGATGAGCAGGATCCGTCCGTCGAACCCCTGCTCGCGCAGCGCTTGCGCGGTGTTGGCGCCCGTCATTCCGGCGCCGACGATGATGAACGTTTCCGAAGAGGCCATCGTGCTCATCCGTCCGTCCTCTGCTTTCGCAGCGGGCTCCGAGTTGGACCGCGGTGTGTCGGTCCGTCCTCACGATCGAATCGACCGTAGCGACGAAGAACGCGAGTTGCCTGGTGAGCGGTGGGGCGTCGACGGTCCGGCCAGGTGCTCTCGGGAGCGTTTCACCGGCGCTCACACGGAAAGTGCGGGGATTCCGGTCGGACAGATGTCCCGGTAGGCAGGTTCGTCCACCCGCGAATTTCACCCGGACGGGAGTAGTTCGGGAGGTTTCGGACGGTGACTCGTCGGGTGTTCGGCTGTCAACACAGGTCAGCTGTGCCGTTGCGCATCGCCCCACGGCGAAATCAGCGCTTAGAGTCGGGGAGTGTCGGTTGATCTCGAAGTTCCACAGCCAGAACCAGCCCCCAACGCGTCGGCGATGCGCCGCGCTCTGCGCCGTGCGCGGGATGGCGCGTCACTGGACGCGACCGAAGCCACCGTCCTGCTGCACGCGCGCGACGACGATCTGGATTCGCTCCTCGAAGCGGCCGGACGCAGCAGGGACGCGCACCTGCTGGCAGAGGGGCGCGAAGGCGTGGTCACCTACAGCCGCAAGGTCTTCGTCCCGCTGACCAGGTTGTGCCGCGATCGGTGCCATTACTGCACGTTCGCGACCGTTCCGCACCGGGTGTCCGCTCCGTTCCTGGAGCGCGAAGAGGTGCTCGACATCGCCAGGCAGGGCGCGGCGGCGGGCTGCAAGGAGGCGTTGTTCACCCTGGGCGACCGCCCGGAGGAGCGTTGGCCCGCGGCTGCCGAATGGCTCGAGGCGCGCGGCTACTCGTCCACGATCGACTACGTGCGCTCCTGCGCCATCGCGGTGTTGGAGGAGACCGGCCTGCTGCCGCACCTGAATCCCGGCGTGCTCAGCTGGTCCGAGCTCACCAGGTTGAAACCGGTCGCGCCGAGCATGGGCATGATGCTGGAGACGACCTCGGAGCGGTTGTGGAACGAGCCCGGGCAGCCGCACTACGCGAGCCCGGACAAGGAACCCGCCGTCCGTCTTCGAGTACTCGCCGATGCGGGCCGGGTCGCGGTCCCGTTCACCAGCGGTGTCCTCATCGGCATCGGCGAGAACAAGACCGAACGTGCCGAATCGTTGCTCGCGCTGCGTTCGAGCGCTCGCCAGTACGGCCACCTGCAGGAAGTCATCGTGCAGAACTTCCGCGCCAAACCGGACACGGCCATGCGCGGTATGCCGGACGCGGATCTGCAGGACTTGGCGGCGACAATCGCGGTGGCGAGGTTGTTGATGCCCTCGGGCGTCAGCGTGCAGGCTCCGCCGAACCTCGTCGGAACTGAACACCTGCTGATGCTGCGCGCCGGTATCGACGACTGGGGCGGCGTATCGCCGGTCACGCCGGATCACGTCAACCCGGAGCGCCCCTGGCCGCAGATCGATGACCTGTCCGAGCAGACCCGGTCGGGTGGTTTCGAGCTCCGCGAACGCCTGACGGCGTATCCGCGATACGTGCGTGCCGGATTGGCCGGGGACAGCACCCAGTGGCTGGATCCCCGCGTCGCGGTGCACGTGGCCGAACTCGCGGCTTCGAACGGGTTGGCCGAACCGGAAGCCGAGATCGTCGGCCGCCCGTGGCAGGAGCCCGACGGCGGTTTCGAGTCGGTCGGGCGCACCGACCTGCACACCAGCATCGACACCGAGGGCCGTACGGGAGACCGTCGCGGCGACTTCGACACCGTCTACGGGGACTGGGACGAGCTGCGCGAGCAGCTCCCGACGGGCAGCGCGCCGGAGCGGCTCGACTCCGATGTCCGCGAGGGGCTCCGACTCGCAGGGGAGAACCCGGCCGCGTTGCTGGCCCCGGAGCACACCGAAGCGGCGATGGCTCTGATGACCTGCGACGGGTCCGCGATGGACACGCTCGCGGGCATCGCCGACGAGCTGCGCCGCGAAGCGGTCGGTCCGGACATCACCTACGTGGTGAACCGGAACATCAACTTCTCGAACATCTGCTACGTCGGATGCCGGTTCTGCGCCTTCGCGCAGCGGGAGCGCGACACCGACGCCTACCGGCTCGCCCCCGAGGAGGTGGCCGACCGGGCGGAGGAGGCCTGGCGGCTGGGCGCCACCGAGGTGTGCATGCAGGGCGGTATCGACCCGCGGTTGCCGGTCAGCGGGTACGCGGACCTCGTCCGGGCGGTCAAGGCCCGCATCCCGGAGATGCACGTGCACGCCTTCAGTCCGATGGAGGTGGTGAGCGCGGCGGCGAAGGCGGGCGTGAGCATCGCCGACTGGTTGACCGAACTCCGGGACGCCGGCTTGGACACCATTCCCGGGACTGCGGCCGAAATCCTCGACGACGACGTCCGGTGGGTGCTCACCAAGGGCAAGCTGCCCGCGTCCGAGTGGATCGAGGTCGTGCGTACGGCGCACCGGCTGGGCATCTCGTCGTCGTCGACGATGATGTACGGGCACGTCGATACGCCGGAGCACTGGCTGGGGCATCTCCGCACGCTCGCGGGCGTGCAGGACGAGGCGTTCGAGCACGGGGTCACCGGCTTCACCGAGTTCGTGCCGTTGCCGTTCGTGCACCGCAACGCGCCGATCTACCTGGCGGGGCTGGCGAGGCCGGGGCCGACGTGGCGGGACAACCGCGCGGTCCACGCGATGGCCCGCGTCCTGCTGCACGGCCGCATCGACAACGTGCAGTGCTCCTGGGTGAAGCTCGGTGACGAGGGCACTGCCGGAGTGTTGCGCGGTGGCGCCAACGACCTGGGCGGCACGCTCATGGAGGAGACGATCAGCCGGATGGCCGGTTCCGAACACGGGTCGGAGCGGACGATCGAGCAGCTCCACGCACTGGCGGCCAAGGCGGGGCGGTCGGCTCGTCAGCGGGCGACGACCTACGAGCGGGTGGGACGCATCCAATTGGGCGTCGGCGAGGCCGGTTGAGCGGAGTCGTGTTCGCCTTCTCGGCCGGAAAGCGCCTCGATCGCGTTCTCGAAGAATCGAGAATCGTTGTCGGACGAGGCGCGCTTTCGGCGAATGGACCGAAATGTCCTGCCGAGTCCGGTTGATCTTGTAAGGTGTGTCGACCGACACATTGATCGGGATCGAGTGTGCGGGACGAACCGTCGGTCGCGTCGGTTCGTCCCGTGCCCAGGGGTATCAAAATCACGGATGGTGTTCGGGCCACCCGGATTCGTAGCCCCCTCGGGGATAAATATGATCTTCCCGTCGTGGCGGCTTCACGCAGTGCGACGAATCCGTTTACGTGTGATCGGTACTGTCCGCCACGGGCCGAACAAGGTTCGGCGTCTGTGGTCAACGGGTTTTCCGTCAAGGGAGGCAACGCTCGTGCGTAGCCGAAAAGCTCGCATTTTGTCGCGGGTTTCCATGCTCGTCGTGGGATTGGCCGTAGGGATCGGCGTGGTGTCCACCGGCAGCGCGACCGCATCGTCGACCCGGCAAGCAGTGGTGCAGGACAGCCCTTTCGAGGCGCTGAACACCCCCGTCGGGCTCACCGCCGTGGGGTTGGGGGTCATCGGCATGGTCGCCGGTGTCTTCCGCCGGAAGAAGATCGAAGTCCAACCGGAGAACCAGCGCAAGAGCTGATCAGGCCTGCCGGAACCGGCTGCTGCCGACGGTGGTGACCGCGGTGGCCGGGAGCCCGGTATCGGCCCCCGCTCGGGTCTTGCGAGAATTGACAACGTGAGCAGCGAGAATCCCACCACCGAAAGGCCTGCGGCGCGGTCGCGGGTGTTCTCGGGTATCCAGCCCACCGCGGACTCCTTCCACCTCGGCAACTACCTGGGTGCGCTGCGGGAGTGGCTGGTCATGCAGGAGGATTACGACGCCTTCTACTGCGTCGTGGACCTGCACGCGGTCACCGTCGCCCAGGACCCGGAACAGCTCCGGCAACGCACTCGCGTGTCGGCGGCGCAGCTGCTCGCACTGGGCATCGACCCCGAACGCTCGACCTTGTTCGTGCAGAGCCACGTTCCGGAGCACACCCAGCTCAGCTGGATCCTGGAGTGCCAGGCCGGTTTCGGCGAGGCCGGCCGCATGACGCAGTTCAAGGACAAGTCCGCTCGTCAGGATGCCGAGCACGTCGGGGTGGGCCTGTTCACCTATCCGGTGCTGATGGCCGCCGACATCCTGCTCTACCAGGCCGATGCCGTCCCGGTGGGCGAGGACCAGCGGCAACACCTCGAACTCACCCGGAACCTCGCGCAGCGGTTCAACACGCGCTTCGGTGACACATTCACCGTGCCGGCCCCGCACATCCCGCGGAGCACCGCGAAGATCCAGGACCTGCAGGACCCGACCGCGAAGATGAGCAAGTCGGTGCCGGCCGGGGTGATCGAGCTGATGGAGGAACCGAAGCGCTCGGCCAAGAAGATCCGTTCGGCGGTGACCGACACCGAGCGCGAGATCCGCTACGACGCGGAGAACAAGCCCGGCATCAGCAACCTGCTGTCCATCTACTCCGCGCTCGCGGACCAGGGCATCGACGAACTCGAGGCCGCCTACGACGGCAAGGGGTACGGCGACCTGAAGAAGGACCTCGGACAGGTCGTACAAGACTTCGTCACGCCGTTCCAGGAGCGCGTCCGCGGTTACCTCGATGATCCCGCGGAACTCGACAAGATCCTGCGCCGCGGGGCCGAACACGCGCGGGAGGTCGCCGCGCCCACCATCCGTAAGACCTTCGATCGAGTGGGCTTTTTGCCGCCTGCCGGGTAGCCCGACCGGTGGAAGGTAGCCTGCCCCACGACGTCTGATCAGGCGGTGGGTGGAGGTGAGCGTGGTCGATCGCAGCCAGGCGGCGCGCGATGTGGACGTTCGGACTGCCAAACCGAGCCAGCTCGACCGGTTGCGGCGGGATCACCACTGGCTCGACCGGCTCATCCGTGCGGCCGGTCGCTACCAGAGCCAGTACGGCGACTACTACGCCGCCGCCATCACCTACTTCAGCGTGCTGGCGCTCGTCCCGCTCCTGATGATCGCGTTCTCGGTGGCCGGGTTCGTGCTCGCCGGAAATCCCGACCTGCTGGACCAGCTGCGCGCGTCCATCACCAGCGCGGTCCCCAACCGCGAGATGAGCGCACTGCTGCAGACCGTCGTGGACCAGGCGATCAGCCAGGCCGGCGCGGTCGGGATCATCGGTCTGCTCGTCGCGCTGTACTCCGGCCTGGGGTGGATGACCAACCTGCGCGAAGCGCTGACCGCCCAGTGGAGCCAAGCGCCCACGAGTCCACCCATGCTCAAGCGGATGGCCTCCGATTTCCTGTCGCTGCTCGGCCTGGGTGCCGCGCTGGCGATCTCGTTCGGCCTCAGTGCGCTCGGTGGGGGCGTCGGCAGGCTGCTGCTCGGTCTCGCCGGGGTGGAGCGGACCGTGTTCGCCGCGGTCCTGCTGCGCGTGCTGGCGATTGTGCTCTCGCTGGCGGCGAGCTGGCTCGTGTTCCTGTGGGTGCTCGCCCGGTTGCCCCGCACTCCCGTGACGGTGCGCAGCGCGGTGTGGGGCGCGCTGTTCGCGGCGGTCGGGTTCGAAGTGCTCAAGCAGGCCGGGTTCGTCTACCTGAACAGCGTCACGGGCTCTCCGGCAGCTGCCGCGTTCGGCCCGATCCTGGGGCTGCTCGTGTTCGCCTACCTGGCGTCGAGGTTCCTGCTGTTCGTGACCGCCTGGACCGCGTCGGCACGGGAGAACGAGCGGCTGCTGCCTCCGCAACCGCCGCCGCCCGCCGTGATCCGGCCGGTGGTGCGGGAGCGCTCGGGCAGTGGCGTGGGGGCCGGACTGCTCGGTGCGGGTGCCTTCCTCGCGGGCTGGGGGTACTGGCGCCGCAGCAGGCGGCGCTGACGCGCGGCGAGCGGTCAGGCGTGCTCGTCGGAACGGTCCTCGCGGCTGCGTCGCGCAGCGGCCGCCAGCCGCATCCGGCGCTGCCGTACCGTCAGCGCACCCAAGATCATGATCGTGGCGATGGTGAGCACGACCAACGGCCCGCCCACGGTGCCGAACATCGATGACTGGCCGCTCGCCTGCGCGGGTTGCACGCCATCAGTGGCTCCTGCCCGCGGTTGCTGTTCACTCGGCGAGGGCGACTCGGCCACCAGTGACCCGACCGGCTCGCTCAGCGCGCCGCCGAAGCCGTAGTCCAGCAGTCCCATGGCCTGCTTCGAAAGCCGGACCGGCTGGTTCTCCCCGCGCAGCAGCACGGCGACCAGACGACGGCCGTCGCGTTCGGCCGCGGCAACGTAGGTGTGGCGGGCGTCGTCGGTGAAGCCGGTCTTGCCACCGAGGGCGCCCGGGTAGTTCAGCAGCACGCGGTTGTCGTTCCAGACCTGGAGCGGCGGCTGCCCTGGTGGGCCGGGAAGCACGGTGTTCTCGGTGCTGATCGCCTTGGTGAATTCGGGGGTGCGCATGGCGGCCCGGAAGATCACCGCCAGGTCGTAGGCGGAGGTGCTCATCCCCGGACCGTCCAAACCGGACGGTGTCGCGGCGCGGGTGTCGAGCGCGCCCAGTTCGACGGCGAGCTCGTTCATCTCGGCGACCATGGCCTCGGCTCCGCCCAGCTTCATCGCGAGCGCGTGCGCGGCGTCGTTGCCGGACTGCAGCAGGAGACCGGTCAGTACCTGCTCGACGGTGTAGGTCACGCCGGGTTCCAGACCGACCCGGCTGCCTTCCTGGTTCGCATCGGCCTGAGTGGCCACGAGGGTCTCGGACATGTCGAGTTCCCGGATGGTCACCAGTGAGGTGAGCAGCTTGATCGTCGAAGCGGGGCGGAATCGTCCGTGCGGCTGCTTCGCCGCGAGGACCTGCCCGTTTTCGAGGTCGGCGATCAGCCAGGAGCGGGCGGTGACCTCGGCGGGTGGTGCGGCCGCCGAGGGTGCGGTGAGCAGGTCGCAGCCCGCGAGCATCGCTCCGCCGACGGGCTCGTCCGGCACGGGAAGTGGCTTCGGGCTCGGCACGCCGGGAGCCGGGACCTCGGAAGTGTCGACGGGCGGGGGCGGCAGCACGGCGTTCGGGCAACGAGCCGGTGGCGGTGGTTGCCGGGGCGCCTGCGCGGCTGCCGGAACCGAGCTGGACAGCGGGCCCAACGTGATCGCGGCGATCAGGGCGGAGGCGATGATCGGAGACCGGGCGCGCCGACGCGCCGCTGCGGGGGTCGATCTGTTCGGAGTTGGATGGTGTTGTTCGGATTCGACCACGCGAGCAGCTCCCACAGGCACACGAGTAGGTTAGCGAACATCGCGGTGCCGCGGGCGGAAAGTGCCGGAGGCGGCGGCTTCTCGGCATCATCGATACTGGAGCTGTGACACTCTCTCGCCCTGTTTCCCTGTTCCTGCTCGCGTTCGGCGTCTGGTCCTGGTTCCTCTGGCCGACCTTCGCCCGAAACATCTGGATGAGCGAACGATCGTGGGAAGCGGGTTCCCCGACTTCTTACTTGATCGTGCACCTCGTGATCGCTGTCGTGTCCCTGGTCCTCGGGACGATCATCGGCTACCTCGGGTGGCGTGGATACCGAGCAGCACGATCCTGAACGGCGGAAGCGCGCCGTGAAAACGAGATCGGCGCCCACCCGGACGGTGGACGCCGATCTCGTGCGGACGGGCTCGGCCGAGCCTGCGAACCGCAGTGTTGGAGCCGGGCGAACACTGCGGATCAGTGCCGGATCCGGACAGCGCCCGGTCCGAATCCCGTCGCGGCGGCCTCAGCGGCGGCGGAACATCAGGGCCCGCTTGACCTCCTGGATCGCCTTGGTGACCTGAATGCCACGCGGGCACGCATCCGTGCAGTTGAAGGTCGTGCGGCAACGCCACACACCGTCGATGTCGTTGAGGATGTCCAGCCGCTCCTCGGCAGCCTCGTCCCGGCTGTCGAAGATGAACCGGTGGGCGTTGACGATCGCGGCAGGACCGAAGTACGACCCCTCCGACCAGTACACCGGGCACGACGTGGTGCATGCCGCGCACAGGATGCACTTGGTGGTGTCGTCGAACCGCTCCCGCTCGGCGACCGACTGGATCCGCTCGCGCGTCGGCTCGTTGCCCGAGGTGACCAGGTAGGGCTGAACCGCCCGGTACGCCTCGAAGAACGGCTCCATGTCGACCAGGAGGTCCTTGTGGACCGGCAGCCCCTTGATCGGCTCGATGGTCAGCGTGGTCTCGCCGCCCTTGGTGAGCATGTCCTTCATCAGGACCTTGCACGCCAACCGGTTGACCCCGTTGATCCGCATCGCGTCGGAGCCGCAGACCCCGTGCGCGCAGGACCGGCGGAACGTCAGGCTTCCGTCGACGTACCACTTGATGTAGTGCAGCAGGTTGAGCACCCGGTCGGACGGCAGCACCGGGATCCGGTAGCTCTCCCAGTGCAGGTCCTCGTCGATCTCCGGGTTGAACCGCTGGATCTTGACGGTGACCATCGTGGCGTCGTCGGGAATCGGCGGCGCGTCGGAGGGGAGGTCCTTGGCGCTGTCGTCCTGGTTGGGCTTCGTGGTGGCTGCGGTCATCAGTACTTACGCTCCATCGGCTGGTACCGGGTCATGACGACGGGCTTGTAGTCCAGACGGATGTCGGAGGTGAATCCCGTCAACCCGAGTGGCGCGTTCGGGTCCTCGGTCTCGGGCAACTGCTTGTACGACATGCTGTGCCGCATGAAGTTGACGTCGTCCCGAGCGGTGTAGTCCTCGCGGGCGTGCCCGCCTCGGGACTCCTTGCGCGCCAGCGCGGCGTTGACCAGCGTCTCGGCCAGGTCGAGGAGGAAACCGAGTTCGATCGCCTCGAGCAGGTCCGAGTTGAACCGCTTGCCCTTGTCGTGCACCGCGATCCGGCCGTAGCGCTCCTTGAGGGCCTGCACGTCCGACAGCGCCGTCTTGAGCGTCTCCTCGGTGCGGTACACCGAGGCGTTGTTGTCCATGGTCTGCTGCAGCTCTGTGCGGATCTTGGCGACCCGCTCACCACCGGACGCGGTGCGGAGGTGATCGACCATGCCCTCGACGAGCTTGGCGGGCTCCTCCGGGAGCTCGATGTGGTCGTGGGACAGCGCGTACTCGGCGGCCGCGACGCCCGCCCGACGACCGAAGACGTTGATGTCCAGCAGCGAGTTGGTGCCCAGCCGGTTGGAACCGTGCACCGAGACGCACGCGCACTCGCCCGCCGCGTAGAGGCCGGGAACGGTGTTCTCGTTGTCGTTGAGCACCTCACCGGTGATGTTGGTGGGGATGCCGCCCATCGCGTAGTGCGCGGTCGGGTACACCGGCACGAGTTCGGTGGTCGGCTCGACACCGAGGTAGGTGCGGGAGAACTCCATGATGTCCGGGAGCTTCGCTTCGAGCAGCTCCTCGCCGAGGTGGGTCACGTCGAGGTAGACGTAATCCTTCTCCGGGCCCGCGCCGCGACCTTCCAGCACCTCGAGGGCCATCGACCGGGCGACGATGTCGCGGGGCGCGAGGTCCTTGATCGTCGGGGCGTAGCGCTCCATGAACCGCTCGCCGTCGGCATTGCGGAGGATGCCGCCCTCACCTCGGACGCCCTCGGTGATGAGGATGCCGAGTCCGGCCAGGCCGGTCGGGTGGAACTGGTAGAACTCCATGTCCTCCAGTGGCAGGCCCTTGCGGTAGACGATGCCCATGCCGTCACCGGTGAGGGTGTGGGCATTCGAGGTCGTCTTGAAGACCTTGCCGAAGCCGCCGGTGGCGAACACGACGGATTTGGCCTGGAAGACGTGGATCTCGCCGGTGGCCAATTCGTAGGCGATCGCGCCGGTGCAGACCTCTTCGCCGTTCTCGTTCTCGCTCATCGTGACGTCGAGCACGTAGAACTCGTTGAAGAACTCCACGCCGTGCTTGATGGAGTTCTGGTAGAGCGTCTGCAGGATCATGTGGCCGGTGCGGTCGGCGGCGTAGCAGGCGCGGCGGACCGGGGCCTTGCCGTGGTCGCGGGTGTGACCGCCGAATCGGCGCTGGTCGATCTTGCCTTCCGGCGTCCGGTTGAACGGGAGGCCCATCCGCTCGAGGTCGAGGACCGCGTCGATGGCTTCCTTCGCCATCACCTCGGCGGCATCCTGGTCGACCAGGTAGTCACCGCCCTTGATGGTGTCGAAGGTGTGCCACTCCCAGTTGTCCTCCTCGACGTTGGCCAGGGCGGCGCACATGCCGCCCTGTGCCGCGCCGGTGTGGGACCGGGTGGGGTAGAGCTTGGTCAGCACCGCGGTACGGGCGCGCTGGCCCGATTCGATGGCGGCGCGCATCCCGGCGCCGCCGGCGCCGACGATGACCACGTCGTACTTGTGGAATTGCATGGTCGCCTCCTTGGGCTGGTGGCGAGATCTCCGGCCCGTCGCTGCGCGAGTCGGGCGGATCTCGAGCCTGCGGTCGCGGTCAGCCGATGTTCGGGTCGAAGGTGAACAGCACGAAGGTGCCCAGACCCACCGTCAGCAGAACCGAGACGTACAGCAGAACCTTCAGCCAGAAGCGGGTGCCGTCTTTGCGAGAGTAGTCGTTGATGACGGTACGCAGGCCGTTCCCGCCGTGCAGTCCGGCCAGCCAGAGCATGCTCAGGTCCCAGAACTGCCAGAACGGCGAGGCCCAGCGGCCCGCGACGAAGGCGAAGTTGATTCGGTGCACGCCGCCGTCGAGGAACAGCATGATCAACATGTGTCCCAGGACGAGGAACAGCAAGGCGACGCCCGACAACCGCATGAACAGCCAGCTGTAGAGCTCGAAGTTGCTGCGACGGGCGGCGGGACGGGACGGCGTGCGCGGCTTGTCCAGTGCCAGTGATGCTTCAGTGGTGCTCATGGGTCAGTGCCCCCCGAACAGTTCCGTGATGGCCCGGGTGATCATGCTGACAGCGGCCGGGATGATCAGCACCAGCCACAGCCCGATCACGGTCCACAGCATGGGCCGCTGGTACTTCGTGCCCTGGGACCAGAAGTCGACCAGCATCACCCGGATGCCGTTGAACGCGTGGAACAAGACCGCTGCGAGCAAGCCGAGCTCGAACAGGATCATGAGGGGGTGCTTGTAGGTGTTGATGACGGTGTCGTACGCCTCCGGTGAAACCCGGACGAGTGCTGTGTCCAGCACGTGCACGAACAGGAAGAAGAAAGTGAGCACGCCCGTGATGCGGTGCGCGACCCACGACCACATGCCCAGGTCACCGCGGTAGAAGGAACCCTTTGCGCGAGGAAGACTCTCGCGTTGGGGGGCCTCCGCCGCGGAGGCGGTGGTGCTGGCCATGGTGGAAGGCCTCCAACGTCGCTGGTGGACTGATGACGGCCCCGTTTGGCGAACAGGGGCGACCGGCCCCGAGTGTTGGTCCCCGGAAGGGGTGTACGCCCGTCACCGGCCACGTGAACTGGGGCCTTGACGCATCGGATGCTAGACCCGCCGACCGGCTCCGGCCTACTCGCCTGTGCTCCTGTGTGATCGACCAGACAGAATGGGCATCCAGGTGGATCGATGTAGAAATCGCTCCGTGATGGTCTGCCGCCAGGGGAAATGACGTGCGTCACTCGTCGCGGCGACTGTGGACGCTGTGCTTCGGGTGCCGTCGGGCCGACCGGCCTGTCGCTACGCCGCGTGACGCTCCGGGTGTCCCCCCCCCGATGTATCGGCCCTGTCGGTGGGTCAGGCCCTGTCGGTGGATCAGGCCCTGTCGGTGGAGTGGCCGACCGCCCCCGACGCCGGAGTGCGGCCGGGGCGGTCGAGTTTCCGGATCCGCACCCGTCGAACCGCCGGGTGCGGAACCATGGTGTTCCGGTGGACTCCACCCTCGGAGGGAGCAGTCGTGGCCACTGTGGATTGGCAAGAGTTGCGGGCAGCCGCCGAAGCGGCCGCCGCGAACGCCTACTGCCCGTACTCGGGGCTGCGCGTGGGAGCGGCCGCGGTGTGCGACGACGGCCGGGTCGTCGTCGGCTGCAACGTGGAGAACGGTTCCTACGGGCTGACCCTGTGCGCGGAATGCACGATGGCGGGTCAGCTGCGGCTCACCGGCGGCGGCCGGTTCGTCGCCGTGGCATGTCGCAGCGGCGCGGGAGAACTCTTGATGCCGTGCGGCCGGTGTCGCCAGGTGCTCCACGAGCTCGGCGGCCCGGAATGCCTGGTGGACACCCCGCGTGGGGTGCTGCCGATGCGCGAGGTGCTGCCGGATGCTTTCGAGCTCTGAAACGTCCACTGCCGGTGGCGTTCAGCACCGGTCCGCTCGGAGCGTGCCGAGTTTCGTTCGAACCAGGAGGACGAGCCCATGACCCTTTCCGCGATCGACGTGATCCGCGCGAAGCGGGACGGTGGACGACTCACCGACGAGCAGATCGACTGGACGATCAACGCCTACACCCGAGGTGAGATCGCCGAGGAGCAGATGTCGGCCCTCGCGATGGCGGTCCTGCTGCGCGGTATGGACAGCGACGAGACAGCGCGCTGGACGGCGGCGATGGTGCGCTCCGGCGAGGTGCTCGACCTCGGTGACGTGGCGCGGCCGACCGTGGACAAGCATTCCACCGGAGGGGTAGGGGACAAGATCACGCTTCCGTTGACGCCGTTGGTGGCCGCCTGCGGTGCCGCTGTTCCGCAACTGTCCGGGCGTGGCCTGGGACACACCGGTGGAACTCTGGACAAGCTGGAGTCCATTCCGGGTTGGCGGGCGGAGCTGTCGGACGAACATATCCGCGGCCAGCTCGCCGAGGTCGGTGCCGTCGTGTGCGCGGCGACGCGTGGGCTCGCGCCTGCCGACCGCAAGCTCTACGCGCTGCGGGATGTGACGGGAACCGTGGAGTCGATTCCGCTGATCGCGGCCTCGATCATGAGCAAGAAGATCGCCGAGGGCGTCCGGTCGTTGGTCCTCGACGTGAAGTGCGGTTCCGGCGCGTTCATGAAGACCCGAGAGGAGGCGACCGAGCTCGCCACCGCGTTGGTGTCGATCGGCGGCGCGAACGGGCTGAACACCAGCGCGCTGATCACCGACATGTCGGCTCCGCTCGGACATGCGGTGGGCAACGCCCTCGAGGTCGCGGAGTCCGTCGAAGTGCTGCGGGGTGGGGGGCCGGGAGACGTCGTCGAGCTGACCCTGTCGCTCGCCCGGGAAATGCTCGCCCGATCCGGTCTGTCCGAAGTGGACCCGGCTGAGGTGCTCGCCTCCGGACGTGCCCACGACACCTGGCGCGCGATGATCCGCGCGCAGGGGGGCGATCCGGACGCACCACTGCCGCGAGCCGAACACGTCGAGATCGTCCGTGCCTCGAGCAGCGGAACGGTGACGGGCTTGGATGCCTACGCCGTCGGCATCGCCGCCTGGCGGCTCGGTGCCGGCCGCAGCCGCAAGGAGGACCCCGTCCAGCACGGGGCGGGAGTGCGCTGCCTGGTCAAGCCGGGCGATCACGTCACCGCGGGACAGCCCGTGCTGGAACTGCACACCGACACCTCCGGGGCCGTGCCCGCGGCCGAGGAAGGGTTGGCGGAGGCGATCGCGATCGGCGCGGACGAGGGCCCGGCGGGGCCGCTCGTCCTCGATGCGATCCGGTCCTGAGCGCCCCGCGTGCCGACCTCGCGGTGGCCGGATGTCACGTTTTCCGGTCGGTGCGTGTCTTCAGGAGTGGAACGTCGCCGACGCGACCGGAGGTCGAATGCCATGGCAGGGGAGACCGAGCAGGCGGTGCAGTTCGACCGCCACCGCGGCAAGTGCTTCGCGGCGGCCTACCGGATGCTGGGCAGCGTCGCCGATGCCGAGGACACCGTCCAGGACACCTGGTTGCGCTGGTCGGCCGAGGATCGTTCGGACATCACCGACCCCGGGGCCTACCTCGCTCGCACGGCCACCCGGCTCGCGCTCAACCGGCTGCGTGCGGCGCGGGCCCGCCGCGAGTCCTACGTGGGACCGTGGCTGCCCGAACCGCTCGTCGGCGAGCTGACCGGGACGGTCGAGCCGGATGCGGCGGAGCCCACGGTGCTCGCCGAATCGGCGTCGATGGCGATGCTCGTGGTCCTGGAGACGCTGTCGCCACTGGAACGCGCGGTTTTCGTGCTTCGAGAGGTGTTCGACTATCCGTACGACCAGATCGCGGACGAGTTGCAGCGCTCCACGGCGAGCGTGCGTCAGCTCGCCCACCGCGCCCGCGAGCACGTGCGGGCGCGCAGGCCGCGGTTCGACACCGATCGGAGCGCCCAGTGGCGCGTGACCGAACACTTCCTGCACGCCTGCCGGAGCGGCGACATCGGCGCGTTGCTGGAGTCGCTGGCCCCCGACGTCACGCTTCGCAGCGATGGCGGCGGCAAGGTCCGTGCCGCCCTGAACCCGATCAACGGGGCGGAGAAGGTCGCGCGGTTCCTCGCCGGAATCGGTCGGCGCGGTTTCTTCTCCCGCCGCGAGCACCGGTTCGTGTGGCTCAACGGCCACCCCGGGATCCTGCTGGGGCGTGGTGGCGTTCCCGAATCCGCGATCACGGTCGACGTCGTCGACGGCCGTGTCCGGCGGATATTCACCGTGGTCAATCCCGAGAAGCTGGCCGCGGTGCGAATCGATCCGACGATTACAGGAGCGCGATCCCGTGGAACAACGTTTTCCTCTCACCGAACGGAACCCGGAGATCTACCGCGCGATGCGCGAACTGGACGCGAAGGTGCGCGAACAGGTTGATCCGACCCTCAACGAGCTGATCAAGATCCGGGTTTCGCAGCTGAACGGCTGCGCCTACTGCCTGGACATGCATTCCAAGGACGCCCGCGCGGCGGGCGAGAGCGAGCAGCGCCTCCACACGCTCCACGCTTGGCGGGAGACGCCGTTCTTCACCGACCGCGAGCGTGCCGTGCTGGCGCTGGCCGAAGCCGTGACGGCCGTGCACGTGCCGGACGAGGTCTACGCGGCGGCGGCCGAACACTTCGGGGGCCAAGAGCTGGCCGCACTGGTGTGGGCGATCACGATGATCAACGGCTGGAACCGGATGGCGGTCACCAGCCGCGCCGTACCGGGCACCTACCGGCCGGACCTGGCCGGCTGAGAGCCGGGGCGCGAACGGGGCCGGACCCGGGGGCGGTGTTGCCGGTGCCGGGCGTGGGCGCGGGCCCGGACCGGCCCCGGTCGTGCAGCCGGGGCCGGAGATGCAGCAAGGGAACCTTTCTTCCACATGTGACAGAAAGGTTCCCTTGCTGCAGGGGCACCGCGACAACGAAGCGGCACACCCCGTGGTGGCCCGCGCACCCGCGAACCGCTTCGGCGGCGGCAGCCCCCGCACGCGGGTTGCTGCCGCCGCTCCCGAAGCAGTCGGTCAGGCGCTTTCGACCGTGAAGTCCTCCGGCTCCTCGCCGCTGCCCACGGCCTTGTCCCCATCGCGCTTGGCGCTCTTGGAACGGCCGCGCCGCTGTTGGCGCGGCAACGTCGTCGGGGGCGGCGGGCTGGACGGCGAACCGCTGCCGAGAATCAGCTCGGCGAAGGTTGCCATCGCCTCGTCCAGCTGACCCGCGTGCCGCCGCTCGGTCTCCTCGTTGGCCTCTCGCACCAACGAATTGACGGCTTCGGCGTCGGGACGCTCGGACAGCGACCCGCTGATCTGCGACAGGTTCTTGGCCAGCGTGCCGCCCAGCTCGCCGAGGCCGGACTTGACGCCTTCCTCGACGTTGTCCAGTCGGCTGCTGACACCCTGCTCGACCGTTTCGATGCGGGTGTTGACGTTCTCCTCGACGTTGTCCAGCCGGCCCGAAACCGAATCCAGCCGGTCTGTGAGCTGTTCGAGTCGCGCGGCCAGCTTGTTGAGCTGCTCGGTCGGATCGACCGCCGGACGCTCGGCGAGTTCGTCGAGCTTGCCCTTCAGCTCGTCGCCGCTCCCGGTGACCGCGCCGCTGATGGACTCCTGGACGCTGGTCGTGGACTCGTTGACCGAACGCTGCAGTGCTTCGCGGGTGCCGTCGAGGTGCTCGTGAACGCCCTCGTCTATCTCGGCGAAGCGACCGCGCAGGCTGGTCTCCAACGCGTCGACGCGCTCCCGCACGGGCCCGTGCACGGTCTCCGGCAGCGTCTCCAGGCGGCCGTCCTGCTTGTCCAGGTGGATGCCCAGTTCGTCGAGCCGCTTGTGGATGTGGCCGAGCTTGTCCTCCAAGCCGTCCATCCGGCCGGCGACGCCGTCGAAGCGCCCCGCTACCCCGTCGAGCCGACCGTCGAGCTGTGCGAACGGCTTCGCGAGCTTGTCGAACAGACCGTCGACGGCGCCGCGGAGCTCGGTGATCGCGTTGTCCTGGGATTCCAGCTTGGACAGCGTTTCCTCGAGTCGTTCCGCGAGCACGCTGACCTCGGTGCGGTCAGGCAGCTCGGAGAGCCGCTTGCGCACGGAGCCGAGCGACTCCAGCGGCGACATCCGGGCGTGGATCTCATCGAGTGCGTCAAAAATCTGCTGTTGTTCGCTTTCGCGGATTTCAGCCGCACGCGTGAGCATGTTGCGCATGCGGTCAAACGACATGTTCTCGGTCACGGCTAGGGGCGTCCTTCGTCGAGGGGAGGTGAGGACTAACGGAGCCTAGCTAGTCGTTTCTCACGTGCCCAGCCGCCCCCCGACACGAAGAGTTATTACGATGACCCCACTTCCGCCGTTCGGCGGTTCACCGACCGGCTGAATGGACCAGTACTGCGGGTGTCCCACGGTTCAGGAGCACCAACTGCCTCCATCCAGGTGAGTTTTCGTTTTCGGGCGGAGTGACCGAAGCCGAGGAGAATGATCCGGCGGCCGGTTGGTCGATAGTCGTTCACCGGGATTTTGATTCGCCGATGTTGCGACCGGTCGTGTCGGAGTCGGGTTCGTGGCATTCAGTAGTAACGTGGTGACATGTCGACGCCGGTGACCCTGGACACGATTCGCCTCGCCCCCAAGGTGCTCTTGCACGACCACCTCGACGGAGGGCTGCGTCCGCAAACGGTGATTGATCTCGCCGCAGCGGCCGGCTATTCCCAACTGCCCGCTACGGATGCCCATGAGCTGGGTGCGTGGTTCGAAGCCGCGGCGGACTCCGGTTCGCTGGAGCGCTACCTCGAAACGTTCTCCCACACGGTTTCCGTGATGCAGACGAGTGCTGCGCTGCGGCGGGTGGCCGCGGAGTGCGCCGAGGACCTCGCCGCCGACGGTGTGGTCTACGCCGAGGTCCGGTATGCGCCCGAACTCTTCCAGGAACGAGGCCTGACCCTGGACGAGATCGTGCAGTCGGTACAGGAGGGATTCCGCGAGGGCGAACAACGCGCGGCCGCGGATGGAAACCGTATCCGAATCGGAACACTGCTGTGCGCGATGCGGCAGAACGCGAGGTCGGCCGAAATCGCCGAACTCGCCGTGCGGTACCGAGACCTCGAAGTGGTCGGTTTCGACATCGCCGGGCCGGAAGCCGGATTTCCGCCCACTCGCAACCTCGACGCGTTCGAATACCTGCGCCAGCAGAACGCGCACTTCACCATTCATGCCGGTGAGGCGTTCGGACTGCCGTCGATATGGGAGGCCATTCAGCACTGCGGTGCCGAACGGCTCGGGCACGGTGTGCGGATCGTCGACGACATCAAGGTCGGCGACGACGGATCGGTGCAGCTCGGCAGGCTGGCCTCGTACGTGCGGGACCGCCGGATCCCGCTGGAGATGTGCCCCTCGTCGAACCTGCAGACCGGTGCGGCCACGTCCCTGGGAGAGCACCCCATCGGCCTGCTGGCCAGGCTGCGCTTCCGGGTCACGGTCAACACCGACAACCGCTTGATGAGCCACTGTTCGATGTCCAGCGAGTTCGCCGCTCTGCACGAGACGCTCGGGTGCACCTGGGCGGACGTCGAGTGGTTCACGGTCAATGCGATGAAGTCGTCGTTCCTGAGCTTCGACGAGCGGCTGGAGATCATCAACGACGTGATCAAGCCGGGCTTCGCCGCATTGCGGGACTGATCGGGGACGCGGTTCTCCGGCGGCTCGTCCGGGGCGCGCATCCCCGGGCGAGCCGCCGGCCACGAGCGGATCCCGAAGCGGGTCCGGCCCGGCGAGGGCTGGTTCACGGGCTCGCCGGGCCGGACCGCACCGTCGGTGGTGCCGGTGCGGGTGCTCAGTGCGTGCGCAGCCGGTCCTCGAAGTTCTCGACGAGTTCCCGCCAGGCGGCGACCTCGGTGTCGAACGGGGCACTCGGGGGCAGACGCTTGGGGTCCGGCCGGAGAACGAACGAGACCAGCCAACCGAGGCGTTCGGATGGCTGCAGCGCCTCGTCCACGGTGTCGTCGTCCGCCCAGTGGGCTGCGTCGACGAGAAGTTCCTCGGCGAGGTCCAGCTGGTTCGGGTCCACTTCGGAAGGCCCCTCGGCGAGGTCCTCGGCCAACCCGTTGATCACGTAGGTGTTCTCCGGACTGACCTCGATCTCCAGCTCGCCCGCGACCGCTTTCTCCACGACCTTCGGCCAGGTGGCGACCTTGGTGAGGTCGTTGTCCGCCACGGCGTCGTCGTCGGCGAGGAAACGTGCGAGTGCGCGCGTCGACCCGAAGACGTCGATGCGCCCTTCCGAGCCGAGGAACACCGGATCGTCGGCGAGGTAGCAGCGCAGCGAGTAGTACTCGCCCTGCGAGGTGATGATCAGGATCGGATCGATACCGATCTCGCCCCAGAAGCCCGGTTCCTCCTCGAGTGCCCCGACCTCATCGACCTCCACGTCGGAATCTTCGGACGTGGCGGGTACGCCTTCGTCGGATTCGGTGGTTTCGGCGATCTCCGTTTCGGCGGTTTCCAGTGCCGCGGCCGGCACCTCCGGGGTCTTGGTGACCGATTCGATCGCGTCCAGGACTTCGTCCCAGCGCTTGGCCACCACCTCGCACAGCTCCTTCCAGCGGCGCTGTCCGTCTTTGCCGGAGAAGTTGAGCGTGCCGTCGTCGAGCAGGGCGAAACCGTCGGCCGAGTCCAGTACCTCGTGCACCTTGTCGAGTTCGCAGACGTCCGCGAGCGACCGCGCGACCTCGACGATCGCAGCCAGCTCGTTGATCGTCCAGGTGTCCGGCGGTTCGGCTACCAGTTCGGGGACGCCGACCAAATCGAACTGGTGATCGTCGTCCGGATACAGCTCGACCGCCGGGAGGCGCGGCACCATCTGCCATGCCGGATGATCGTCGAGGTCGTGTTCGGCGGCGGTCCGGACGAACGCGGCGAGCCGCGCGGCGTCGGGAAAGGTGAACAGGTCGTCCTCGAATCCGAGGAACGCTTCCCACTCCTCGCCGTCCTCGCGCCAGCGCGGTGCCCACAGGGTGACGACGTCGCCCTGCGGAAGTCCGAGCTCGATCGGGACGATGTCCTGTGCCATCTCTCTACCTCCGGTCGCCGAACCAGACGTCGTCGAAGCCTACGTGTTCGGATTCCGCAGCTGTCTCTCTGGTCGGTAGTCACCGTATCGACTCGGTCGAACGTGACTTGAAGCGGAAGACCGCGTGAACTGTTCCGCGTTCCCCGGCGAGTGCGCGGTTGGCCGAATTGACTACCCGGGGCGCCCATGCGGTGCATCGGTGTTCGGCGAATGGCCCCAGGGTGAGGTGGTTGCGGAGTCGGGAGCGTCGCCCCGCTCGGACGGTCCGGGAGCCGAGCCCGCGGCCGACCGCGGTGGGCCGACATCCGCGCCGCGTGCGTAGCCGGACTGGGCATTGTGCCTCCCTGTTCGGACCGGTCCGGCCGAATGTCGAACGTGTGATCACGGTTGGCGGTACCCGTCCGGTGGGGCCGCGACGATCATGGTCGGATGGAGGTAACGGAGCTGTGGACGAGAATTGTGCTCTGGTTGAGCGACCACGCGCCGGTCACCGCCGCGGCGTTGCGGACCCCGGGTTCCGCGCCCGATCTGGCTGAACTGGAATCGGATTTCGGTCTGTCGCTGCCCGCCGAACTCCGCGAGTTCTGGACGTGTTGCGGAGGGACCGACGAGAACGTCCTCGCCGACGTGCTGCCCCCGTTCTACACGCCCTACGGCGCGCAGGATGCTCTGGAAATCTGGCGCGATCAACGGAAAACGTGGTCGGCCCAGTGGGAGCGGCCGGCCTGCGACTACCAGGCGGGCTCCGCCGGATCGAGCTTCCACCCCGCGTGGATCCCGATCGCCGGCGATGGCTTCGCCGATGAACTGGTCGTCGATCTCCGGCCCGGTCCCCTGCAGGGCTGCGTGCTGGAGTGGGAGCAGGAGGCAACTCAAGCGGTCTGCTCCGAGTGGCGGGACGTATCGGCGATGTTGTCCGATGTCTACCGGTCGTTGACGGAAGGGGTGCCCGCCGGGCACAGCCATCCGACGGTGACCGAGGACGGTCGCCTGGACTGGCAGATCCGCTGAGGCGTTCCGGAAGAGCGCGTTCGAAGAGCGCAACGTTGTGCGTTCTGCCCAACTCGGATGTCGCTCGGGTTTCCCGGAGGAGTGGTCGGACAGTCGCCGTACCGGGGTGGAGGCCGCTGGGCGGGTTCGGGCGGAGCGCGGAGGGTGGCGGGAACCGACCCCGCCACCCTCCCGGCTCACGTGCCGATCGGGTGCCAGACGGTTTTGATCTCGGAGAACGCGCGCAGCCGCTGGATGTTCGGCGGGCGGGTCCAGTCCGGCTCGCCGCGCACGGCGAGCACACGTTTGACCGTGTCGGCAGCCGACTCGGCCAGTTCGCCGCGCAGCGAATCCGGCGCACCGGTCGGGTCCAGGGCGTTCACGTCCCCGTGTGAAGCCAACGACGGGCCGAGTTCGTCGGTGCGGCCGGTGAGCAGGTTGACCACGCCCGCGGGCACGTCCGAGGTCGCCAGGACCTCGGCGAAGGTGATCGCGGGCAACGCTCGTTCGGTGCTGCCGACGACCACGCAGGTGTTGCCTGCGGCCAGCACCGGTGCGACCACGCTGATCAGGCCGAGCAGTGCGGAGTCCTGCGGCGCGAGAACCGCGACCACGCCGGTCGGTTCGGGAACGCTGAACGAGAAGTACGGTCCCGAAACCGGGTTCGAGGAACCGAGAACCGCGGGAAGCTTATCCGTCCAGCCCGCGTACCACACCATGCGGTCGATGGATTCGTCCACAATGGAACTTGCTTGGTCGCGGGTGATCCCCTCCGCCGCGGCGACCTCGGAAACGAACTGCTCCCGGCGGCCCTCCAACACCTCCGCTACCCGGAAGAGCACCTGGCCGCGGTTGTGGGCGGTGGTCCCGGACCAACCGCCGAAAGCCTTGCGGGCGGCCGAAACCGCGTCCCGAGCGTCCTTCCGGGAAGCGTGCGCCGCGTTGGCGAGAAACTTCCCGTCCGCGTCGTGGACCGGGTACACCCGGCCCGATTCCGAACGGGGGAACGCGCCACCGATGTAGAGCTTGTAGGTCTTCGCCACGGTCACCCGATCCGGAGTTCGACTGTCAGACGTCAAGGTAGGCCTCCAACCCCGCGCGACCGCCCTCGCGGCCGAAACCTGATTCCTGATAACCGCCGAACGGCGCCGTTGGATCGAACCGGTTGAACGTGTTGGCCCACACCACGCCGGCGCGGACCTGCTGGGCCGCCCACAGGATCCGCGACCCCTTCTCGGTCCAGATCCCGGCAGAAAGGCCGTACGGCGTGTTGTTGGCCTTGCTGATCGCCTCGTCCGGCGTGCGGAAGGTCAGGACCGACAGCACTGGCCCGAAGACCTCCTCCCTGGCGATCCGCATCGACTGCGCCACGTCGGAGAACACGGTGGGGGAGAAGAAGAACCCCTTTTCCGGCAGCGGGCACGGGCTGGTCCAGCGGCTCGCCCCCTCCGCATCGCCGGTCTCGGCGAGCCGGGTGATCCGGTCGAGCTGCGCGGCCGAGTTGACCGCCCCGACATCGGTGTTCTTGTCGAGCGGATCACCCACCCGCAGTGCTTCCACCCGGCCGCGCAGCTTCGTCAGCACCTCGTCGGCGATCGACTCCTGCACCAACAGGCGCGAACCGGCACAGCACACGTGGCCCTGGTTGAAGAAGATTCCGTTGACGATGCCCTCGACGGCCTGATCGATCGGCGCGTCGTCGAAGACGATGTTGGCCGCCTTGCCGCCCAGTTCGAGCGTCAGCCGCTTGGTCGACCGTGCGAGGGTGCGTTGAATCCGCTTGCCCACCTCGGTGGAACCGGTGAAGGCGACCTTGTCCACGCCAGGGTGGGCGACGAGTTCGGCGCCGACATCGCCGGCACCGGGCACGATGTTCACCACGCCGGGCGGCAGCCCCGCCTGCGCGCAGATCTCGGCGAACACCAACGCGCTCAGCGGTGTGGTCTCGGCAGGCTTGAGCACCACGGTGTTCCCGCAGGCCAGTGCGGGTGCGATCTTCCACGCGAGCATGAGCAGCGGGAAGTTCCACGGGATGACCTGACCGGCGACGCCGAGTGGGCGCGGATCGGGCCCGTGGCCCGCGTGTTCCAGTTTGTCGGCCCAACCGGCGTGGTGGAAGAAGTGCGCCGCCGCGGTGGGGATGTCGGCATCACGGGATTCCTTGATGGGCTTCCCGTTGTCCAACGTCTCCAGCACGGCGAGTTCGCGGGCGCGCTCCTGGATCAGCCGCGCGATGCGGAACAGGTACTTGGCCCGTTCCGACCCGGGCATCGAGCCCCACGTGGTGTCGAACGCGTTCCGCGCGGCCCGCACCGCGAAGTCCACATCGGACTTGCTTGCGGTGGAGATCTCGGCGAGCTGCTCCTCGGTCGCCGGGTCGACGCTCTTGAGCGGACCCCCCGAACCTTCGACGAACTCGCCGTCGACGAACATCCGATAGCTGGGTTTGAGGTTGGCGAGGTCCCGCGACTCCGGCGCGGGGGCGTATTCCCAGAAAGTCAAGTCAGTCCACCGCCACGTAGTCGGGTCCGCTGTAGTGCCCGTCGAGCTGGGTTCGCCGCTGCATCAGCAGGTCGTTGAGCAGGCTGGACGCGCCGAACCGAAACAGCTCGGGGGTCAACCAGTCGGGGCCGGCCACCTCGTTGACGGTGACGAGGTGCCGGATGGCGTCCTTGGTGGTGCGGATGCCGCCCGCGGGCTTGACCCCGCGAGTTCGGCCGGTCCGGTCGTACCAGTCCCGCACGGCCTGCAACATCAGGTGCGTGACCGGGAGGGTGGCCGCGGGAGAGATCTTGCCGGTCGAGGTCTTGATGAAGTCCCCTCCCGCGAGCAGCGCGAGCCAGGACGCCCGGCGCACGTTGTCGTAGGTGGCGAGCTCACCGGTTTCCAGGATCACCTTCAGGTGCGTCCTCCCGCAGGCGTGCTTGACCGCGCGGATCTCGTCGAAGACCTGTCCGTACCGGCCGGACAGGAACGCGCCCCGGTCGATCACCATGTCGACCTCGCTAGCTCCCGAGGACACCGCCAGTTCCACGTCGGCCAGCTTGACCTGCCGGGACGATCGTCCGGACGGAAACGCGGTCGCGACCGAGGCCACGCCCACACCGGTACCGCGCAGCGCGTCGGCGGCGGTGGCAGCCATGTCCGGGTACACGCACACCGCGGCGACCGTTGGGGTGTCCGGCAGTTCCGGATCGGGACGGTGGGCCTTGGCGGCGAGCGCGCGGACCTTGCCTTCGGTATCCGCGCCTTCGAGCGTGGTCAGGTCGACCATCCGGATCGCGGTGTCGATCGCCCACGTCTTGGCGGACTTCTTGATGCTCCGGGTCGCGAGACCGGCCGAGCGCTGTTCGAGCCCGACCTGGTCGACGCCGGGGAGCCCGTGCAGGAATCGTCGTAGGGAGCTGTCGTCCGCGGACGCCTCGGCGAGATCGACCGGTAGTGGCGGGGGTTCGTGTATGGGTGGCGGGTTGGCCATGCTCGGAGTCTAGAGCCGATTCGGGAGATCGTCCGCCCGTCCCGCTGGGGAGTGTTTCAGGCCCTGCTCGAAGCGGGCCCGGTCGAAGAGGTCCTCAGCGACCGGACCCGCTTCCGAGATCAGCCGGTGTACTCGGCGAGGGCTTCGGCGGTCATCGTGGTGGCGCCGTCAAGGGATTCCCGGAGGATGTCGGCGTGCCCGGCGTGCTGCGCGGTCTCCCGGATGATGTGCAGCAGAATCCGACGCGGCGACCACGCCGCGCCCGGCGGGAACCAGGGGGCCTCGGGCAGCGGCAGCGGGGTGTCGAGGTCGTCGAGCTCGGTGAAGACCCGTTCTGTTTCCCTGGCGACCGAGGTGTACTCGTCGAGCATCCCGGCCAGCGTCTCGCCTGCGAGCAGGTTGAACTCATCGTGGCGATCGCTCACGAGCGGCTCCGCGGCCGGGACGTCCCGGATCGGGGAGGGGAGTCCCGCGACGAAGTGCGTCCAGGCCCGCTCGGTGTCCGCCACATGCTTGATCAGCCCACCAAGGTTGAGCGCGCTGGTGGTGGTGGGCCGGGTGGCCTCTTCCTCGGTGAGCCTGCGGACGGTGAAGCGCAGGAACTCCCGTTGCTCGGCCAGGCTCTCCAGAAGGTCGGCGCGCTCGCCGGTGGGGGGACTTTGCGGGGACGTCATCTTCGGTCGCTCCTTCGGTTGGTCCGGCCGGGGCACGCGTGCCCCGGCCGTTGGCTGCTGTCCGTGGACCCGATTGAACTCGGTCTCACCGGAGTTCGCCCGTCTTTTTCGAGTTCCGGTCCGGCGAGCGGTGGGGACCGAGCGGTACACCCCGAGCCGCCCGCGCACCTGGAGCAGAACGGGGTCCGCCGAGTGCGTGGGTCGAGCCGCGGGTGGGTAGCCAACGGATGCAGGCATGGCCATGTGATGGAGGTGATCGGTTATGAAGGCAGTCGTCTACCAGGAGCCGTTCTCGGTAACGGTCGGCGATGTTGACCGCCCGGAGATCCAGCACCCCAACGATGTGATCGTGCGGGTCACCTCGACGGCGATCTGCGGCTCGGACCTGCACATGTACGAGGGGCGCACGGGCGCCGAGCCGGGCATCGTGTTCGGACACGAGAACCTCGGGATCATCGAGGAGCTCGGGTCCGGGGTAACCAGCCTCAACCGGGGCGACCGGGTGGTGATGCCGTTCAACGTCGCGTGCGGCTTCTGCAAGAACTGCATGGCCAACAACACGGGTTTCTGCCTCACGGTCAACCCCGGATTCGCAGGCGGTGCCTACGGTTACGTGTCGATGGGGCCGTACATGGGCGGACAGGCGGAGTACCTGCGCGTTCCCTTCGCGGACTTCAACTGCCTGGTGCTGCCCGACGACTCCAGCCGGGAGTCCGATTACGTGATGTTGGCCGACATCTTCCCGACCGGCTACCACGGGTGCGAGCTCGCCCAGGTCTCGCCGGGTGAGTCCTGCACGGTTTACGGGGCGGGCCCGGTCGGTCTGATGGCGGGTTACTCGGCGATGTTGCGCGGCGCTTCACGGGTGTTCGTCGTCGATCGAATCCCCGAGCGGCTGGCGAAGGCCGAGGAGGTCGGGTGCATCCCGATCGACTTCACCAAGGGCGATCCCGCCGAGCAGATCAAGGAGCAGACCGGCGGTGAGGGCACCGACAAGGGCGTGGACGCGGTCGGATACCAAGCGCAGACCGGCGAGGACGCCACTTCGGAGGAGCCCGCCGTGGTGCTCAACTCGTTGATCCAAACCGTGCGGCCGACCGGGCGGATGGGCGTTCCGGGGCTGTACGTGCCCGCCGATCCCGGCGGCAAGGACGAGAACGCCAAGCAGGGCAAGCTGCTCGTCTCGATCGGGAAGATGTTCGAGAAGGGCCAGGTGATGGGCACCGGCCAGTGCAACGTCAAGCGGTACAACCGCCAGCTCCGCGACCTGATCGCGGCGGGCCGTGCGAAGCCGAGTTTCGTCGTCTCCCACGAGCTGTCGTTGTCCGACGCGCCCGAGGCCTACAGCAAGTTCGACCAGCGAATCGAGGGTTACACCAAGGTCGTCCTGCACCCGTGAGCGGTGTACGCGATCGTCGGTTCCGCGCGTCGCGTTGGTCGTGCGGAACCGGCTCGGTTCCGGTACGCCTGCGATCACCCCGCGTGACCGCAGGCGTCGATCTTGGGTGGCGGGCCCAGGTCACAGGTGTCGAATGAAGTGCCGAAGGGCGGATCGGAAGCACGGGCGGGCCAGCAGGGTTCGGGCGACGATTACTCTGGGCACTTATGGATGTTCGGGTCATTGACCACCCACTGACGAAGTCGAGGCTGTCCACGATGCGCGATGCGCGCACGGACAGCGCCCAGTTCCGCGCGGCCCTGCAAGAACTGACGCTCATGCTGCTCTACGAAGCGACCCGTGATGCGGAGGTCGCCGAAGACCCGATCCACACGCCGGTGGCCCGCACGACGGCGTACCGGTTGGCCAATCCGCCGCTGCTGGTTCCGGTACTGCGCGCCGGTCTGGGCATGGCCGACCAGGCCCACAAGCTCATCCCCGAAGCCCAGATGGGATTCGTCGGGTTGGCGCGGGACGAGGAGACGCTCGAGCCGACGCCGTACATGGAGTCGCTGCCCACCGACCTCTCCGGCCGTCCGGTGTTCGTGCTCGACCCGATGCTGGCCACCGGTGGATCGATGGTGCACACGATCAACCTGCTCACCGGGCGCGGTGCCACCGACGTGACCACGATCTGCACGCTCGCCGCACCGGAAGGTATTCGGCGGCTGGAGGAATCCGGGCTCCCGGTGCGGGTGGTCACGGCGAGCATCGACGAGCGGTTGAACGAGTCCGGATTCATCGTTCCCGGTCTCGGTGATGCCGGTGATCGCGAGTACGGCACGGTCTAAGGCGCGTTGAGAGCTCCGGCAACCGCTCGGCGCGGCTGTGGAACGCGACCGAGTGGTTGCCGTGCGATCGGCCGGGAGCGGGTGCTTTCCGTCGGCGGCACCGACCCCATGAGGCGGTAGGCCCCGACCTGGTCGGCAGTTGATCAGGCCGGCGCCCGATTGGGCTGGCAGATCAGGCCGGCGGCGCGGTGAGTTGGCCGGCGCGATCGTCGCCGTGCCGTCGCCAACCCGCCATACCCCGGTGCAGGGCGCGTTCGTAGCGGGCCCTGCTCTCCTCATCGGAGAGGGTTTCGGACGGCAGTGAACCGTTGAGTTCCAACGACACCAGGCCGTGCACCAGTCCCCAAGCGGCGAACACGACTTCGTTCGGCTCGGTGCCGGTGAACACGTCGGATTCGATGGCTCGGCGGACGGTTTCCTCCAGGGCGCGCAGGCTGCGGCGGGACTGGGCGCGGGCCTCGGCGTCGGGAGCGAAGTTCGGGACCGCGTTGCCGAACATGAGCGAGTAGAAGTTGTGGTTGGCCAGCGCGCTTTCGCGGTAGGCGTGGCCGAGGGCGGTCAGGTCCGCAGCCGGGTCGTTGCTCAACGCGACCCGTTCCATGCGGTCGCCCAGCCGTCGGAAACCCTCCACGTAGAGTTCGCGGATCAGCCCGGGCTTGCCGCCGAACAGGGAGTACACCGCGGTGGTGGAGGTGTTGACGTCCCCGGCGAGGCGCCGCAGGCTCAGTCCCTCCGGTCCGTCGGTGTTGAGCAGTTCACCTGCCCGTTCCAGCAGCCGTGTGCGCAGGGCCTCGTCGTGTGCTCGCGGTCGGGCCATCGAGCGAAACTACCACTGCGGAGTCGGAGGAGGCTTCCGCAGCATCGAGCGCCCCGGGAGTCGGGCGGATTGTCCGAACTGTCCTGGCTCGTCGAAGGCTGGGCGGGGTCGTCCTTGTGGTGCGGAGTGTCATGCCCCTTCGACGGGCGTTCGCCGGTGCGCAGTGAAAAGCTGGATCGTCGCGGGACGACAGCTCAGGTACCAAAGGTGTTCGTGGTCAGTTCGTCTCGATGAGCGCGGACGCGGGCGGCGTGCCGTGGCATCCTGACAGGCGTGATCGTACGAAATGTCGGCCTTACCGGGACACTGCTGGGTGCGGCGGCTGTCGGAGTGATGTATCGCAGCGCACGCACGATCGCGAAGGCGCGGACGGTGGTCCCGCTGCGGAAGGCGCCGGAGAACACGGTGTTGCCTCCGACGGTGACGGCTGTCGTGCCGGCCCGAGACGAGGCCGGGGTGATCGACGGCTGCGTCAGCGGACTCCGGTCGCAAACACATGGCGAGCATGACGAATCCAGTCTGCGGGTGGTGGTCGTCGACGACGGTTCCACCGATGGGACCGGCGACGTCGTGCGGCAACACGCGGCTCGGGACGACCGCGTGAAGACCGTCCGCGTCGACGAGCCGCCGCCCGGCTGGAGCGGCAAGGTGCACGCGATGCACGTCGGCGTCGAGGCCGCCGGACCGCCCGAGGCCGGCGAGTGGTTGCTGTTCGTCGATGCGGACACCGTGCTGGCCCCAGAGCTGGTCGAACGTCTGCTGTCGACCGCCGAGTCGGTGGATGCCGATCTGGTCTCGACGCCGGGCGGACCGGGCGGCGGGCGCTCGTTGGCGTGGCCGTTGCTGATGCCGCCGGGACTGCAAATGATCTCGGAGAACGCCTCTCCCGACGGGCGGGGGCGAAAGGCCTTCGCCATCGGCCACTGCATCATGGTTCGGCGGTCGCACTACGAGAAGGTGGGCGGCTGGGCGGCGTTGTCGTCGTTGCGCAACGAGGACATCGCGCTCGCCACGACGGTTCGCGACCACGGTGGAAACATCCGGGTCGTCGATGGCCTGGACCTGGCCACCACCAGCGGGATGGACCCGTTCAGCCAGGGGTGGGCTTCGTTCCGGAAGAGCTTCGTGGCGGGCACGAAGGGCTCGCTGCCGGTGCTGGTCGGAGGCGGTCTCGGTCAGGTCGTCCTGTCCGTGGTGGCGCCGGCGACGGTGTTCGCCGGATTGCGGCGTCGTCGTCCCGCACTCGCCGCGATCGGTGTCGCGGGTTGGGTCGCGCAGAGCACGGCGCACGCGTACACCGCACGGTTCATGCGGGCCAATCCCGAGCTGGCCCCGTTGGCTCCGGTGACCGGGGCGTTGTTCGGCGGGGTGTTGCTCGACGGTGCTTGGCGCGTGCTGCGGGGTCGGACCAGCTGGAAGGGCCGCCGCACGCGCTACTAGGGAACCGGCGGGTGCGGCGGTATTTCCGGTGGTGGTCCGTTCGAAGTTTTCGAACGGACCACCGATGATTCTCGTGTCCGGTCAGCCCGTGGCTTCGTGCTTGCGCAACGCGACCGGCGCTCCGGCCAGGTCTTCTTCGTTGCACAGCAGCTTCAGGTCGTAGTAGGGGGAACCTTTTCTGTCGTCGTAGTCCAGGTGGACGGCAATGACATCCACGGGTTCACCCAGCCATGCTTGGGCTTCACGCAGCCAGTTGGCGGACCGCTCCAAAGCGGACGGCAGATCGTCGTCACGGAACTCGACCGGCCTGTAGGGGACGCCCTGAACCTGATCCCTCGGATGTGAGGGTTCGGGGAGGTCTACCGAGACGCCGGAGTCGTTGAGTTCGAGTTGGATCGTTTCCTCACTCACCTTTAAAGCGTAACCTCTGGCCCCTGACCTGGTCGAACGTTGCCCGGTGGAAGTGTGTTCGCCACGATGCCGTTGAGCGGGTTCGCCGCTGGTCAGATTCGGTCCCGGGGCGCTCGGTGGTGGTGCCGATCGGGGGATCGGTGACCGCGCGGAAGCGGTGGGAGCGTCCGGTTCGCAGGCGTTCCGGACGGTGCGCAGCTCGTGGTCCACGAGCTCGGGCACGACCCGGCGGAAACCGGTGATCAACGGAAAATAATGCGAGGTCATGGCGCCACGGGGCGAGATGGGACGGCCTGCGCATTTCGGCCGTTTGGCATATACCATCACCTATGGGAACGCCCTGAACGCGAGCACGACAGTTGAAGGGAAGGCGGGCTGCGTTCAGGGCGTTCGACGTGTCACCGGGTGCGCGCCCCGGCGACGGGACCAGGTTACGCTGCGGGCGTTTTCAAGATCAACTTGGGGCCTTCGTGTTCCGCCTCACTTTCGCCCGTCCCGGCGTACCGCCCCGTCAGACGTCCGGCATGAGCCCGGCGGCGACCGTGGCCCCGAGCTCCCAGCACGCTTCGAGGTCCTCCTTGCCCGGCTCGCCGGTCACCGAGACGTGCTTGGTGGTCTTCTCCCACTGCAGGCCGGTCGTGATCATCTCGACCCCGCGGATCGCGCCTGCCGTGTCGTTGTTCCCGTGCACGTACAACCCGTAGGGGAGGCCACGGGTGGAATCCAGGCACGGGTAGTAGACGGAATCGAAGAACACCTTCAGCGCACCGCTCATCATTCCCAGGTTCGCCGGAGTACCGAGGATGAAACCGTCCGCGGCGAGCGCGTCCGATGCGGTGGCTTCGAGCGCGGCGCGGCGAACCACTTCGACGTCCTCGATCTCGTCGGTGGTGGCGCCCTCGACCACGGCCTCGAACATCGCTTGCAGGTTCGGTGAGGGGGTGTGGTGAACGATCAACAACCTGGACACGTTCACGAGCTTTCCCGGTCGCCTCGGGTGAATGCAACCGGTGGTCCGCGCTCGCGTTCAGCGGCCGTAGCTACCCGGCGCCGTCGACCGGCGTGTACTTGGCTACCACCGCGTTGGCGGACCAGAACACCGGAACCGCCACCACCGCCACCACAGCGGCGATCCACAGCGCCGTCCAGTCCGCGACGAGGAGGAGGATCACCGCCGCCAGCAGGGCCAGGCCGAGCGCTGCCCACAGTGCATTGCGCAACGGCCGCCCGACGGTTCGATCCGATTCGGTTTGCACCGCGCTCACCCGCTTTCCCGCTCAGGAGCGACCAGCTCGGACACCGCGGAACTCAGCTCCGCGAGCCGCCGATCGGCTCGGTTCTTCGCGTCGAGCAGCTTAGTTCCGGACACGTGTTCGACGACCTGCAGGTAGCACTTCAGCTTCGGCTCCGTGCCCGACGGGCGGATGACCACCCGCAGGCCACCGGGCCCGGTGACGACGAGGGCGTCGGTGCGCGGCAGCAGATCCTCGGTCCGCACCGCGACCCCGCCCAGCTCGGCGGGCGGATCGGCGCGGAGCTCGCGCATCGTCTCGGCGATGACGCCGAGATCGGTCACGCGGATCGATACCTGCCCGGTCCGGTGCACCCCGTGCCGGATGCTCAGCTGATCGAGCATCGTGGGCAGATCGCTGCCGGCACCCCGCACCGTCGCGGCGAGGTCGCAAGCGAGCACCGCAGCCGAAATCCCGTCCTTGTCGCGCACGTGTTCCGGGTCCACGCAGTGGCCGAGGGCTTCCTCGTAGGCGTAGACCAACCCCGTGCCGTGGCCGTCATCCGACCGCACCAGCCATTTGAATCCGGTCAGGGTTTCCGAGTAGCGGGCGTGGTGCTCTTCGGCGATCGACCGGAGCATCGTCGCGGACACGATCGTGGTCGCCACCAGCGGATTCGCATCGCCGCCCGTGCCCGTTCGAGACCCGCCCGGGCCTGTCCTGGTGGACAGTAGGTGCTCGCCGAGCAGCACCCCGGTCTCGTCGCCACTGAGCATGCGCCACCGCCCGTCGGGTTCGCGCACCCCCACGGCGCAACGATCCGCGTCCGGATCCAGCGCCACGGCCAAGTCCGCATCGATCTCCGCGGCGAGGTCGAGCAGCGCGTCGGTGGCTCCAGGTTCTTCCGGATTGGGAAAGCCGACCGTGGGAAAGTCCGGGTCCGGTTCGGACTGCGAATCCACCAGGTGAACGTCGTCGAAGCCCGCGGCCCGCAACGCCCGAACCAGTGGCTGCGCGCCGACACCGTGCAGCGCGGTCGCCACCACGCGCAGGTTCCGGTCGACGCCGCGCGGCAGTGTCGCCACCCGATCCAGGTAGGCGGTCAGCGCGTCGTGTCGCACCGTCCAGCCGTCCACGCGCGGAATCGACACCGCCGGTGGCGTGCGGGCGATCGCCGCCTCGATCTCGGCGTCCGCCGGGGAGACGAGCTGTACGCCACCGTCGAGGTAGAGCTTGTACCCGTTGTCCTCCGGAGGGTTGTGCGAAGCGGTGACCTGCACGCCCGCCACCGCACCCAGCGTCCGGGCGGAGTGGGCGAGCACCGGCGTGGGCAGTGGTTCGGGTAGCAGCCGGACGTCGAATCCGGCCGCCGCGAACACACCCGCGGTATCCACGGCGAAGTCCTCGGAGCCGTGCCGGGCGTCCCGGCCGACCACCACCACGCCACCGCCCCGCCCGTTCGCTTCGAGCCAGTCGGCGACGCCAGCGGTGGTGCGGACGACCACCGCGCGGTTCATGCCGAGCGCACCCGCCCGAACCGGGCCGCGCAGACCGGCCGTGCCGAAGGTGGGCATGCCTGCCATGCGCTCGGTGAGTTCCGCGACCGCGTCGGTGGAACCGGCCGTCGCCCGATCCAGCAGGTCGCGCAGCTCGGAACGGTCTCGCTCGTCCACGTCATCGGCGATCCACCGGAGGGTGGCGTCGCGCAGCGCCGGATCGACTGTGCCTCGCATCGTTTCCCGCTCCCCGCTCAACCGGCCCGCCGCGTCAGATCCGCTCGGCGAGCGCGCGCAGGAGTTTGCCCATCCGGGTCGCCGAGGCCCGACCGGCCTCGAGGACCTCCTGATGGTTCAGCGGCTCCCCGGACAAGCCCGCCGCCAGGTTGGTCACCAGCGAAACCCCGAGAATCTCCGCGCCAACCGCGCGCGCGGCGATCGCCTCCAGCACGGTGGACATGCCGACGAGGTCGACCCCGTTGCCGCGCAGCATCCTGATCTCGGCGGGCGTTTCGAAGTGCGGTCCCGGCATGCCCGCGTACACGCCCTCCTCGAGCGTCGGGTCGATCTCGCGCGCGAGATCCCGAAGCCGCGACGAGTAGAGGTCGGTCAGGTCGACGAAGTTGGCGCCGACGAGTGGTGACCGGGCGGTCATGTTGACGTGGTCACTGACGAGGACGGGCTGGCCGACGGCCATGCCCTCGCGCAGGCCGCCCGCGGCGTTGGTGAGCATCACCGTTTGGCAACCGGCCGCGACGGCGGTGCGCACGCCGTGCACGACCGGGTCGATTCCCTTGTCCTCGTACAGGTGGGTGCGTCCGAGCATCACCAGCACCTGCTTGCCCGCGACCGGAATCGACCAGATCTTGCCGCTGTGACCGGTCGCGCTCGGAGGGGCGAACCCCGGCAGGTCGGACATGAGCAGCTCCGCTGCCGGGGTGCCGAGTTCTTCGGCGGCGGGTTGCCAGCCGGACCCGAGTACCACGAGGAGGTCGTGATGGGCCGCGCCGCTGAGTTCGGCGAGGCTCGCCGCCGCCGTGCTCGCGGCCGCCGAGGGATCGGGTGTCGTCGAAGGAGTCACGGGACGCGACCCTAGCGCTTGTTCCCGGGCCGCGGTGCCGCGTGGAGCACCCCGGCCGGGTCGTCCGTAGAACGTGCAATCCGGCCGGGTAGCCCCGAACCCCACTACAGCTGGATGAGCACCTGCTCGATCAGGTCGGGTGCGGTGACGAGCGCGAGACTTGCCAGAACGAGCGGAACCACGAGGACAGCGGTTCGTTTCAACTGCTCGCCCGTCGTGTCGGCGAGGAACAGCACGACGGCCACGGCGCAGGCGGAGAAGGCGATCAACAACAGGTCGTCCCCACGGATCCGGAAACCCGTTTCGCTGATGGTCGCGGCGGCCAGCAGCGCGATCGCGGCAGCGGTTGCCGCCGCGCTCGCCCACGAGGCGCCGCCGATTCTCGAGAAGACGCCGCCGAGCACGGTCCCGGAGAACACCGCGAACACCGTCCACAGGACCACGTCGCTGGGATTGACACCGATCGTCGGCACGTTCGGGTAGTGCACGCCGTAAAAGAGCGGCTTGCCGACGTAGAACGCGACCACGGCACCGACCAGGCCGGTGACGGTGCGGAGCGCGGCGTCGCGCGTGGGGCGTCGCGCACTCACCACGACGGCGAGCAGCACCCACGGCGTCAGGGCGTGCGCGAAGGCACGCAGGAGATCGTCGTAATAGCTATAGGCGGCGAATACGCCGGAGAGCACCCCGACCAGCCCCACGAGCAACAGGACCGGCACGGTCGACAGCGTGCGGCGGCCGGACACTTCCGGTACCTCGGCAGACAGGTCACTCGGCACATCGACTCCTCGTCATCACGAACATGGGTGGCATCCTGCCTCCCTCAGCGACGGGAGACCCACAAAGATCTTCATCAGGGTAGTGCCCCATATATAGAACGTGATCTCGTAGTCGGAACCGACATGTGGCTGCAGGAAGAGCACGAAGCGCGACGGTCTCCCATAGCGCTCCGTGACACCTTGTTCTCGAGGTATGGTTAACCCAGAAACAATGGTCGTCCGCCGAAGCGGACGCCGCGAGACTTATCGCGCCGAGGATGAGTAATCCTCTTCCAGTTGACGCGACCAAGGGAAATCACTCTAAGGTCAGGCATGGATATTGACTATCCCGACATTGTTGTCGAAACTACCCAGTCCTGGATTGTAGTCGTAATGGACATGCACGTTTCTTTTCGTGTAATTTAATGCCCTGTTGGTGATATCGGCATATGCACAAGAGCCATCGCCGAATATGCTGGACAAGTTGTCCTGCCACCAAGCAGCGGGCTCCACTCGGTAACCGGCCGTGTCGCAGGTTCCGGCTGATCCGTAAATGGTTGTCATCGCACCAGCCAGGTCGCGATTGAAGTTCCCGTGCTCGTACCAATGCATGAGCGGAAGGTCTGCCATGGTGGCCACTGATTCTGCGCCACCTGTTTGTTCGGCATACTCGGCCCTCATCTTCGTGGCTGCGTCCTCGGGGGACACTTCGGAGCATGCCTCAGCCAGAACAGGGGAGTTTCCGCTTGGCGGTGCTTCGCCAACCATCGTCGCACAGAATGGACCGCTTTTATCGGAAGAGGTTTCCTCTGCGGCAACGGGACCGGAGGAAGCCAAAACGATCGCGATGGCAGCAAGCGAGCTTCCTGCCCAGGAAAATCCGCGCTTCACGTGATCCTCATCCAATTGAAAACCAGACGGACATTTGCCTCAAACCTACTCAAATCGTGCGAGCGCTACTCTAACGTCTCCCGATGGGTGAGCATTAGGCCAAGTGCCCGAATTTGGCAATGGCATAAATCACGTCGCATTCCTGTCATTCGAGCCCGAATCCGCGAAAACTTCGACGGCTCACCCCTCCAGGCATGAGGAGACGAGACGGCGCGGGCTCTGATCCAACTCCAGCCACGTCCGCTGGGGTACGTGAGGCGAGTTCCACCCCGAAACCATTCCAGCCTGCCAGCACCAGGCTGGAATGACACCTGGGCGACCCTGCTGTCCGTCTCGGATTTCCAGCGCACTTCGGCGCTACTGCTGGACGAGCGCCACGCGTCCGTTCGTGCTCCATGCCAGGTCATTGATCTTCTGGCAGGGCCGCTCAGACCTCGGGGATGAAATCCGGGCGCACCGCCTTGAACAGGTCCGCTCCTCGCGGTTGCTCGGATGCCGGAACGGTGGCTCGGACGACCCACAGGTCGTCGCCCCGCCGAAGCAGCTCGGCGACCGTCGCCCGCCGCATGTCCGGACCCGACGAAGCGACGATGCCGGATTCCACGGTCGTGTAAGCCAGGTGCCGGAGCACGGCCCCGTCGCTGCCGGGCCGTTCCACGTGCATGATCAGTTCGCCGCGGCTGCCCGCCGCGAGTTCCGGCAGCTCGTCGAGGTAGTCGTCGACGTCGTACCCGTCGTCGAAGAAGCCGCCGAACCGCTGCACGACGACCTCGTCGTCCCCGGCGGGCGCCACGAAGTGGATGCTCTTGCTGTTGGTGAAGTCCTCCCGCTCGCTGTGGAAGACGGTCCACTCGGCCGGGACGGTGATCGCGAACCGCCCGTTGCCCCCGCCGTCGGAGGTGTGCGCCGTGTCGTCGATCCATCGGACCATCGACGGCGGTGTGGGCGGCTGGGAACGTTCCGGGCCGCTCGGTACGAGCGCGGCCCCCGCGAACGTGCGGACGGCGACGAAGCCACCGGCCGACGCCGCGGCGAACAGCAGCACGGCGACGAGCGCGGTCGCGGTCGCTGCCAGGCGGCGTTGGGCCCGACCTCGGCTTCGAGGTGCGGGCTCGCGTGGGGTGAACGGCAGCGGGCCGGGATCGCCCGCGAGTGGTGGGGAAGGTGCTTCGGCATCCCGGGGCGCTCCGCCGCTACCGTCGGCGTCGGCCGCGAGGGACGCCGCCGACGCCGCCGCCGATGCCGGGGTTGCCGGTGCTGCCGCTGGTCGGGGCACCCGGATCGTGGCCGCCTCCGGATCGAGGAGCAGGTCGAACGGCCGCGAACCGTTTTCCGGAAGCAGGCTCCACAGTCGCCGTCGCACGTCGGTCAGCGGCATCCGCGAATCGGGGTCTTTGACCATCAGTCCGGCGATCACCTCGGCCACCGGCCCGGTGGTGGTCGGAGCCGGAACCGGGTCGTGCACGACGGAGGTGACGGTGGCGACCGCGTCGTCGCCGATGTCGTACGGCGGGTGGCCCTCTGCGGCGGCGAACAGCGTCGCGCCGAGCCCCCACAGATCCGCTGCGGCCGTGACCGGGTCGCCGGAGGCGATTTCCGGGGCGATGAAGGCGGGGGTGCCGAGCATGATCCCGGTGCGGGTGATGGTCGATTCGGAAAGGTTGCGGGAGATCCCGAAATCGCTGAGCTTGACCCGGCCGCCATCACCGAGCAGCACGTTGCCGGGTTTGACGTCGCGGTGCACCACACCCGCCCGGTGTGCGGCTTCCAGTGCCGCGGCGACGCCATCGGCGATCAGCGCCAGCTGGGCCTCGGCGAGCGCGCCGTGCTCGTCGAGGATCGTCGCCAGGCTCTGGGAGGGAACCAGTTCCATCACGACGTACGGTTCGCCGTCCTGCCGAGCGACGTCGTAGAGCGTGACCACGTTCGGATGACTGACCACGGCGATCGCGCGAGCCTCCCGCAGTGCGCGCTCCCGCAGCTCCGCGGCTTCCCCCTCGGGCATGCCGGGAGGCAACCGAACTTCCTTGACGGCCACCTGCCTGCGGAGGAGCTCGTCGGTGCCGGCCCACACGGTGCCCATGGCGCCACCGCCGATCTCGTGGTCGAGTCGGTACCTGTCGGCGATCAGTCGGGTCGAGCCGGTCGGTGCGTCGTCCTCGGGTGGCGTGGGCACGGCGTCATTTTCCATTGTCGATCCGCGCGGCGGGGCGAGTCCCGGGTAGTTCGCGGCACCGCGAGCACCCCTCGCGGGTCGTTAATAATAGTGAGTAGTACTCCGGCCGGCGATCGCGTGACATAACCCACGTCGGACGCGTGCGGTGACGGCGGTCCGCAGACGTGAAAGTCCATTTCGCCGCAACGAAAAATCGGTGTTACAGAACGCTCGGCGCGGTACCGACACGACCCCGCGCGATTATGTGCGAGTCACTCATCTCGGATAAGTTGGTCAGCGATCGGACCGCGTTGACGAGCCCGAAGACCGGGGGGCGTGATCCGGGCGGTTGGTCCCGTGCCGATCGAAACGGTGGAGCGAAACCGGAAGTATCGGGGTGAGTCCGGTGGTGCCACCGGCCCCGACCCCGGTGGCGCCGGGCGGGCGATGAGCGCTCCCGTGCCTGGTGTCGACGTGTGTGGCCGCGCCGTACCGGCTTCGAGGAGGTGTACTTGCTCGCTCTCGTCACGGCTCACCTGCTGGTCGCTCTGGTTCTCCCGATGGTCGCCCGCCGCAGGACCGGCCTCGCCTTCTACCTCGCAGCCCTGCCGCCCGCCTGCGCACTCGCCTGGGTGCTGGCGCGGACCGGGGACGTGCTCCGCGGTGCGGAGATCACGGAATCACTGGCGTGGGCTCCGGTGATCGACCTGGCGTTCACCTTCCGGCTCGATCCGCTGTCGGTGCTGATGTCCGTGCTCGTGTGCGGGATCGGTGTCCTGGTACTGCTCTACTCACCGTTCTACTTCGGCGCCGCCAGCGGCGACGCGCGCCGTTCCGCCCCACTGCTGCTCGCCTTCGCCGGTGCGATGCTCGGCCTCGTCCTCGCCGACGAGCTCATCACCCTCTACATCTTCTGGGAACTGACCACGATCTGCTCCTTCCTGCTGGTGGGTCAGGCCGGAGTCAGCCGCGAGTCCAGGCGGTCGGCACTGCAAGCGCTGATGATCACCACGCTGGGCGGGCTGGTGATGCTCCTCGGATTCGTCGTGCTCGGTGAGACCGCGGGCACCTACCGGATCTCCGAACTGGCCACCGACCCTCCGAGCGGCACCTCCGCGGTCGTCGCGGCCCTGCTGATCCTGGTGGGGGCGTTCACCAAGTCCGCGCAGCTGCCGTTCCACAACTGGCTGCCCGCAGCGATGGTCGCTCCGACGCCGATCAGCGCGTACCTGCACGCGGCGTCGATGGTCAAAGCCGGCGTCTTCCTGGTGGCGCGGTTCGCGCCGATCTTCGCCGGGCTCACCCCGTGGTGGGTGCTCACCGCGGTGTTCGGACTCGCCACCATGCTCATGGGCGGCTGGCGCGCGCTGCACGAACACGACCTCAAGAAGCTCCTGGCCTACGGCACCGTCAGCCAGCTGGGCTTCTTGATGCTGCTCGTCGGGGTCGGCACCTACAAGTCCGCCATCGCGGGTGCGGCGATGCTGCTCGCCCACGGCATGTTCAAGGCGTCGCTGTTCCTGATCGTCGGCATCATCGACCACCAGGCCGGAACCAGGGACATCCGGGAACTGTCCGGACTGGGCAAGCGACTCCCGTGGTTGGCGGCGCTGACCACCGTCGCCGCCGCCTCGATGGCCGGCCTGCCGCCGATGCTCGGATTCCTCGGCAAGGAAGCGGCGTTCGGCGCCTTCCTCAACGGCACCGTCTCCGGAGCACTGATCGACGCGGGCCTGGTGCTGGGTTCGGCGCTCACCGTCGGCTACAGCCTCCGCCTGCTGTGGGGAGCCTTCGCCGAGAAGCCCGGCGTGGCCCAGACGGAACCCAAGCCACCCGGACCGGGCTTGCTCATCACCGCCGGGATCCCGGCCGCGCTCGGCCTCGTGCTCGGTGTGGCCTACCCGGTCACCGACGCGCTCACGAGCAAGTACGCGGAGTCGGTCACGACGACCCCGGGCGACTACCACCTGGCCCTGTGGCACGGCTTGAATCTGCCGCTGCTGTTGTCGGCGATCGCGGTCGCCGGTGGTGTGCTCCTGCATCTCCGTCGTGCACGGGTGGAGGAGCTGCGCGCGCGCCTGCCGAAGGTGCTCACCGCCCAGCGAGGCTACGAAGTGCTGATGGCGCTGCTGGAACGCGTCGCCGTCGGCGTCACCGGCCGGGTGCAGGTCGGTTCGTTGCCCACCTACCTGGGAATCATCCTGCTCACGGTGCTGGTCGTTCCCGGAACCGCGCTCGTGGGAACCAGCCTGCCCGACGACCTCCGCCTCTACGACGAACCGCTGCAGGTTCCGCTGGCGATCGTGGTGATCGTCGCCGCCGTGGGGATGGTGCGTTCCAGGCGGCGGCTGACTGCGGTGCTGATGGTCGGCGTCATCGGTTACGGCATCGGTGGTCTGTTCATCCTCGACGGTGGTCCCGACCTCGCGCTCGCCCAGTTCGTGGTGGAGACCCTCACGATGGTGGCCTTCGTCCTGGTGCTGCGCAGGCTTCCCGCCCGGTTCACGCAGGGCGACGTCCGGCGGATGCTGCGGGTTCCGAAACTGCTGATCGCCGGCGCCGGTGGCGTGTTCATTTCGCTGGCCGCCGTGCTCTTCAGCTCCGCGCGGGAGGCTCCGCAGGTGTCGAGCGCCGAGTTCATCCACCGGGCGGAGGAAGGAGCGGGGGCCACGAACGTGGTCAACGCGATCCTGGTGGACTTCCGGGCCCTCGACACCGTCGGCGAGATCTCGGTGCTGGCGGTCGCCGCGACCGGTGTGGCGAGCCTGGTGCTGGCTTCGCGCTTCGAGCGCCGAAGGCTCAGCGAGACGACGTCCGAACCGGCGGCCTCGGTCGGCGGCGACGAACGGCAGGAGGAGGTGCGCGAATGACCGACCGACACCGCGTGACATCGCCCGAGGAACTTCCCTGGACGAGCTGGGACGCGCCCACCGAACGCTGGCTGCTCTCCGGGTTCCCGCGCAGGCACCAGGAACGCACCGTCCTGCTCGAGCTGGCCGCCCGCACCGTGTTCCCCACCGTGTTGGTACTGGCCATCTACCTGTTGTTCGCCGGGCACGACCGGGCCGGTGGCGGCTTCACCGGTGGGCTCGTGGCCGGCCAGGCCTTCGTGCTGCGCTATCTGGCGGGCGGCCGGATGGACGACAGCGCGATCGTGTCGCTGCGACCGCCGGTGCTGATCGGCGCAGGCCTGACGATCGCCACCGCGACGAGTTTCCTGCCGCTGCTGTTCGGCGGCACGGTGTTGGAGAGCACCATCACGAAGTTCACCGTCCCACTGCTGGGCCAGATCAAATTCGTCTCCAGCATCCTGCTCGACATCGGCGTGTTCGTGCTGATCGTCGGTGTGGTGCTCGATCTGCTCCGAACCCTCGGCTCCGGGGTGGAGGCCGACGTGCTGGCGGAAGAACGGGAACAGCGGACATGACGGTGAACCTGTCGATGGCCCTCGTGCTGGCGGTGCTCTACTCGGTCGGCTTCTACCTGCTGATGCAACGCTCGTTGATGCGCATCCTGATGGGGATCGTGATCGTCGGGCACGGTGCGAACCTGCTGCTGCAGTTGGCGGGCGGACCGCCGGGACGGCCTCCGATGCTCGACGTCGCCCGGCCCGAGGAGATGACCGATCCGCTGCCGCAGGCCATGGCGCTGACCGCGATCGTCATCACCTTCGCGCTGACGGCGTTCCTGCTCGCCTTGGCCTATCGATCGTGGTCGATGCTCGGTGATGACGAGGTCCGGGACGACCTGGAAGACCGCCGGATCAGTCGGCTGGAACGCAGGCTGGCCGAGTCCGAGGGCGAGACGTCCGAGGGCACCTCCGGAGGCGAGGATCTGAAGACGGAGGCGACGCAGTGAGCGTTCTGCTGGCCATTCCGGTGTTGCTGCCCCTGGCCGCTGCCGGGATGTCGCTGGCACTCGGCCGGTTCGCCGACATCCAGCGGGTGCTCGGGATCGTGGTGCTGGGTGCCATCATCGCCGACGCGGCCGTGCTGTTGTGGGCGACCGATTACCACGGCCCGGTCGTCCTGCAGGTCGGTGCTTGGCCCGCCCCGTTCGGGATCACCTTGGTCGCCGACCGGCTCGCCGCGCTGTTGCTGCTGGTCTCCTCGGTCGTGACGCTGGCGGTCTTGATCTACTCGGTCGGACAGCGCGTGGCCGACTACGGGCGGGACACCTCCAGCACCACGTTCCACCCGATGTACCTGATGCTGTGCGCGGGCGTGTCGCTGGCGTACCTCACCGGCGACCTGTTCAACCTGTTCGTCGCGTTCGAGATCATGCTCTCCTCGTCGTACGTGCTGATCACGCGCCGCACCACGCCGAGCCGCATCCGCGCGGGCATGACCTACGTGATCGTCAGCCTCACCTCGTCGCTGTTGTTCATCACGATGATCGCGTTGGTCTACGCCTCCACCGGCACGGTGAACCTGGCCGACCTCGGGAACAAGGTGGCCGAGCTGCCGGAAGGTCTGCAGAACGCGCTCGGGCTGCTGGTGGTCATCGTCTTCGGCATCAAGGCCGCGATGGTTCCGCTCCACTTCTGGCTCCCGGACAGCTACCCGACCGCGCCGGCTCCGGTCACCGCGGTGTTCGCGGGCCTGCTCACCAAGGTCGGCATCTACGCCATGATCCGCACCCAGACGCTCGTGTTCGACCACTCGACGAGCTGGACGCTGATGCTCGCGATCGCGCTGATCACGATGATCGTGGGCGCACTCGGTGCGCTGGCGCAGAACGACCTCAACCGGATGCTGTCGTTCCTGCTGGTCAGCCACATCGGGTACATGCTGTTCGGGCTCGGTGTCTACGACGCGGCGGGCATGACCGGCGTGATCCTCTACGTCGTCCACCACATCACAGTCCAAGCGACCCTGTTCCTGGTCAGTGGTCTGATCACCAGGCACACCGGCACGGTGGCGCTGAGTCGGATGGGAGGCCTGTCCAAGGCCGCCCCGCTGATCGCGGGGTTGTTCGCACTGCCCGCGCTGAGCCTCGCGGGCGTGCCGCCGTTCTCCGGGTTCGTGGCCAAGCTCGCGCTCCTGCAGGCCGGTGTCGAGGCCGGTACCTGGACGGCCTACGCGGTCACCGGCGGTGCGGTGCTGACCAGTCTGCTGACGCTGTACGCCATGGCGCGGGTGTGGACGCGGGTCTTCTGGGGCGCGGTCCGTTCTCCGGAGGCGGACCCGGATCCGACCGACGAACTCGTCGTGGGAACGGCCGTCTCGTCCAGGCCGATGGTGGCCGCGACGGGAGTGCTGGTGGCGGCGAGCGTGGTCATCGCCGTCGCGGCGGGTCCACTTGCCGCGATCAGCGAGCGTGCGGCGATCGACCTGATGGACGGCGGTCCGTACCGCACGGCCGTGCTCGGAGAGGAGGGGACGTGAGCCCGGAGCGCTCGGTGAGTTCCCACAGGCCGTTCGCGCGGATCGTGCGGCGGTTGCCGCTGCTGATCTGGTTGGCCCTCGTATGGGTCATGCTGTGGGGAACGTTCGACATCGGAACCCTGTTCTTCGGTGTCCTGGTCGCGCTGCTGGTCACCACCGTGTTCCCGGTACCGCCGATCGTCACCGCCATCGTCGTGCACCCGTTGCCGCTGCTCGGCCTGGCGCTGTACCTGGCGTGGGATCTGCTCGTTTCGACGCTCCGGGTCTCGTGGCAGGCGGTGCGGTACGGCCCCCGGGTGAAGGCGGCCATCGTCGCGGTGACCATGGCCAACGACTCCGATCACTTGATCGCGATGGTGGCCAACGCGGTCTCGCTGGCGCCGGGCAAGTTCGTCCTGCAGATCGACCGCGTCAATCGGATTTGCTACGTGTACACGCTCGGAATGGGCCAGGACGACGTCGAGTCGGTGCGTCGCGATGTCCTGTTGCTGGAGGACAAGGTCGTGCGGGCGGTCGGATCGCACGCCGAGGTGGCAGCTATCAAGGAGCGTTCGAGGAGAGGGAGCTGATGGCTGTCGTGTTCGCGGTGACCTTCGGTCTGCTGTGCGCGGCCGGATTGCTCGTCCTGGTGCGTCTCATCCGGGGGAGCACGACGCTTGACCGGATCGTGTCGGTCGACGTGCTGATCACGCTGATCGTCGCGGGCACGTGCGTGGGTATGGCCTCGCAGAACGACGGCTCGAACATCGCGTTGCTGGCCACGTTCGCGTTGCTGGCGTTCGTCGGTTCGGTCGCCGCGGCCCGTCTCGTGGAGAAGAAGGAGCCCTACCAGTGACCTGGCTCGACGTGTTCTCCGCCGTGTGCCTGCTGTCCGGAGCGTTCTCGTGCCTGATGGGTGCGATCGGCCTGCTGACTTTCCCCGACGTCGCCTCGCGGTTGCAGGCGGCGACCAAGCCGCAAACTCTCGGCCTGATCCTGGTGCTGATCGGCACGGCCACGCAGGTAGAGGTCAAGTACGTTTCGGGGCTCGTGCTCGTCGCTCTGTTCCAGATGCTGACCTCACCCATCCTCTCGCAGCTGGTCGGTCGTGCGGCGTACCGCTCGGGCAATGCCCGGCACAAGACGCTGGTCGTCGACGACCTGGGAAACCGTCTCGAACGGGAGCGGCGGTTCCGCTCCTGACGCGCACGGCTCCAGATGCGCTCGGCGCCGGTATCCTTCGGCCCCGCTGCAGGCTGCCTGTCCGGCCCCTCGCGCGCGGCGTCCGAAGTGGCGAAGGGTAGCTGTTCGCGCACTCCGCGTGCGTGAAATCACGCTTGTTCGCGGTTCGTCCCTGAGCTGGGCGGACACGTTCGGCAGTTGTTTCGGGAAAGCTGCGACATTCCGGCGAACTCCGCTGCCGGGGACCAGTACCGGCGCCGAATGTGATCAAATGATTCGGTGCGAAGAGCCGCGTTCCTCCGGGGCCGTGTCGAGCGTTTGCGTTCGACCGGGGACTCGGCGCGTTCGGTCCTGCTTTTGTTTCCTTGGAAGATTTCTGTGCGGAAGGGTGTGGAGCCGTGAAGTCGTCGCGGATCCCTCGAACGATCGCGGCCATCGCGCTCGGAAGTTCCATGGCGATCGCGCCGGCAACCGCGGGCGCGGAGCCGTCCCAGGGGGCCGGGACAATGCAGATGCAGGTGCAAGTGCATGCGCAGCAGCCCGAACCCGCGCCGCCGATACCTGAGAACGGGCGGTCGTCCGAAGAGCCGATGACCTCGCAGCGGTATGGCATCGGCGTGGCCGGTGCGGTACTGATCGGCCTGGTGCTGTTGTCCCGAAAGTTGCGAAAGAAGCCGATCATAGGCTTGCCGTGGAAAAAGCGCGGCTGAAAGCCGAGGACTCGAAAGCGGCCGATCGGTCGGTTTCACGAGTCTTCAGCAAACGAATTCTCGCTGTGGACTGGACCTGACGCCAAACCTGTGGGATTTTCACAACTGTACGTGTAGAGCACACCAGTCACACGTGCCACGACCGTGACATGGGAAGCGATCGATACCGTAGCGACGGATCGATCGGGACTGGGGCATCGCCCCGCACAGACGTGGGTCGGCACCGGGAAGCCCCCCGACCGGTGCCGACCCACACCCTGCCGGCGAGTTCGGCTCGGCTGAATCAGCCGGGCCGCTTGTCGCAGTGGTGCTACCGGTGATCCATCCCGGCCCCGCGCGAAGCCGTGCCGCCCGCCTGAATGCTGCAAGATGGGCGGCAAATGAGTACCGGCCCGTATCCCCATCCCGCAGCGTCCGAGACGGCAGCGTCCGAGACGGCAGCGTCCGAGACGGCTCGGATCGCGCGTGAACGCTGCGACGCCGCCGTCCGAGAGCATCGGCGGCGACTCGTCGGGCTCGCGCGGGACATCCACGCCGAGCCGGAGCTCGCCTTCGCCGAACACCGCAGCGCAGCGAAGGTCGTCGACGTCCTGGCCGAACAGGGTTTCGAAGTGACCCGTCCGGTCGCCGGCTTGGACACCGCATTCACCGCCGAACGCGGCAGCGGCGAACTCGTCGTCGCCATCTGCGCGGAGTACGACGCGTTGCCCGCCATCGGCCACGCCTGCGGTCACAACATCATCGCCGCCGCGGCGGTGGGTGCGGCGCTCGCGCTCGCGGAGACCGCCGAGGAACTCGGCATCACCGTCCGGGTGATCGGTACCCCCGCCGAGGAAACCGGTGGTGGCAAGGTGCTGATGCTCCGGCGCGGCGTCTTCGACGACGTGGCCATGGCGATGATGGTGCACCCGGGGCCGGAGGACGTCTGCGCACCCGGATCCCTGGCCATCAACGATCTCGAGGTGCGCTACACCGGTCGCGCCGCGCACGCCGCCTCAGCGCCGGAGGCCGGAGTGAACGCCGCCGATGCCATCACGGTCGCGCAGGTGGCGATCGGTTTGCTGCGCCAGCACCTCGAGCCCCGGCAGATGGTCCACGGTATCGTGAGTTCGGGTGGCGCGGCGCCGAACATCGTTCCCGCCGAGACCACGGCGGTCTACAACCTGCGTGCCGCCGACTCGCAGTCCCTGCAGCGTCTGGAGGACCGCGTCCGGGCCTGCTTCGAGGCCGGTGCTACAGCGACCGGATGTGCTTGGGAGATCGACCAGGTCTCGCCGATCTACGCCGAGCTGGCTCCCGACGAGTGGTTGTCGGAGGCCTACCGTTCGGCCATCTCCGAGCTCGGACGCCGACCGGCCGATCGGAGCGGGGAACCGGAACGGATCATCGGCAGCACCGACATGGGCAATGTGACCCGAGTACTGCCCGCGATCCATCCGATGATCGCGGTGGACTGCGGTGATGCCGCCAACCACCAGGAAGAGTTCGCGGCGGCGTGTGCGGGTACGTCCGCGGACCGCGCGGTGCTCGACGGCTCGATGGCCATGGCTGCGACCACGGTGGCCGCGGTGCTCGACGGTGAGCAGCGCGCTCGATTGCTCGCTGCGGTACGGAGTCGCCCCGGGATTTCGGGGGCGTGTTCAGCAGACGATTATTTCGCGTCAGGAGGCGTGGCGTGACAGTTGTGGATTCGCGCGGAACGGATGGGAAGCAGTCCGCGGACCGCCAACAGGTCTCCGGAGGTCGGGGAGCGGCCGCACCCGAGGAGGTCGAACAAGCGGGGCAGGCCGGTGACGCCGACGAGCCGAGTACGGGCATCGGCACCACTATGTCCCCCGTGGGGTCCGACGTGGAATTCGTTGTGGACGATCTCGGTGCCGGGCGCGGACCGTCCTGGTTGGACGCTTGGCTCGACGAGAACGCGCAGCGGGTGGTGGAGTGGCGGCGTCACCTCCACGCGTATCCGGAGCTGTCCAGGGCCGAGCACCGAACGACCGCGCTTCTGTTCGACAAGCTCACCGAGATCGGCTTGCGCCCGCGCACGTTGCCCGGCGGGACCGGTTTGATCTGCGACATCGGGCCGGAGGCCCACCAGGCGAAGCGGACCATTGCCCTCCGCGCGGACATCGATGCCCTGCCGCTGACGGAAGCTACCGGCCTGCCCTTCGCGTCCACAGTGGAAGGTGCGGCCCACGCCTGTGGTCACGACGCGCACACCGCGATCCTGCTCGGTGCGGCGATGGCGTTGTCGACGGCGCCGCACCTGCCCGGGCGCATTCGGTTGATTTTCCAGCCTGCCGAGGAGGTCATGCCTGGTGGGGCGCTCGACGTACTGGCCGCGGGCGGGCTGGACGGTGTCGAACGCATCTTCGGATTGCACTGCGACCCTCGACTGCCGGTGGGCAGGGTCGGCACCAAGGTCGGGCCGATCACGTCGGCGAGTGACCTGCTGGAGCTGCGGCTCACCTCCCCGGGAGGCCACACGTCCCGTCCTCACTTGACCGCCGACCTCGTGCATGCCCTGGGCACCGTGGCTACCGGGCTGCCGACTTTGCTGTCCCGGCGCGTCGACCCGAGGACCGGGACCGTCCTGGTGTGGGGTGCGGTGCACGCGGGTGAGGCACCCAACGCGATTCCGCAGAGCGGGGTGCTCAGCGGGACGCTGCGGACCGGGGACCGGGGGACCTGGGCCGAGCTGGAACCTCTCGTCCACGAACTGGTGGAGGGCCTGTTGGCGCCGCTCGGGGTGGGATTCGACCTCCACCACCGCCGTGGCGTTCCACCGGTGGTCAACGACGCCGACAGCACCGAACTGATGCGCGCGGGCATCGAGGAGGGCTTGGGCGAACACGCGTCGACCAGCACACCGCAGTCTTCCGGTGGTGAGGACTTCGGCTGGTACCTGGAGCACGTCCCCGGCTCGTTCGGCAGGCTCGGGGTGCGTTCTTCCAGCGAGGGACGGGTGAAGGACCTGCACCAGCCGACTTTCCAGCTCGACGAGCGGGCGCTGCACGCAGGCGTGCGGGTCATGGTGCACACGGCGATGGCGGCCTTGGGCCGGTAGCCGGCGTCGGAAGCCGGGCGCTCACGGGCGCTCGGTGGTGCCGGGCGCTCGGTGGTGCCGGGCGCTCGGTGGTGCCGGGCGCCGGTGGTCCGGATGCCGGTGGATCCAATGCCGGGGACTCGATGCCGTTGCACCTTCGGAGTCACACGATCGAGGTGAATCTGTGGCGAGGTCTGCGGCCTCTTTCAAGTATGACTTCGAACATCGATTGCCGAGCAGCGGACGGGCTCCCCAACAGCGCAGGACCTGCCAGCGCGGGAACTGCCAGCGCGGGACCTGCCAGCGCGGGAACTGCCAGCGCGGGACCTGCCAGCGCGGGACCTGCCAGTGCGAGAACCGGGAGCGCGGGGCCTGCCTGCTCGAGAACTGCCAGTGCGGGGCCCGGCGGCGGAGGACCTGAGCGGGGCAGTGCTGCCAGTGGAGCGGCCGGTGCCGGTGGGCCGGACCCGACGGCGCTGGATGTGCTCCGCGTCCTGCCCGGGCACGGAGCGCTCTCGCGGGCTGACGCCGAGGGGCGGTTCGGCTCGCGGACCGTGGCGGACATGATCCGGGAGCGGTACCTGTCGGAACCCTGGCGGGGTGTGGTGGTCGCGGGCAGCCGTGAGCACGATCCGCTGACCCGAGCTGCCGCTGCGCTGATCCGGAGCGGTCCGAGCGCGGTCCTTTCCGGCCCCACGGCCGTCGCCATGCACGGCTGTGCGGCCGCCGAAGGTCCGAGCGTGCACGTGACGGTCCCCTACGATCGACAGGTGCGCGCGTTGCCCGGCCTGGTCATCACCCAAGCCTGGATCAGGGAATCCGATGTCGTGCTGCTGAACGGGCTCCGGGCGCAGGCGCTGGACGTGGCGATCACCGAGTTGCTGTGCACGGGGCCGCAGCGGGTGGCATTGGCGTGCCTCGAGCAGGCGTTGGTCGACCTCGGGGCCGCTGGTGGACGCTTCCGGGCGATGGTCGGGGAGCGACTGGACCGACGGGTGGATCGGCGCGGGACCCGACAGGGGTCGGCGTTGCTCGGTCTGGCCCGGGCGGATCCGAGCATGGCCGCCGAGGCCGGGGGCGGCCGCGATCGGTCCCCTGCCGGGCGGGCGGTCGCGCTCCTGGGCGGGCGTTGAGGCCCGCCTGTGAGTCGCTGCACGAGAGCTGAAATCACATTCTCGGTGTTATAAGTTTCAGAACGTTAGTTATAGTTCCGTCCTCGGTGGGAATCTCCGTGCTCGATGCCCGGACCACCCGGTCAGCACCGAAAGGACCAGACGTGTCAGACCCAGGTCCAGAACCAGCGCAGGCGCCCACGGCGATGGCCGCGGCAGCGCGGCAGTCACCGGAGGCCGTACCCGTCGAGCTGGTCCTCCTCGACGTCGGCGGACCGGTCTACGACGATGCCGCCTACCGGGACGCCTTGTTGCGGGCCACCCGCGAACTGGCTGCCGAACACGGGACGCACGTCGACGAAACCGAGTTTCAGCAGGTCTACGATCGGCAGCGGCAAGCACAGAGCGGATCACTCCGGAGTGCGATGACCGAACGGTTCCTGGGGCCGGGAGATCGGCGGCGGCTGTCCGAACACGCCAACCGGTACTGGACGTACCCGCCCTCGGCCCTGTACCCGGACGTACTCCCCGCGCTGCGCCGGATCACCGAGCACTGCCGCGTTGCCGTGGTGGCCAATCAACGCGAGGTCGTGCAGGAGGCGTTGCGCCGCGACGGCGTCGCCGAGTTCATCGACGTCTGGGCCATATCCGAGGTCGTCGGCGCCGAGAAGCCGGACCCGGCGATCTTCCACCACGCTCTGAAGACTGCGGGGGTGTCCGCCCGCAATGCCGTGCACGTGGGCAATCGACTGGACACCGATGTTCGGGGCGCCCAGGAGGTGGGCCTGCGCACCGTTTGGATCCTGCGCGGCGAGGCGCCGCCGGAACCGACCACCGCACAGCTCGCCGAGCCCGACATCGCCTTGCCGTCGATGGCCGAGCTGCCCGGTGCGCTCGACCGACTCGCGGGGCAGCGGTGATGGGCGGACTCGTCGCCGGGGTCGATGTGGCCACCGCGAACGTGCGCGTCCAGGTGCACGACGAAGCAGGCGGGCTGATCGCGGCGGCCGCCCGGCCACTGCCCGAACCGGTGCGGTCGTCCGGCGGGCGGTCCGAGCAGGACGCCAGTAGCTGGTGGCCTGCCGCCCGGGATTGCCTGGCCGAGTGCACGGTGGCCCTCGGCTCCAGGGCCGACGAGATCCGGTCGTTGGCGATCTCGGCTACTTCCGGCACCGTCGTGCTCGTCGACGGTGCGGGCGAACCGGTGACTCCGGCCCTGATGTACGACGACCGCCGTGCTGAGGAGCCCGCTCGAACAGCTGCCGAGGCCGGAGCCGACCGTTGGCGTCGAACCGGCACCACACCGTCCGCGGGGTCCGGCATCGCCCGCATCGCATGGTTGGCCGCCGGCCGCCCCGACGATGCGGTGCTGGCCTGCCACACTCCCGAACTGATCGCCCGGCCGTTGGTGGGCCATCCGGTCGCCACCGACTCCAGCCACGCGCTCAAGAGCGGTTACGACGTCGTCGCCGGTGAATGGGCCCACGAGGTGTTCGACGCGCTCGGGGTTCCCGACTCGTTGTTGCCCGAAGTCGTCCGGCCCACCGAGGTGTTGGGAGAAGTGGAACCGGCCGGCTCGCGTGCGACGGGGCTGCCGGTGGGCTGCGTCGTTCGGGCGGGCATGACCGACGGCTGTGCCGGACAGCTCGCCAGCGGTGCCGTGGACGTGGGGCAGTTCGTGACGATCCTGGGTACCACCCTCGTGCTCAAGGGGGTTTCCGGGCAGCTGGTCCACGATCCGTCCGGCGCGGTCTACAGCCACCTGCACCCGGACGGCGCTTGGTTGCCCGGCGGTGCCGCCAACGTCGGTGGGTCGGCGCTGTCGAGAACGAGCACCCGGCCGCTCGCCGAGCTCGACGCCGAGGCCGCCCGGCGGGGTCCGGCCCGAGTTGTTCACTACCCGCTTCGAGGTGTGGGGGAGAGGTTTCCCTTTCAGGCCGCGGAAGCGGCCCGCTTCATGCTGGGCGACCCCGCCGACGACGTGGACGATCACCGCTCCCGGCTCGAAGGGGTGGCCTTTTGCGAACGCTTGGCGCTCGAACGGCTCGCCGCTCTCGGTGCCGTCGCAGACGGCCCGCTACGGACGGCAGGTGGCGGGGCCGGTAGCGCGGTGTGGTGCAGGATCCGGGCCACCGTGCTCGACCGGCCGGTGTTGCGCGTTCCCGAAGCGGGCAGCGCACTGGGCGCGGCACTGCTGGCGGCCGCCGGGTCGGTGCATCCCGATCTGAGCACGGCGGCAACCGAAATGGTGCCCGCCGGACAGCTGATCGAACCGGCGGCCGGCGAAGTGGCGGACCTCGCGGACAACTACGAACGCTTCCGGACCGAACTGCTCGACCGAGGTTGGCTGTGAGACCGATCGGCACCGGCGCCCGCGTGGTTCAGCGGCCAGTGACAACGACCACGCCATCCGGTCCGACCGCCTCGGGTTGCGCGAGGCGGTCGCAAGCCTGCGCAGAACGGAGGTGGGCGCCCTGCCCGGAGCGGCAGCACACGATGTCGGCCGCCGCGACGGTCAGGGACCGACGTTGCCGCACGGTCGAGTGCGGATCATCTTCACGTAGTCGGCAGGTGCACCGGCAGCCTCCGCGGCATCGGCCATCACTCCGATGTACCGGGCCGACGGCAACCCGCCCTCGTACGCGTCGACCACGTACAGCCAGGCGAGCACGGAGCCGTCGAGCGTATCCACCCGAAGCCGCAGCTTCTTGTGGAGGCCGAGCTCGGACCCCTCCCAGCGGTCCAACTGGCGCTCGTCCTCCGGGCTGACGTCGTAGAGAACGGTGAACACCTGTTCCCCGGGTTCCTCGACGATGGTCGCGAGGGCGCCTTCCCAGCCGAAATCCTCACCACCGAAGGTCAACCGCCAGTCCTTCAGCCAGCCCGTCCCGGCGACCGGAGAATGCGGGGCTCGCTCCATCATTTGGGCCGGATCCATGTTCGATCCGTACGCGGCGTACAGCGGCACGTCCCACAGGGTAGCGATCGCGTGCAACAACGGTGGGGTGGATCGCATCACCGTTGGCGGAAGGTGTGAATGCGGCGACTCCGCCCGGAAGCGCCCGAGCGGCTCCGAACTCCCCGGACCAGGGAATACCTTCGAACAGGTGAGCCACTCCCGGTGTCCGGACCGTGTCGGTATCACCCGTTTGCCGAACATCACACATACCGGTGCGACCGGAAGGCACTGCGGGCGTTCGCCGCCGCGTACGGTTGGTCCAGCGCCCACAAGGCTGGTATACGGGAGGAACGCGAAGTGACCCGCATCGTGATCATGGGTGGCGGACCCGCAGGCTACGAGGCGGCGCTGGTCGCCGCGCAGCACGGGGCCGACGTCACATTGGTCGAACCGGACGGCTTGGGCGGGGCATGCGTGCTCTACGACTGCGTGCCGTCGAAGACCTTCATCGCGTCGGCCGGAGCCAGATCCGGCGCGGGCGACGCGCGCGAACTGGGTGTTCGACTGAACCGGGACGATTCCGAGGTCGATGTCGCCGTGGTCCACGGCCGCGTCAAGGGACTGGCACTGGCCCAGTCGGCCGATATCCGCGCCCGGGTTCGGCGCGAAGGCGTCCGGGTTCTGGCGGGCACCGCGCGGTTCACCAACACCGAGCAGGGACTGGCCCAGCACCGGATCGGGGTGGAACTCGCGGGCGGTGGATCCGAGGAGATCATCGCCGACTGCGTCATGATCGCCACCGGCGCGACGCCCCGCGTGCTGCCCGGCGCCAAACCCGACGGTGAGCGGATCCTGAACTGGCGACAGCTCTACGACCTCCCCGAACTCCCCGAACACCTGGCCGTGATCGGTTCCGGTGTCACGGGTGTCGAGTTTGCCTCCGCCTACACCGAGATGGGCGTCAAGGTCACCATGATCTCCAGCCGGGACCGCGTGCTGCCGCACGAGGACGCGGACGCGGCCGGGGTTCTGGAAGAAGTCTTCGCCGAACGGGGAACCGAGGTCGTCAAGCACGCGCGGGCCGAGCGGGTGGAACGCACCGAAAAAGGTGTGCTCATCCACCTCGCCGACGGCCGCCAGGTCGAGGCGAGCCACGCGCTGATGACGGTCGGCTCCGTGCCGAACACCGACGATCTCGGGCTGGAGCGCGTCGGGGTCGAGCTGGATCGCGGCGGCTACATCCCCGTCGACCGGGTGTCGCGCACCAACGTGCCCGGCGTCTACGCGGCCGGCGACTGTACCGGTCTGCTGCTGCTCGCGTCGGTCGCGGCGATGCAGGGCCGGATCGCCATGTGGCACGCCCTCGGTGAAGGTGTTGCGCCGATCAAGCTCAAGACCGTCGCCGCCAACGTGTTCACCCACCCGGAGATCGCCACGGTGGGCATCAGCCAGCAGGCGATCGACTCCGGCGAGGTGCCCGCGCGAGCGGTCGTGATGCCGCTGGCGACGAACCCGCGCGCGAAGATGGCCGGTTTGCGCCGTGGTTTCCTCAAAGTGTTCTGCCGCCCGCAGACCGGCGTGGTCGTGGGTGGTGTCGTGGTCGCTCCCAACGCCAGCGAACTCATCCTGCCGATCGCCATGGCCGTGCAGAACCAGGTCACGGTCGAGAACCTGGCGAACACCTTCTCGGTGTACCCGTCGCTGTCCGGCTCGGTCACCGAGGCGGGCCGGCAGCTGATGCGCCACGACGATCTGGACTGACCCGCCGGTCATCCATCAGGGGCGGTCTCGCCGGGCTCGCATCGGCTGGACCGTCCCGCCTTCGGCGCACACACTGGGATCCGATGCACGAGACACCGATCTTGGTCTACGACGGCGACTGCGGGTTCTGCACCCGCAGCGCGCGTTGGGTCGAACAGCTTCCGGTGCGGGCCGAGATCGTGCCGTGGCAGGAAGCCGACCTGTCGGCGCTGCGCGTGACCCGGGATCGGGCACGCCATGAGGTGCTCTGGGTCGCGCCCGGTGGCCGCGTGTTCGGCGGTGCGGCGGCGGTCGCCGAACTTCTCATGCAGTGCGGTTTCCCGTGGCGACTGCTCGGATGGGTGCTCTCCGCCCCGGTAGTGCGCATATTCGCGGATATCGCCTACCGGTGGGTGTCGGCCAATCGGTCCCGACTGCCCGGTTCCACCCCCGCATGCCAACTACCCGTCGACCAGCGTCCGGGTAATCACTGACGGTCTCGCGCGATCGGCTCGGAACCCCTTCGCACCACCGGCCTTTCGAATGATCGGGCCCGACCCTTCGGCCGATCCGGCACCCGATGCTCGTCCGTAGGTTTTCGAGACGTCGGGGATGAAAGGCCGTCGACGTCACCGCTCCCTTCGTTGCGCTGGTGTCGACGGCGCGGAAACGGGTTGGTGCCTGGCTTCGTGCGGCACCAACCCGTGCGGCGAGACGAAGGTGGCTCGGATGATCGGCAAGGCGTTCGCCCCTGAATACCAGGGCGCGCTCAGCGAGTTGTCGGTGAACACGGCGCTCGTGGACGTGCTGGTGGCGGCACGGGAGCGGGAACGCGCGGCCGAACGCGACGGCGATGCCGCCGAGCTCGGGCGATCGCGATTGGCTCTCGGCGAGGCGTGCCGCAGGCTGGGGCGGCTGGACCAGGCCGAGTCGGCGTGGAAGTCGAGCTACCGCATCGCCAGGGGAACCGGGGACCGCTCCGCGATGGCCTGGGCGCTGTGGAGCGGGGGAACGTTGGCCCGCCAGCGCGGCAACCTCGATCTGGCGGTGCGTTGGCTGGCCGCCGGGCGGGACCTGGCCCAGGAAGCCGGAGATTCCACGGCTTTCGGTTATGCGTTCGCCGGGATCGCCGAGACGTTGCGGATCAGGGGCGACCACGAGCAGGCCCGCGAGCTGCACCATTACGTGCTCGCCCATGCGCGGGAGCGCAACGAGTCCCGCCACGTGGTGTGGGCGTTGGAGGGAATCGCGCAGATCGACCGGCACACCGGGGATCTGGATTCGGCGTGGGAGCGCTTCGAGGAAGCGAGCCGGATCGCCGCCGACTCCGGAGACGAGCGCGGTCATGCGTGGGCGCTGCGCGGGCTCGCCGACGTGGGATCGCTGCGGGGCGAGCACCAGGACGCGTTGTCCCTGCTTTCCCGGGCGGAGCGGGTCTGCCGGGAGATGGATCTGTCGAGCGCACTGGCCTACAACCGGAAGATGCGCGGCAACGTGCTGTTGCGCGCGGGCTGGCACGACGAAGCAGCCCGGGCCTACCGGGACGCCCGGGAGAAGTTCCGGGCGATCCGGGAGCCGCGTGGTGAGGCACTCGCGACCTTGGGATTGATCAAGAGTCTGGACCGGGGCGGCGGCAGGAGTCGGTCGGAGACGGTACGGGAGCTGGTCGAGCTTCGGGACTCGCTGCAGGAGGGACAGTTGCGGCACACCCGCCGGATGGTCGAGGACGCGCTGCGCGACCTCGTGCCCGAGCGAACCGGGGCCGTGTCCGCTCCGTGACCGCGCTCCCGGCGGGCCGTTGCCGCCTCGGACGCGGCACGATCGGCGAGCGGGTCGGCGCGGCCTGCCTGCTGATCCTGGCTCGCTCGGGCAGGAATCCTCTGGGGTCGGTGTTCGCCGCGAGGAACGATGGTGGTGTCGGTTCTTCTCAGCGAGGAGCACATCATGACCACACAGCACAAGCTCGCCGTCGAATGCCGGACTTTCGGCGAGCCGGACGAGATTCGCGAGTTCGAGAACGGGCATGTCGAATTGCTCAACATGGTCGGCGGCACCATCGGGCGGATGGTGTTGCACCCGGGCTGGCAGTGGAGCAGGCACGTCCGCCCCATCGCAGGTACGGAGTGGTGCGAAGCGCCGCACTTCCAATACCACGTCGCCGGGACGATCCACGTGCAGATGTCCGACGGAACCGAGTTCGAAGCGGGGCCCGGATCGGTCAGCTGCCTGCCGCAGGGGCACGACGCCTGGGTCGTGGGCGATGACGACGTGGTCCTCGTCGACTGGTTCGCCACCAAGGACTACGCGAAGGAGACGTGACCGGATCTCGCGCGACGAGCACCGGTGCTCAGCGGAGGAGGGTCCACGGGTCGTCGTCCGGTGACGGCGACCGGTGCGCGCCGTTCCTCCCGCACCTCCACCTCGACGCGGGCGCGGTGGGCGGCCGGGTGCCACATGCCCTCGAACGGCCCCATGAGTCCACCATCGACTCCGCGGCTGCGCACGCGGGCGTAGTCACGGCATTCCGCCCAGCGGCAGGGCGACGATCGCCAGGTAGGCGAGTACCACCGCGAGATCGCTCATGGGCCGAACGTACCCGCGCGAGCCGTGCGCCCGAGCGACGGGAATCGGCGGCGTGGCCCGTGCTCGTGCCGAGGAGCAGAGCGCCGTACCGCCCGGCGTCGAGTGAGCGGTCGGCGACTTTGAGTGGCTTGTCTTCGCCTTTGTCGGTGGCGGTGTCGTCCCAGTCGTAGCCGGGGCCTCCTGGATCCAGCCGGTGCAGCGGTCGGACAGTATGAGGCCAGCGGGAGTACGGCAACGAATCCAGGGCCTTCGTGACCAGGAGCAGGAACAGGCCCGAGCGCGTCCGCAACTGGCCCTGCGACAGGCGCTGACGGAGTTCATTCACGGGTGCGCACTGCTGTCCTACGGGAGGTCAGCGGTAGTGGACGCGTCGAGTCCTGTGGGATACGTTGCCGGAGACGCGGCGGCGTGACCTGCTCTCGCGCTTGATCCGCAAGGTGCAGGTCACGCCGCCTGAACGTCGCTACGGGCTGACGATCATTCGACCCAGTCGAAGGTCTTCGTCACGGCCTTCTGCCACTGGTGGTACTCGTGTTCACGGCGGTCTTCGGCCATGAGCGGGTCCCACTGCTTCTTCTTCGACCAGTTGGAGCGGATGTCCTCTTCGCCTTCCCAGAATCCGACGGCCAGACCCGCGGCGTACGCGGCGCCGAGTGCGGTCGTCTCGCTGACGACGGGTCGGATCACCGGAACACCGAGGATGTCGGCCTGGAACTGCATGAGCAGCTCGTTGCCCACCATTCCGCCGTCCGCCTTGAGTGACTTCAGCGGAACGCCCGAGTCGGCGTTCATCGCCTCGATGACCTCGCGGGTCTGGAAGGCGGTGGCTTCGAGTACGGCGCGCGCGATGTGCCCGCGGTCGACGAACCGGGTGAGCCCGACGATGGCGCCGCGTGCGTCGGACCGCCAGTGCGGAGCGAACAGTCCGGAGAACGCGGGCACGAAGTAGGCCCCGCCGTTGTCCTCGACCGTTCGCGCGACCTGTTCGATCTCCGGAGCGGTGGCGATCATGCCGAGGTTGTCCCGCACCCACTGCACGAGCGAGCCGGTGACCGCGATCGAACCTTCGAGGCAGTAGATCGTGTCGTTGTCGCCGATCTTGTAGCCGACGGTGGTGAGCAGGCCGTTCTCGCTGATGACCCGCTCGGTGCCGGTGTTGAGCAGCAGGAAGTTTCCGGTGCCGTAGGTGTTCTTTGCCTCGCCCGGAGACAGGCACGCCTGTCCGAACGTGGCGGCCTGCTGGTCACCGAGGATTCCCGAGATCGGCAATCCGCCGAACACGCCCCGTTCCCGGAAGTGCCCGTAAACCTCGGAGGAGGAACGGATCTCCGGCAGCATCGACATCGGCACGCCGATCTCGGCGCAGATGTCGGCGTCCCACTCCAGGTTCTCGAGGTCCATCAGCAGTGTGCGGGACGCGTTGGTGGGGTCGGTGACGTGCAGGCCGCCGTCGGTGCCGCCGGTGGAGTTCCACAGCACCCAGGTGTCCATGTTGCCGAAGAGCAGCTCGCCGTTCTCGGCGCGCGCCCGTACACCATCCACATTGTCCAGGATCCAGCGGATCTTGGTGCCGGAGAAGTACGTCGCCAACGGCAGGCCGGTCTTCTGCTGGAAGCGGTCCTTGCCTTCATCGCCTGCGAGTTCATTGACGATGTTGTCGGTCCGGGTGTCCTGCCAGACGATCGCGTTGTAGACCGGCTTTCCGGTGTACTTGTCCCAGATCACGGTGGTTTCGCGCTGGTTGGTGATGCCCACCGCGGCGATTTCGGACGTGACGAGGTCGGCCTTGGCCAGTGCACCGGCGCAGACCTGTCGGGTGTTGCTCCAGATCTCCTCCGGGTCGTGTTCGACCCAGCCCGCCTTGGGGAAGATCTGCCGATGCTCGACCTGGTCGACGGCCACCACCTGACCGGATCGGTTGAAGATCATGCACCTGGTCGAGGTGGTGCCCTGATCGATTGCGGCTACGTAGGAGGCCATGGGTGCCTACCTTCCTGTACTACCGAAGTTCGAGGTCAGCTGGTGGGCAGGATAAGCGCCATCGCGCCACCCAGTGCGCCACCGATGAGTGGTCCCGCGATCGGAACCCACGAGTATGCCCAGTCCGCCGAGCCTTTGCCGCGGATCGGCAACAACGCGTAGGCGATCCTGGGTCCGAGGTCGCGTGCGGGGTTGATCGCGTAGCCGGTGGGGCCGCCCAGGGAGTTGCCGATGCCGATGACGACGAACATGACCGCCGCGTAGCCGAGCGCGTCGTTGCCGAAAACGGGCACCGCGCCTGCGGAGGTGGCCTGCGCGGTGGGGCTCGTGGCGATCCACAGCACCAGCACGAACGTACCGATGATCTCGGTGACCAGGTTCCACGGGTAGTTGCGGACGGTGGGACCGGTGAAGAAGATGCCCCCCGTGCTCGCCGGGTCGTCGTGCGTGTCGAACTGCAGCTTGAACGCGGCATAGCACAGTCCGGCGCCGAGAACCGCACCGATGACCTGTGCGCTCATGTAGACGGGAACCTGCGACCACTCGACCTGGCCGTTGACGGCGAGTCCGAACGTGACGGCTGGGTTGATGTGTGCCCCGCTCGGAGCGGCGACGCTGGCACCGATGAACACGGCGATACCCCAGCCGAAGTTGACCAGGAGCCAGCCGCCGTTGTGCCCGAGGCTGTCGCGGAGGGTCACGGTCGCGACGACACCGCAACCGAGTAGTGCGAGCAGGCCGGTACCGAATAACTCAGAGACGAAGATTTCGCCAAGACTCATCGAGTGGTCCCCTCATCGTGCCGCCGTTGGCGCGGTCGGGCGTGACTGTCCGACGTGGAATGAGCCGGGACCGTACTGCGGCTTGCCAACACGTGTCCACGACTGCCGCCACTTGCACGAGGTGCACTGGTCCGTACCGACCAACCGACCCGGCAGCGGGTGGTTTGGATTTCCGTCACCGGTCGGTCAGCGGATCTTGGACAGGGTGATCTCCGAGATGTCTTCAGCACTGTTGATCTCCCTCCGCTGTCGCCGTTGACGAGCGAGGTCACAGTAGACAAGTGAAAAGAACCATTGCAAGCGTTCCTGTATGATGTTTTTATCGGTTTGGGTGGTGTTCCTGTTCAGGTGTCGCCCATGCCGAGGTGTTGATCGCGCCGCGGACCCGTCCAGGAGGTGCCGATCGAAGTGCCTCCGCACGTGGCTAGGAGGATGGAGTGCGCTGGTGCAAGACCTCGGTGTGAGGGGAACGACGATGTCCGGGACCACGGGTCGACGCCCATCCGGAAAACAACAGGATCGACGGCGCAAGATCACCGAACTGGTCATGGCCGACGGCACGATGCGGATCGACGACCTGGTCGCGACCGTCGGTGCCAGCGCCATGACCGTGTACCGGGACCTCGCCGATCTGGAGTCGCAAGGCCTCGTGCACCGCAACCGCGGGTATGTCTCGGCTGCTTCGTCACTGCTGTACGAAGCCGCATCCGAGTACCGGCTGCAGCAGAACGAGGCGGAGAAGAAGGAGCTCGCCCGTGCCGCGATCGAACTGATCGAACCAGGCCAGGCGCTGATGCTGGATGATTCCACCACCGGCGTCTACCTGGCCCGGCTGCTGCCCGAACGCGCCCCGCTGACGGTGGTCACCAACCACCGCGGGGTGTTCGACGAGCTCGCCGGGCAGCAGGGGATCCACCTGATCAGCGTCGGCGGCGACTACCTGCCGTGGGCGGACGCGTTCGTCGGCGGGATGGCCCTCGACGCGCTGCGCGGAATGCGGGTGGACCTGGCGATCATGTCGGTTTCGGCCGTCACCGGGGGAACCTGCTTCTACCCGCAGCAGGAAATGGTGCAGCTCAAGAAGGCCATGCTGGCCTCGGCGAGCCGCCGAGTGCTCTACGTCGATCACACGAAGTTCAGCAGGCGCGCGCTGCACGCGGTCGCGCCCGCGGAGGACTTCGACATCGTGATCGTCGACTCCAAGACGTCGAGTTCGGACATCGAGGTCCTCCGGGATCGCGGTGCGACCGTCGAACAAGCGGGTGTGGAACGCAGTGGCGCGGCGGGCGGAAAGCCTGCTCGTCGGGCATGATTGACCGCCGGGGACGGTGCTGGCGAGAGCCCGCGGCGCGTCGGCGGTGGGACGCGATTCAAGCGAGGAGGACGCCTGGTGACCAAGGACACGACCGGGGCGAAGCAGTCCGGCACAGCACGCATGGGCCCCGATGATCGAGCCGCCAACTGGGAACGGCTGCGTTCCGAGGAGTTCGACGTCGTCGTGATCGGTGGCGGCGTGACCGGCGCCGGAACGGCGCTCGACGCGGCGACCCGAGGACTCCGGGTCGCGCTCGTCGAAGCCCGCGACCTGGCTGCCGGCACGTCGAGCCGATCGAGCAAGCTCTTCCACGGCGGTCTTCGGTACCTGGAACAGCTCGAATTCTCCCTGGTGCGAGAAGCGCTGCACGAGCGCGAACTGATGCTCACGAAGCTCGCGCCGCACCTGGTGAAACCCGTCAGCTTCCTCTACCCACTGACCCGGCGGGTGTGGGAACGGCCGTACGTCGGAGCCGGGTTGATGCTCTACGACACCATGGGCGGCTCCAGCTCCGTGCCGGGGCAGAAGCACCTGAGCCGATCCGGTGCGCTGCGGATGGTTCCCGCGCTCAAGCGCGACTCGCTCGTCGGCGGCATCCGCTACTACGACGCGCAGGCCGACGACGCGCGGCACACCATGACCGTGGCGCGCACCGCGGGCAAGTACGGCGCGGTGATCAGCACGTCCACCCAGGTAACCGGCTTTCTCCGGGACGCCGACCGGATCGCCGGAGTGCACGTCCGCGACGTCGAAACCGGGGAGGAGACCGAGGTCCGGGCCAAGACGGTGATCAACGCGACCGGTGTGTGGACCGATGAACTGCAGCGCCTGTCCGGTGGTCGCGGGCGGTTCCGGGTACGGGCCAGCAAGGGCGTGCACATCGTCGTCCCAGGCGACCGGATCGTCGCCGAAAGCGGCATGATCCTGCGCACCGAGAAGTCGGTGCTGTTCGTGATCCCGTGGGGCAGCCACTGGATCGTCGGAACCACCGACACCGACTGGAACCTCGACCTCGCGCATCCGGCGGCGACCAAGAAGGACATCGACTACATCCTCGAGAACGTCAACGGCGTGCTCGCCACGCCGTTGACCCATGAGGACATCGAAGGTGTCTACGCGGGACTGCGGCCACTGCTGGCCGGGGAGAGCGAGGAAAGTTCGAAGCTGTCCCGCGAACACGCGGTGGCCCGGGTGGCGCCCGGACTCGTCGCGATCGCAGGCGGCAAGTACACGACCTACCGGGTCATGGCGGCCGACGCGGTGGACGCCGTCGGCCAGGACCTGGCGGGACGGCTCGCCGCGTCCATCACCGACAAGGTCCCGCTGCTCGGGGCCGACGGGTACCACGCGCTGGTCAACCAGACGGACCAGCTGGCCGCCGACCACGGCCTGCACCCCTACCGCATCCGGCACCTGCTGGACCGGTACGGCGCGGAGATCCACGAGGTGCTCGCGTTGGCGGCCGATAGCCCCGACCTGCTCAAGCCGATCCCGCACGCACCGAACTACCTGCAGGCCGAGGTGGTGTACGCGTGCAGCCACGAGGGTGCGCTGCACCTGGAGGACGTGCTGACCAGGCGCACCCGGATCTCGATCGAGTACCCGCATCGGGGCGTCGACTGCGCCGACTCCGTCGCGCGCCTGATGGCCGGTGTTCTCGGCTGGGACGAGGAGCGGATCGCCCGCGAGATCCAGGTCTACACGGCCCGGGTCGACGCCGAACGCGATTCGCAGAGCCAGCCCGACGACGAAGCCGCTGACGAGGTGCGTTCGGCCGCGCCCGAAGCGCGCGACGAGCTGATCGAACCCCTCGGCTGAGCGGTTCGGTTCGAGCAGCTCGGGCTGGCGCCGAATAGCCCGGGTATGGCCGGGGTCCCGGTGGGGTGCGGAAAGGGGCCGCCCCACCGGGACCCCGAGCCGCTTCCGGCGCCCCGAGCCCCAGTCGCAATCGGTCACCCGAGCCGTGGGCCCCGCTACTCCCGGCGAGTCCCACTACCCGGGCTGAACCGTGGTCGCCCCCAGGAGCTCTCCCACGTGTCCGGTCAACCGACGGCTGTCGGCCGGTGCGACCGTGCTCCACTGGTCCCCGGAGGCCGATGCTCGCCGCACCTGGACATAGCGGCCGTGCGGCCGGTCGAAGAACCCGACGACGTGGGAAGCGCGGAGCCGCCGCCCGCGCTCGTCCCGAGCCGCCGCGCCGAACTGTCCGCTCGCATCGGTATCCCCGACCATGCGCGTGAGCTCGTCGGCGTCGTCGGCCCGAACACCACGGTTCCGCAGAGCCGCGCCCAGATCGTCGACGCTGTCGCCCGCGGCCTCGGCCGCCGCGTCGAGATCGGCGCTCCGCATGGTCACCGAGCGGCCCGGACCAGGCCCCATCGGCGGTAGCACGGACACGGCTTCTCGCGGCAACCCGCTCGCGGCGGCAGGCCGCAGCGTCAACGTGTCCCCGTCCTTGACCACGAGGACGCCCTCCGCGCCGTCCGCACCACCGGAGGCGGCCAGCACCCGGACGCTGCGCCGCAGCCACAGCCTCCCGTCGACCTCGCACCGGGGCCGCACGAGCAGCCGAAGCATCCGCTCGAGATCTTCGTCGAGGCACGCTCGAGTGCCGAGTCCCCGTCCGGAGAGCGTGGACCAGGCCGAATCGACGAGCTCCACCCGCTCGGTGTGGGTGCGCCCCGGCGAGGGGACCTGCAGCACCAGCGGTACTGGGGCCACCCCGAGGTGCTCGGTGAGCACGTCGAATTCCAGCGCCGACAGCGACACGGCTCGCCGTGCGGTGTCGGTGGCGGACGACATCACGCCGGATCCCCGCCGATCACCGGCCTGGCGGATGATCGGTCGTCGTCGAAGAATCCGCCGGTGCCCCGGGAATCCTCGATGACCCGGTGATCCACCGGTTCCGCGTCCCGCCGTGGTCGGACGGGGTGCCGTGGCGCGCCGTCACCGGAACGCGAACCGCTCGGGGAAGCGGCACCTCCCGCGCCGCGGCCGTCCACCCGACCACCGCGGTGCGCTGCCGCTCCGCCGGAACCGGTCGTGTTCGCCCGTCCGGCCCCACCCGCGGCCGGCGTGGGCGGAGCGGCCCGTCTGATGCTGATGGTGACCGGTTGGCCACCTCCCGACCCGCCGGATCCCGACACCGCGGGCGGGGAGTCGACGACCACCTGCGGGGCCGGCGCGAACGAGGCCAGCGTGGTGGTGTTGGCCCGGGTGGAGCTCTCATAGGTGCGCATCACCTCGAAGGCCCGCTGTTCGGCCGCGTTCTGGCGCGCTTCCTCCGCTTCGTGGTCGGTCTGGCCGCCGAAGAGGTGCGTGAGCATCGTGACCGCCGTGCCGGGGTCCTCGTTGCGCACCGGGACGGGCGGCGGCATGTCGGCCCGGGCTTTCCCGACGTAATCGGCTTGCTGTTCGGCCCTGTCCCGCATCAACTGGGCCGCCTGCTGCGCCTGCACCGCCCATTCGCCCAGCGGGCGCAGACCGGCGCGCGCGTTCTCCGCCGCGACGCCCTGCCAGCCCGCCATCGCGGCGGTCAGCGCCGAAGCCAGGTCGGTATCGATGTCGCCGAGCGCGCGGTTCAGTTCGCCCCAGCGGCGCACCGAGTCGGTCGAACCGTCCGGGCCGGGGCCCTGGTGGATCTGGTCGTACAGTTCCTGGTGGCTGTATCCCTGCCAGCGGTGATCGCTCACGGTCGTATCGCCTCCTTCCACCGCCGTGCGGTCAGCAACCCTCGCCGAAGCGGACGATGTTGTCCTCCTCCGCGAGCGCGTACTGCCTGCTGGCCATTTCCAAGGATTCGGCCGCCGTCTGCAGCTGGTCGCGGTAACCGCACAGGGCGGTGAGCGCGTCGTCCTCGCCGCCGATCGAGCGCTCGTTGAACTCGTCGGCCGCCCCGGTGCTCACGGGGTCTCCCGCCCACGGGCGGATTCGGAGTTCGGTGATCGCGTGTTCGATCTGGATGCCGACGGTGTCCAATGAGGCTTGAAGTGCGCTGACCAGGTTCGGAATGGCGGCCGGTTCGATCTGCATCGACCCGCCGAGACCTGCTACGTCCGGTATGTCCGGGCTGATGGCGGATGTGGACGAGCCATCGCCCGATGAACTGTGCGGCACGCGTTGTCCCTCCCACAGGTAAAACGTCCGTCGATCACCTTAATCAGTCACGGTCACTCTGGGGAGTGCTCCAATCGCGGTGAGTGGTGCGACGCTCGGGAGGGACACGATCGAACTCATTCGTTCATGTCCGCGGCAGGTCGTTCGGAAGCTGTTTCGGCGATGGAGGTTTCCGGCTGCGGATTGATCAGCGTTTCGACGGCGTCCTCGGCCACCCGCCGAGCACCCGCGCACAACTGGTCGAGCGGGGGCGCCGGTCGGCCGCCGTCGTCCCGGTAGAGCACGTCGACGTGTTGTCCTTCGGCGGTGTCGACGGCCACGTTGCACGCCAGATCCAGCTCCGGTGTTTTGATCACCAGGGCGGGAAAGCCGTGGATCACCAGAGGGGTGGCATCGACCTGGGCCGTGTCGTCGGTCCACACGCCCATGCCTTCGGTGGTGATCAGGGCCAGCCGGGCACCGACCTTGCCGCTGGTGTTGCGGAAGCTGCACGTGGCGGCATCGCCGAAACCGGCTTCGGCGCCGGGCAGCGGGTCCCGGTCGAACCCGAGCTGGCCGCGCTGGTCCTCGGTGAGCAGCTCGCACGGGTCGGTGTCGTCGAGCGGGACTTCGAACGGGCGCGCGGGAAGCGGCGGAGGCTCACTCGTGGTGGGTGGTGGGGGCGGTGGTGGTGCACTCGGCTTCCCCGCGTCCGCGGTGTTCTCGGATTGACCGAGTCCGCACCCGGCGAGCAGGAGCCCCGCCGCGAAAAGCACTCCGGCTATCCGTACTGGACTGGCGTTCCGCGAGCTGCGCATGCGGTCACCGTAACCAACGGTCGTGTCACCGGATGGAGATGATGTGGCCACCGCGTGCCGCCGACCACTCGCCCGGGATCGGTGCGCTGAGCAGTACTAACTCCGTCGGGTGAACCACAGCACGGCGACGACCGCGACGATCGCCAGCAGCCACAGCTGACGGGTCAGGACCACGAAGAGCAGCGCAACCACGATCCCCAGCACCGCGAGCAACCGCCCGCCGCCGATGTCCGCGCGCACGGGTTGTTCGGTGGTGGGCGTGGTGGAGGGGTGCGGAGCGGGAAGATCGTCGAACGCGGCAGTGATCTCCGAGGCGAAGCGAGCGCCCGCGAGCGTGAAGCAACGCTGGTCGTATTCGTCGACATCGAGCCGACCGGCCGCCAGGTGTTCACCGAGCAGCGCGATAGCGCGTTCCCGCTCGGGATTGCCGACGCGCACGTCTTTGCCCGGTTTCTTGCCCACGCGTCCATGATAGGCCCGCAAGCACCGGTTCGGAGGTACGTTCGAGCGCGGACATCGCGGTGCCCGCCGAACATCCGGTGGGCCCGTCAAGGTGCGGTCGGGCGGCGCCCGGAGGTGCTCACGCGTTCCACAGCGACGTGACGCCCACTCCGACGCCCGCCAGCAGCGAACGGGTCAGCGGCAGGCTGATCCCGATCACGCTGGACGGATCGCCGTCGATGCCTTCCACGAACCAGCCGCCGTAGCCGTCCAGGGTGAAGGCACCGGCGACCTCAAGCGGTTCGGAGGTCGCGATGTAGGCGTCGATCTCGGCCTCGGTCGGTTCGCCGAAACGGACCGTGGTGGCCAGGTGCTCGCTCGCTCGCTCGGCAACGGCGCCGTCGCGGAGGCGGAGCACCGCGTGCCCGGTGAGCAGCTCGCCGGTGGTCCCGGCCATACCTCGCCAGCGCTCGGCGGCGACGTCGGCGGTGCCGGGTTTGCCGACGACTGCGCCGCCGATCGACAGCATCGAGTCGCAACCCACGATCACGCAGTCCGGCAGCTCGGCCGCCACCTCGGGAACGACGGCCTCGGCCTTGGCCGTGGCCAGCGCGGTGACCAGTTCGTCCGGTTCAGGCCTGGTCAAACTCGCGGTGACGGCGTCCTCGTCGACACCGGATACGCGCACGACGGGGTCGATCCCAGCGGCTCTGAGCACGGCGAGGCGGGCGGGTGAAGCGGAGGCGAGCACGAAACGCACGGCGAGGACACTAGCGCGGGGCTACCTGCCGCTCGCGCTCGGTGCGACACCGAGCACGGCCGTGCCCCGCAGGATCGCCGGGGGAGACTGCGGAGTTGCGTCCGTCTGGTCGATTGGGCCGATGAGAGCGCTCCCATAGGGTCGTGGGTCGAGATCACGCACCGACGAGGAGGTCCGATGGTGGTCCGTGAAAGACGTCGATACCTGTATCCGGTCCTGGCGGGCATCACCGCGATCGGCCTGTTCGGTGGTCTGCTGCCCGCCGCCGGAGCCGCCGCCCCCAGCTACCGGGATCCCGACCAGCCCGTTTCCGACCGGGTCGACGACCTGATGTCGCGGATGTCGCCGGCGGACAAGCTCGGTCAGATGGTGCAGATCGAACGGAAGGCCGCCGATCCCGAAGCGGTCGCGGACAACCGGATCGGCTCCGTGCTCAGCGGCGGTGGGTCGGCGCCCGACCCCAACACGCCCGAGGCGTGGGCCGACATGTACGACGCCTACCAGCGCGCGGCGCTGGACACCCCGCTCGGCATCCCGATGATCTACGGCGTGGACGCGGTCCACGGGCACAACAACGTCCACGGAGCGACGATCTTCCCGCACAACATCGGACTCGGCGCCACCGACGATCCCGGACTGGTCCGGCGCGCCGCCGCCGCCACGGCGGAGGAAGTCGCCGCTACCGGCATCGACTGGACCTTCGCTCCCTGCGTCTGCGTCGCCCGGGACGATCGCTGGGGCCGCACCTACGAAGCCTTCGGTGAAACCCCCGAGCGCCCCTCGGAGATGGCCGCCGCCGTGACCGGCTACCAGGGCGAAGAACTCGGCGGGACGCCGACGTCGATCATGGCGACCGCCAAGCACTACATCGGCGACGGTGGCACGGCAGGCGGGGAGGACCAGGGCGACGCGCGGATGGACGAAGCCGAACTGCGCGACGTGCACCTGCCGCCGTTCCGCGCGGCCGTCGAACGCGGTGTCGGTTCGATCATGGTCTCCTACAGCAGCTGGAACGGCGTGAAGCTGCACGAGCACGACTACCTGATCAACGACGTGCTCAAGAGCGAACTCGGTTTCGGTGGGATCGTCATCTCCGACTACGACGCCATCGACCAGATCGACGGCGAACCCGGTTTTACGCCCGACGAAGTGCGCACCTCCGTCAACGCGGGCATCGACATGGTGATGCTCTCCAGCGATCACGAGCGGTTCCTGAACTATCTGCGGTCCGAAGTGGAAGCCGGACGCGTAACGATGGAACGCATCGACGACGCGAACCGCCGCATCCTGACCAAGAAGTTCGAGCTCGGGCTCTTCGAGCGCCCGTTCGCGCAGCGGGACCTGCTGCCCTCGGTGGGCAGCGCCGAGCACCGCGACCTCGCCAGGGAGGCCGTCCGGAAGTCCCAGGTGCTGCTGGAGAACGACGGCACGTTACCGCTCGCCGAACACGGCGGGAAGCTGTTCGTGTCGGGCAAGAACGCCGACGACATCGGCAACCAGAGCGGCGGCTGGACCATCTCGTGGCAGGGTTCCAGTGGCGACATCACCGACGGCACCACCATCCTCGAAGGCGTCCGAGCGGCCACGACCTCGAAGGTGACCTACGACCGCCACGGCAACGGCATCAACAACAGCTACCGCGCGGCGATCGCGGTCGTCGGAGAGACGCCGTACGCCGAGGGCGAGGGAGACAGGCCGGACGACCTGCGTCTCGACGACGAGGACCGCGCCACCCTGGCCAAGCTTCGCGCGGCCGACGTGCCCGTGATCGTGGTGACCGTTTCGGGGCGACCGCTCGACGTCATCGGTGAAGTCGACGGGTGGGACGCGCTGGTGGCCTCCTGGCTGCCCGGCACCGAGGGACAAGGGGTGGCCGACGTGCTCTTCGGCGACCACGAACCCACCGGCACTCTGCCGATGACCTGGATGCGCTCCTCCGGTCAGCAGCCGATCAACGCCGGGGACGGACAGCAGCCGCTGTACCCGCTCGGCCACGGGTTGAACTACTCCCGCTGAGCGTTCGCCCGGACCCCCGCGGCCCCCCTCCCGCAGGGGTGCGGCTACCGCTGGGGAAGGGCCGGTGCCGGGAATGCCCGGCACCGGCTGCCTCCGGGCCCTCGTAAGCTGGAGCGATGACCGCTCCCGTGCTGCTCGACACCGCCCACTTGCGTTCCCGGCTGGTCGACGACGGGCCGTACGCGGCTCTGGACGTCGTCACCGTGACCGGTTCCACCAACACCGACCTGATCGACGCGGCCAACCGGGGCGCGCCGGATCGGACGGTGCTGATGGCCGAGGAGCAGCAGACCGGGCGTGGCCGGATGAGCAGGCAGTGGGTGTCCCCGCGCGGCTACGGACTGCACGTCAGCGTGGTGCTGCGCCCGGCGATCCCCCCTTCGTCGGTGGCGTGGCTGCCGCTGCTCGCCGGGGTTGCCCTCGCCGAGACCGTGCACCGCACGACTGGCTTGCCCGCCGCCTTGAAATGGCCGAACGACCTGCTGCTCGGTGCCGGCGCGGAGTGGTTGAAGGCCGCCGGGATCCTCGCCGACGCGATCACCACCCCGGACGGGTTGGCCGTCGTGCTCGGAATGGGAGTCAACGTGCACCACGGTGCCGACGATTTGCCCCGGGGCTCCGGCGGGCTGCCCGCCACTTCGCTGGCCGACCAGGGCGCGAACGTCGACCGCGCCGGCTTCGCCGTGGAATTGCTGACCTCGCTTGCCGAGGTCGACGACCGCTGGCGGGAGCACGCCGGAGACGTGGTGGCAGCGGGACTCCACAACCGGTACGAGCGGCTGTGCGGCACGATCGGCAAGCAGGTCCGGGTCGAGCTGGGCGACGACAAGTCGTTGCGCGGAGTGGCGACCGGCGTCGACGGGCACGGCCGACTGCTGGTGCGGGACGTCGGAGGCGAAACGGTTCCGGTCTCGGCGGGCGACGTGGTGCACCTCCGCCCCGCTTGATGGCTCCCCGAGTTGCGGCGAGGGTGGCGTGGCGAAGGCGTTAACGTGATCCGTGCACGCTCGCGCGATCGCATTGAGGAGGAAGTAGCTCGATGGCCTACCCGGACGACCTGCTCAGCGATGGCGAGTACGTGGTCGTACACCGGCATCCGCACTGGAAGATGCTGATCACGCCCGTCCTGATGTTCCTCGCGGTGGTCGGTGGCGGTGCCTACCTCGCTGCGCTGGTCGCCTCGACGAGCTGGGCGACGACAGCGTGGATCGCACTCGCGGGGGTGGGCGCGATCCTGGTCATCTGGCTCACCCTGGCCCCGCTGATCCGCTGGCGGACCACCCACTTCGTGATCACCACGCGCCGCTGGATGGTGCGCGAGGGGGTGTTCACCCGAAGCGGCATCGACATCCCGATGAACCGGATCAACAGCGTGCGGTTCGAGCACAACCTGCTCGACCGGATGTTGGGGTGCGGCACGCTGATCGTGGAGTCGGCATCCGACGAACCACTGGAATTCGACGACATTCCCGGTGTGGAGAAGGTCCACACCCTGCTGTACCGCGAAATTCACGACGAATCCCGGTACGGGGATGAGTCGGGTTGGGAGTACGAGCGATGAGTACACGCGACCTGGGCCTGCCGATGCGCGTACCCTCACCGCGTCCGGACGAGCTGCCCGAGGCGGTGACGATCTGGGAGGTCGGCCCGCGCGACGGTCTGCAGAACGAGCAGGGGATCGTGCCCCCCGAAGTCAAGATCGAGTTCCTGCACCGGCTCGCCGACGCCGGATTGCCCATCGTGGAGACCACCAGCTTCGTGCGACCCGAGTGGGTGCCGCAGCTGGCCGACGCCGCCGAAGTCCTCGCCGGGCTCCGCAAGATCGACGGCGTGCGTTACCCCGTGCTCGTGCCCAACGCGCGGGGACTCGACCGCGCGATCGAGTCGGAGGTGCGGGATGTCGCGATCTTCGCGGCGGCCACCGAGTCGTTCACCCGACGCAACCTCAACCGCGGTCTCGACGAGCAGTTCGCGATGTTCGAGCCGGTGGTGGCGAACGCCGTCGGTGCCGGTATGACCGTGCGCGGCTATGTTTCGATGGCCTTCGGCGACCCGTGGGAGGGCGCCGTCCCGGTGGAACAGGTCGTCTCGGTGGGCAGGCGGCTGCTGGACATGGGCTGCGCGCAGCTGTCCCTCGGAGACACCATCGGAGTGGCCACACCCGGCCACGTCGAAGTCCTCGTGCGGGCATTCGTCGCCGCGGGAGTACCGGTGGACCGGCTCGCGGTGCACTTCCACGACACCTACGGCCAGGCGCTGGCCAACACCTATGCCGCGCTGCGACAAGGGGTGGCCACCGTGGACGCCTCCGCGGGTGGCCTGGGCGGCTGCCCGTACGCGAAGTCGGCCACCGGCAATCTCGCCACCGAGGACCTCGTGTGGATGCTCGACGGCCTGGGCATCGAGCACGGGGTCGACCTCGATGCGCTCGTCGGGACGAGCGTCTGGATGGCGGGTGAGCTCGGCAGGCCGTCGCCCTCGCGGGTGGTCAAGGCCTTGAGCTCGTGACCGCGGCGGATGCTTTCCCGAAGCCGGTGCTCGGCACCGCGGACGGCCACCCGGCACTGGTGTGGCGTGCGCGGCGACCCTGGTTGGCGATCTCCTCGGCCGCGCACGGTGGTGGGATCGGTGCGCGGGACTGGGTGCTCAACGCGACCGTGGCCTCGGGCTACGACCGGACCGACCCGTCCGCCCACGTCGGGGAGATGGCCACCGAACTGGACCTCGCCGGTGCGGGCGTCGGGATGCTCACGGCCGTGGACGTGCGGCACGAGGTGACCGTGGCCGACACCGGTGTCGTCGCGTCCACCACGACTGGTGTCGGCTACCCGATCTGGGCGGCCGAGGAATCGGCGGTGGTTCGCGGGGAGGCCGCCGTGTGGTTTCCCGGCACGATCAACGCGGTCTGCTGGTTGCCGGTGCGGTTGACGGAGGCCGCGTTGGTCAACGCGGTCGCCACCGTGGCGGAGGCCAAGGCCCAGGCGCTCGTCCGTTCCGGCGTCGAGGGGACCGGTACCTGCACGGACGCCACGGTGCTGCTGTGCCCGGTCGACGGGGAAGCAGAACAGTACGGCGGTCCGCGATCGAGCGTCGGATCGGCGCTCGCACGCGCGGTGCACGCGGGCGTGCTCGCGGGGCTGCGGGTGGGCAGTCCCCGGTACGGGCAGCACTGAGCACCCCCCGGCGGGTTTCTCCGCCCGGGACGCTCTCCGGTCGGGTCAGGCAGCTTCTCGGGTGCCGAACATCCCGAGGAACGTGAAGCGCATGACCTGGTCCGCGTCGCGGTCGGCGGTGCCGGTGATCTCCACCAGCCCCAGGCCGGGCTTGCTGCCGGAGAGACGGCGTTCGTTGATCCGCGCCTCGAAGCGCAGCGTGTCGCCGGGGAAGACCGGGGCGCTCCAAGTGAGTTCGTTCCCGCCCGGCGACCCCTGGGACGTCGAATCGCCGAGCAGCCCGTCGACGTAGGCCCGCATCCACAAGGAGGCGGTGTACCAGCCGGAGGCGCACAGACCGCCGAGCACGGAGTCCTTCCCCGCCTGCTCGTCGAGGTGGAACGGTTGCGGGTCGAACCGCCGAGCGAAGTCGACCATGTCGTCCCGGTCGATGGTTACCGCACCCAGGTCGAACGCGGAACCGGGCACGAGGTCTTCGTATGCGATCTTGGCCATCGCCCGATTTTCGCAGTCCAACCACCGTCGATAGCTGAGATGGTGCTCACATGGCGAAGTCGGGGTGAAACGTGCGGCGGCGCGCGGGCGAAACACGCCGGTGAATCAGCGATAATTCTGATCGCTCCGGAAGGGGAACCAACGCCGCTGCGACGAACGTCCCAGCAGATGGCCACCGGATACGTCGGCCAGGGCGCCGGCGCACCGCGCCTGAAGACGAGCCGGGAGGGAAGGGGGCGGCCGTGTCGACCGACCACCGCACGCAGGTCGAGGAACTGATGGCGGATTACCGGCGTAGCCAGGAGCGGCTCGCCGACACGCAGCGGGATCTGGCGTCGATCACCACAACAGCTCGCAGCGGGGACGGCCGCATCGAGGTCGTGGTGGGTCCGCAGGGCGTGTTGCGGGAGCTGAACCTGGCCGCCGACGTGTACGAGAAGCATCCTCCGGACCGGCTCGCAGGCAGCGTCGTGGAGCTGACGACCGAGGCGGCGCGTCAGTCCGCGAGACGAGCCGCCGACATGCTCGCCGATGTGCTGCCGGCCGGATCCGACCCCGAGGCCTTGCTCGGCGCGAGCAACGATGCCGAAGCTCCGCAGCAGCACGAGTCGGCGCCGCAGCGGGAATCGGGGAGTCGGAAACGGCTCGCCGACGAGGACGACGACGCGGCCCCCGACAGCTGGTTGCAGCAGGGGCTCGGGAAGCAGGACGAAGCATGAGCGGCTTCCGGAGCGACCTCGACCAGCTGCGCCAGTACGCCGGACGGTTCGACGACCTCGCCGGTCAGGCAGGGAAAACCGCCCGGGACGCCCGTGCGGCCGTGGAGTCGGCCGGCCCCTGCTGGGGAGGGGACGAGATCGGAGCGGCGTTCGCCGGGACGCACCTCCCCGGGACCGAGCAGGCGCTCGACGAGCTGGACGGGCTGGTCTCGGGTCTGCGCGAGATGGGTGTGAAACTCGTCGAGACCGCGTCGGATCAGCAACGAACCGATTCGGACAACGCCGGGGAACTCGGCCGGATCGTCGGACAGGGGTGATCGAGGCGTGGGCATCGAACTTCCCGCGGAACTGCGGGACGTCGCGGAGCGTGCCGGTGCTCGCTGGCCGGAGGCCGACGAGGACGCCATGCGGGAGTCCGCCGACCAGTGGCGCTCGGCCGCGAAATCGATCGACGCGCTCGCGCGGGACGCCGATGGTGCGGCGCAGGGCGCGTTGAGCGCGATCGACGGGGAAACGGCCCGGGCCGCGCGCGGCGAGTGGGACGGGTTCACCGGGGACGGCGGCCGGTTCGCCCGATCCGCGCGGGAATGCACCGCGGCGGCCGACCGACTGGACCACGCTGCCGAGCAGATCGGTGCGGCGAAGGTGCGGATCGTGCGGGAGCTGGTTTCGTTTGCCAAGAGCACGGCTGCCGCGGAGCAGGCCGCTGCCGCCGGAAACCCGCAGGCGCTCGCGGGCCTCGACACCGCGTTGCGAGGCGCATCCGGTGCGCTCGCGCAGGTCCACGAATCGCTGCGGTCGGCGGTCGACAGCTCCAGCGGTGTCGTGGTCGACGCCGGGACGACCGCCCAGACCGGGTTGCCGGGTGTGGCGGCCGGTGCGGGCGCGAACGTCCCGGGGCAGTTGGCGGATGCGGCCCAGCGACCGGTGGCGGACGCCGCCACGGCCGGTGGCGGGACGCTCGCCGACGTCGCGGGGGCGGGATCGGACGCGGCGAACTCGCTCACCGGAACGGCCGGGGCAGTAGGCGGGCTCGGTGGTTCGGCCGCCGAGGCGGCGGGGCATGCCGGTGCGTCCGCCGCCGATGCGGCGGGTGCGCTCGGTGACCGGGGCCCGACCGGAGGCCGTGAGGACGTCGGCGACGCGGTCGGTGCGGCCTTCGACCGGGCTCGAGAGGTTCCCGGTCAGGTCGGTCAGGTCGATGAGGTCGTGGGCGGAGTGGCCGAGGCCGGGGTCGGAACGGTCGAGTCCGCAGCAGACGAAGCCGCTGCGGTGGGGCGATCGGGAGCAGAAGAAGTGGCTGCGGAAGGGCGGTCCGGAACGGACGAAGCGACTTCGTGGCGTGCGGGTACCGAACACACGGGCCCCGTTTCGATCGGTGGCCAGGGAACCGGGCCGCTCCCCGAGGACCCGGCGTCGGTCACCGCGCCGCACGCCGTGCACCAGGTGTGGTCCGCCCAGCCTTCCGGTGGTCCACCCGCAGGCGCCCCACCGGCCGCCCCGCCGCCCGCGGCGGGCGGTGCCGTGCCGTCTGCGGCCGGATCGGCGCCGGGTGGGCCGCCGCCCGGCGCGCAGTTCTCCTCGCCACCTGCCGCCGGTTCGGGGGTGCCACGCCCACCGGCCGCGCCGCCACAACCAGCCGGAGGTCCCCGCCCCCCGGCCGCATCCGGCGTCCCCGGCCAGCACCAGCAGCCGAACTCGGCGAACCCGCCGCGCCCGCAGCAACCGGGGTCACCACCGCAGAACCTCCCGCCGCACGGCCAGCAGGCCCCGCATCGAGGGCCGATGCGGCCGGCTGCGGGGGCGGTCCCACCGCCGCAGCCGCCGACCCACCAGCCGGGTGGTCCGCCGGGTGGTCAGCCGGGTGGTCAGCCGGTCGGGAACCAGCCGGATGCCGGTCAGCGACCGCTGCGGCAGGGCGAGCGCAACCCCGCCGTGGTGGCGTTCGTGCTGCACCAATTCCCGATCGGACACATGCCGATGGCCTCGGGGCGGGCGAGCAGGCAGCTGCCCGGCGCGGTCGAGGAAGCCCCGGGGGCCCACAACCGCTTCGCACCGCAGGACCATCCGCGTTCGGACCTGATCAGCGACGAGGACGCGCTGGCGCGGGTACGCGCCGGTGCTGCCGGGCCCGCACAGTCCGACGAGGGGCAGCAGGCGCCCGAAGCGCTCGTCGCGGCGTACGAACCGACCGGGGAGCTCAACGACCTGGAGTGGGAACGCGAGTTCGTGAAGAGCGCGGCGTCGGAGTCCTCCGGACGCGATGCCGAGTACGCGTGGCCACCCGGTGAGCGGTTCCCCGAAGGAGGCGTCGAGGCCGGGCTGCCGGTCGTCCTCGATCCGGAAACCGTCGTCGACGGGTTCGGTGACGGCCGGGGCAGGGTTCTGTACGCCGAGACCGCCTCGTTCGGTCAGCGCAGCCTGCCGCCCGAGCACCTGCGGCGCGCGTACCGCCGCTACCGGGTGATGCGTCCGCTGCCCGCGTGGCAGGTCGCGATCGCGCCCTGGTTCGCCCAGCCCGGCGGCGGTATCCGCTACCGGTTGACGTATCCGGTCGTGGACCTCGTCGCGCTGGGGGCGCTCGTCGAACTGACCGAGGACCTGCGGGCGAGCGAGGAGCGGACGCTCCGCATCGACCGCGAACAGTTGGCCGAGGCCGCCGGGAGCAAGGCGCCCGGCAGCTCCGAAACCGCCGAGGAGAGCGCGATCGCGAAAGCTCTCGACCCGGCATCCCAGACGCAGGAGGCGACCAGGTGAACAGCGAGTCCGTGGTCGGCTGGCTCGAAGCGATGAGCGTGCCGGCCGAACTGGTTTCGGTGGGCGCGGAGATCGACGACGCGTGGTGCCTGCTGCGCGACGAGGTCGACGGTGTGCCCGGCTGGGAGGTGTTCTGGCGGGAGCAGGGCAACCGGTACGACTGGGCCCGTTTCAGCAACGAGCAGGTCGCCTGCTTCTACCTCTTCGGCAGGTTGACCTGGACGCAGGCGTTGCGAGGTGTGGTCGGTCCGGTCGACGCGGCCCGTACGCCCCCTGGCGGTATCCGGGCGCAGGGCTGAACCACTCCGGGCGCAGGGCTGAACCACTCCGGGACCAGTCCGGGACCAGGGCTGAACCGGGTGCTGAGCCAGATTGCCACCGAGCGGGCGTGGGCGCCGAGCGGATCGCAGAGCCGGCGATGGATGAGGGGTGTCGACAGCACTTCTGAGCGGTGGCCAGTGAGCGTGGGCGAGCGGATTCGTCATCGGCGGTGGCGTGCCGGTCGCCATCACCTCGACACGGTCACTCCGACCACTACCCGGCAGGTCACCGCTCACATGCTCACTGGTAGGAGAGCAGCTTCAGCGCGGTGTCGTGCAGGCGTCCGTTCGAGGTCAGCACGTTGCCACCGTCGTAGCGGGCCCGTCCGGACAGGTCGCTGAAACCGCCGCCCGCCTCCTCGACGATGACCTGGGCGGCCGCGACGTCCCACGGGTTGACGATCGGTTCGGCGGCGAGGTCGATCGCGCCCTCGGCGACGAGGCAGTGCTGCCAGAAGTCGCCGAACGCGCGGTTCTCCCAGCACGCGTCGACCAACCGCAGGTACGCCTCCCGCGAGTGGTGCTCCACCCAGGTGCTGAGGTTGGTCGTCGAAACGTAGGCGTCGGAGATGTCTCCGACGGCCGAAACCGAGATCCGTTCCGGGGCGCCGTCTCCGGTGGTGCTCCACGCCCCCGAACCCGACGCCGCCCACCACCGGCGCCCCAGCGCCGGGGCGGAGATCACGCCGACGACTGGACGGCCCTCGTCGACCAGCGAGATCAAGCTCGCCCACGCGGGGACGCCGCGCAGGAAGTTCTTCGTGCCGTCGATCGGGTCGAGGACCCAGGTTCGACCGGGACCCGCGTCGCCGCCTCGCTCCTCGCCCGCGACCACGTCGCCGGGGTTGTGCTCGGCGAGGACCGCGCGGATGGCGTCCTCCACCGCGACGTCGGCATCGGTGACCGGTGTGCGATCCGGTTTCCGGTCTACCGTGAGGTCGCGGGCGCGGAACCGGTCGGTGGTGATCGCGTCGGCGACGTCGGCGAGATGCAGCGCGAGTTCGAGGTCAGCGGTGGTCACACCCGCGAATCCTATTCGCCGCCGACCACGAGTCCGACGCCGAGTCCGCCCGGCCGCGCCGCTTCGGGAGGTGGGAACATCGAGAACCGCACGATACGGTCGAATCGAACGCCGCGTGCGGTTGCCCGAGAGCAGGTGGGCCGGGCGGCGTCGTGGTCGGAAGGCGGTTGATCGGTCGGCCACTTGCCCTGAACGGAATCACTCTCTCTAGGCTGGGATACGTGAGCGTAGTGCTTTTGGCTGAGGACGACCCAGCTATCGCTGTGCCGTTGTCGAGAGCGCTGCAGCGGGAGGGGTACTCGGTGCAGGTCATCGAGGACGGTCCGTCCGCGTTGCGGGAGGCGTCCTCCGGAGGCATCGACCTGCTCGTCCTCGATCTGGGCCTGCCCGAGATGGACGGCCTGGAAGTCTGCCGGCGACTGCGTTCGCAAGGGCGAGGGATGCCGGTGCTGATGCTCACCGCGCGGACCGACGAGGTCGATTTCGTCGTCGGGCTGGACGCCGGAGCCGACGACTACGTGGCCAAACCGTTCCGACTGGCCGAGCTGATGGCCCGGATTCGGGCGCTGCTGCGCCGCGGTTCCCCCGAGACGCTGGAGGCATCCGGGGTGCGGTTGGAGTTGACCGCCCGCCGCGTACTGGTCAACGAGCGGGAAGTGCAGCTGGCGAACAAGGAGTTCGAGCTGCTGCGCGTCCTCATGCAACACGCGGGCCAAGTCGTCACCAGGGAAGACATCCTCGAAGAAGTGTGGCCCGAACCGAGCCGCAAGGGCAGCAAAACCCTGGACATGCACATCTCGTGGCTGCGCCGCAAGCTCAGCGACGGCAACGGCAGAGCCGACGAGCAGCGCATCGCGACGGTGCGCGGAGTCGGCTTCCGGTTCAACGCGGACTGAGCATGCGCAGGCGAATCCTGCAGGCGACCCTGCTCGCGGTCGCGGTCACCGCGGTGGTCCTCGGTCTCCCGCTCGGCTTCAGCGCGCTGAAGCTGGTCGAGGACTTCACCAGGGGCGACCTGTCCAACCGCGCCCAGCAGATCGCGACCCTCCTCGACGAGCAGGTGGCCAGCGACGAGCCGATCAGCATCAAGTCCGCTCGACTCGCCGTCCCGAGAGAGGCGATGTTGACCGTGCGCACCCAGAAGGGCGTCTACAAGCTGGGTGTGGACCCCGGCAAGGAGCCGATCGAGGAGTCGGCGTCGATGGTCAAGAGCGGCAGCGTCACGCTATCGGCTCCGAGCTCACCGGTGCGCGCCCAGCAGTGGCAGGTGGCCGGGTTGGTGGTGATGCTGGTCGTCCTCTCCGCCGGAACCGGCATGTTCGTCGCCACGCTGACCGCGCGGAAGCTGTCCAGTCCGCTCCGGGATGTCGCGGCACGTGCTGCTCGACTCGGTGCGGGGGATTTCCGGGCCGACCCGAAACGACACCAGGTACCCGAACTCGACCGGGTCGCCGATGCCCTCGACGCCTCCGGAGCGGCGTTGTCGCAGTTGGTGCAGCGTGAACGCGAACTGGTCGGCGACGTTTCGCACCAGTTGCGCAGCCGTCTGACCGCCTTGCACCTGCGACTCGAAACCCTCGCGGGAACCGAGGAACCGGACAGCGCCGAGGAGGCCGCGGCGGCGCTGGAGCAGGCCGAACGGCTTTCCCGCGTGCTGGACGATCTGCTGGCCGCGGCGACGGCCGCACGGGCGCGGGACGCCGAACCGCTGGACGTGTCGGCCGAGCTGAGTCACGTCGCGTCGGAGTGGCGCGAAGTGCTGCGGGACAACGGCTGCAGCCTGCGGTTGCGGGTCTCCGAAGGGCTCCTCGCTCGCGCTACCCAGACGCGACTGCGGGAGGCCATCGGTGTGCTGCTGGACAACGCGTTGCGGCACGGCAGGGGCACGGTCACGCTGCACGCGAGGCACGGTAGCGGGACGGTCATCGTGGAGGTCAGCGACAGCGGCTCCGGGGTGCCGGACGAGATCGTTCCGTACGTCTTCGAACGCGGTTTCTCCGGAGGGGGGTCCACCGGGGTGGGACTGGCGTTGGCCCGCGCTCTGGTGGAGGCCGATGGTGGGCGGTTGGAGTTGAGCCTGGCTCGGCCCGCGACGTTCGAGATTTTCCTGCCGGTGGCGCGCGCCGACGACGTGCTCGGCGTGCCCTGGAAGACCGACCAGACCCCGCGCTGAGCGATTTTCGCGGGGCGGCGATCAGCCGGGCTTGGTGGGCAGGTTCCGCGGGCCGGGGCGGTTCGTCGCGCGGTCAGTCCTGCCGCGCGCGTGCCTCGCGCACGTCCTCGACCGTGTCGTCGGCGGGGAAGACCCACCGGCGGAAGGCCCACCAGCGGAACGCCATTCCTGCCAGCAGGCCGATGATCTGCCCGGACGTGAAGTCGGCGATCTCCTCGACGAGCCGTGTGGTGAACGGGGTGTGCAGGTGGAAGATGTACCGGGATATCCACAGCGGGGCGGCGTAGAGGGCGACACCGATACCGCTGAACAGGAAGTACAGCGCCGCCTCGTGGTGGCGTTCCCGGCCGCCCCTGGTGCGGAACGACCATTCCCGATTGAGCACGTAGGAGACGATCGTGGCGACCAGCACCGCGATGACCTTCGCGGTGACGGGTTTGGGTTCGAGGATCGTCAGCTTCAGCGTGTAGAAGATGGCCGTGTCGATGAAGAAGGTGACCGCCCCGACGATCCCGAACTTGAGCAGTTCGCGGTGTCGGATAGCGATCGCGCGGCAGAAGCTGGGGGCGTGGGCCAGTACCGAGTCGACAACGGACACGGGCTCGAGTTTACGGAGCGTCCGCCGCCCGTCCCCCGGTCGGTGTAGGGGCCCGGGGCGGGCGGCGGGCGGTTCCGGTCGAGCTCAAGCCTCCTCGTGCGGACGTCCTCGTGGGTGATGCCCGTTCTGTCCCGGATGGGACGGCGGTGCGCCGGAAGAGTTGCCGGGGTCGGTCGGCGTCGTCGATGGCGGTGTCGTCGACGTCTCGGACTGCTGCGGCTCGTCCGTGGTCTCACCGGTGCTCTCCGTGCTGGACGGGCTTTCCGTGGCCGACGGGCTTTCCGTGCTGGACGGGCTCTCCGTGGTGGACGGGCTCTCCGTGGTCGAGGGGCTCTCCGTGGTCGAGGGGCTCTCCGTGGTGCTCGGACGTCCGGTGGTGTCCGGGCTCTCTGTGTTGCCCGGCTTCTCTGTGTTGCCCGGCTTCTCGGTGGTGTCCGGGGCGTCCGGCTCGTTCGAGTCGCCGCCCGGCGTGCCGTCCGGGTGTTGGGAAGTCGTGGTCGGCTCCGAGGGCTCGGGCAGCCACGGCGGGCGTGCGGAGTCCGGAGGCAGCCAGCACGCGGTCTCGGAAACCCACTGCGCGGGAACCGGCTTCCACGGATGCGTGCAGGCCGGTTGGTTCGCGGGTGGCTCGTCCACGTCCGGATCGCCCGGAGGGAACGGCTTCCACGGGTGCCACAACCGGATCTCGGCCGAGGTGTCGTCCCGTGCGGTCCCCAACGTGGCCGTGACCGGAATCGTCACCAGGTGCGCGCTGCGCTGTTCGCCTCGTTCGGTGGGCAGTGGCCACGTGCTCAACCAGATCCGGCCGGTGAACTTCTCGCCCGGTTCCAGCTCGGCCGCGCACCGGATCACCGGCGCGTTCGGGGAGGTCTCGCACCTGGGTGGGAGTCCGGTCGGCAGCACCCCTCGGGGAACTCGGGCGGACGCTTCGGCCAGGCCGGTGGAGGTGCCCGTGTTGCGGACGTTGATGCTGAGCCAGCTGTTCAACGCGGGCACGTCACCCCACCCGGAGGCTTCGACCGCGACGTCGTCGACATCGGGCGGGCTCACCTGGACCGGAATGGCCGACAGCGGCAGTTCGATTCGCCCACCGGCCTGCACGACCGTCGAGATCTCGCCGCCGGTCGCGCTCTCGTCGGCGCGCACCCGGAAGTCGAAGGTGAACGACTCGCCGGGGGCGAGACCGCTGTGGGTCACGCAGCTGATCGCGCCCGGCCGCTGCTCGCAACTGACGGGGCGCGACTCGGTGGCTTGGGTCCGCACGGCGGTCGCACCGCTCGAAGCGCTTTGCGGTGAGGTGCCCGCGGGGCCGGAGTTCGAGACGGATCCCGGCAGGGTTGCGCTGATCCCCGGCGGCAGCGACATGTCCGCGGTCAGCGGGTCGGAAGTGGCGGTACCGCTGTTGCTCACCGTGATCGGCACCGTCTCACCGGGACCCCCTCCCACCAGCCGGACCGGTTCGGCCGGGCCGGAAGCGTGCAGGGACGGTTCGAGGTTGGCCGGTGGTGCGGGTGCCGCGGGGGCCGGTTCGGGAGCCGGGGTCGGTTCGGGCGGTACCGCAGGCGGCGGCTCGGGCTGTGGTTCAGGCTCGGGCTGTGGTTCGGGTGCGGGTGGTGGTTCGGGTGCGGGCGGTTGCGCTGGCTCCTCGGGCTCGACAACGGGAGGTGGCGCGGCCGCTGGAGCCGCCGAAGGTGTCGCCGTGTCGTTGCCGGAGGCTAGCGCGAGTGCGATCGCGGCGATCATCGCGGCCACGGTGCCTACGCTCGAGAGCACCTGGCGGGGTGCCGAACCGAGAGCGCCGGCCACACCGCCGGTCCCGGCCGCAGTACCGGCCGCAGTACCGGCCGCAGTACCGGCTGCCGATCCGGCCGCCGTACCGCCACCGCTCATCGCCAGGTAGCCGAGCGCCGAGGCGCCCAGCACGGCAGGGGCGAGCACCACGCGCAGCGAGCCGTTGACCTCGGTCAGCTCGGCGGCCAGTGCGCGGCACCGCTCGCAGCCGTCCAGGTGGGTCTCGACCTGTGCGGTCTCCCGCTTTGACAGGCCGCTGCGGGTCCAGGAGCCCAGCCGGTCCGCGGTCGCCCGGCACTGCGCGACACCGGACTCGTTCCCGTCGAGCGAGCCGAGGTGGACCTGGAGGTATGCCTGCCGGAGGCCTTCGCGGGCCCGGTAGGCGAGGGCCGAGACACCGTTGGGCGTGAGCCCCAACAGCGGTGCCACCTGGGCTGCCGACTCACCTTCGATCTCCAGATGCCACAGCACGGTTCGCCACCGCTCGGGCAGCCGCTCGAACGCCTGCGCGGCCAGCGAACGTTCCAGCCCGGCGACCGCCGTGTCGTTGAACGGCACGCTGACGTCCGCGCCGGATACCGCGGTGACATCGTCGGAGAGCTGGATCTTGCGCTCGCGACGGGTCCGGTCGTACGCGGTGTTCCGGATCGCGGTGAGCAGGTAGGCGCGGAACGCCGTGTTCGGGCCACGTCCGGAACGCAGCGTGTCCAAGACCTTCGCGAAGGCCTCGGAAACCAGGTCGTCGGCTTCGGACGGAGACTGGGACACCTGCCTGGCCATGTTGTGCGCGGCGGTGACGTGCCGCTCGTACAACTCGGCGTACGCGGCGGACTCACCGTTCCGCACGGCTTCGATCAGTTCCCCGTCGCTGGGGCCCTGCGTTTCGGCCGGCACTGTCGACACGCCCGTACCTTTCTCCCCCGCTCGGGGGTGTTGGTCTCCGCGGATGCGCTCGCGGGGATCACGATGCGCTCGCGGGGATCACGACGCACCGCCGAATGCCGTATTCAATCCGACATTCGCCCGACCTCACAGGTACCGGTCGGGTGAACCCGGCCGGTGATACCGCTTCGTGTTCCACGCGTTGCCGGAATGTCTCCGGAGTGGGGTCGCTGCCGATCACCGCCCCGGAACGCGCCCCCGGAACGCGCCCCGGAACAAGCGCCCGCAGCGGCAGGTCCGAACGCGCGGTCCGCCCGGCCCGTTACCGCGGGCAATTGTGATCTGTTCCAGCGTCGCGGCACCACGGACTCACCGTCATGGGCGAAAGATCCGTCCGTCCCTCCTGTGCACAGAAAGGTAGGCGGTAGGAGATGGTGAACAAGTGGCGGGTGAGCCCCGACACCGCGAGCGCGTGTTCGTTGGCGGGACGGCAGCGAGCGCTTCGGATCAAGTGGCGGACCGCGAGCCTCGCGGCGGGTTGGCCGTTCCCGAGCGATTGGGCCTCCGACGCGGTGGACCGGGTTTGCCTCGACGTGGTTTCCGGGCGGAATCCGGTCACCTCCCTCGGTGAGTTCGGCGCCGCTCGCGCCGAGGCGGGGGTCGCACTACCGGGTACGCTGCACGATCTCGCGGCCCTGCACGCGGTGTCCACGGCCGGACACGAGGGGCTCATCGCGCCGGATCCGGACGTGGTGCCCGCGCACCTGGTCCGGGCGACCGCGATCGGTTGGGCCGAGGAGCTGGACCGGCAGGCGGTCGGCCGCGAAGTGGAGGACCCCCTGACCGGGCTGACGACGGCGGCCTACCTGCGGACGCGCCTGCACGAGGTGTACCGGGCGGCGGTCGCGCGGCGGCGGGCACCGAACCTGGACCACGCCCTGCTCACCGTCACCCTCGACCTCACCGAGGACGTTGTCGGCTACTCGCGCATGATGGGCATGGTGGTGGCTGCCGATGTGCTGCGGTCGGTGTTCGACTCGGGGGAGACGCTCACCCTGCTGCGGGGCTCGACGGCCGCGGTGCTGGCCGGGCGGGACGGCTCGCTGGACGGGCGCTGCGAGCTGGTTCGCCGGTTGACGAACCAGCGGATGCGGAGTGACCCGGACCTGCGCTCGTGCGGTCCGGTGCGGGTGCGGGAGAACCGCCTCCCGGACGAGCACGGGGAGGCCTGCCGACTGCTCGCCGACATGTCGTAGCGGTTGTGCTCCACGTCCCGTTCGGCGCTCCCGACGGCGAGCTCGTCCGGAACCGTCCTCTAAGCTCTGGTGCTCGTGGACCACCGCACCGGAACCCCAGTTGTCGGCATGATCGGTGGTGGGCAGCTCGCGCGGATGACCCACCAGGCCGCTATCGCTCTCGGGCAGTCGCTGAAGGTGTTGGCGACCTCGCCCGAGGACCCGGCGTCGCTCGTATCACCGAACGTCGAGATCGGTCACCACACCGACCTCGACGCGTTGCGGGCGTTCGCGCGGGGATGCAACGCGGTGACCTTCGATCACGAGCACGTGCCCGGCGAGCACCTCCGCGCCCTGACCGACGAGGGCGTGCGGGTGCACCCGGGACCGGACGCCCTGCTGCACGCCCAGGACAAGTTGGTGATGCGCCGCAAGCTCGCCGAGCTGGGGCTGCCGGTGCCGCAGTTCGCCGAGGTGACGAATGTCGCGGAGGCCGTCGAATTCGGCGACGAGCACGGTTGGCCGTGCGTGCTCAAAACCGCTCGGGGCGGCTACGACGGTCGTGGTGTCTGGATGCTCGACTCGCGGGAGAGCGCCGAACGCACCGTTGCCGAACTGCTCGACGGTGGTGCGCCGCTGCTCATCGAGCAGCGCGTCCCGTTGCGCCGCGAACTCGCCGCGCTGGTCGCGCACTCGCCGTTCGGGCAGGGTGCGGTGTGGCCGCTGGTGGAGACCGTGCAGTCCGACGGGATCTGCGTGCAGGTGCTGGCACCTGCACCGGACGCTTCCCCGGAGCTGACCGAGCAGGCCCAGAACATCGCACTGCGGATCGCCGAACAGCTCGAAGTCGTCGGGGTGCTCGCGGTCGAGCTGTTCGAGACCGATGACGGGTTGGTCATCAACGAGCTCGCGATGCGGGCCCACAACTCGGGCCACTGGAGCATCGAGGGCTCTCGGACCTCCCAGTTCGAACAGCACCTCCGCGCGGTGCTCGACTACCCGCTGGGCAGCACGGAACTCACCGCGCCTGCCGTGGTGATGGCCAACGTGCTGGGGGCTCCGGAAGAACCCACCATGAGCCTGGACGAGCGCTTGCACCACATGTTCGCCCGCTTCCCGCACGCCAAGGTGCACTTCTACGGCAAGAGCGCACGGCCCGGCCGCAAGATCGGGCACGTGACCGTACTGGGTGAGCGGATGTCCGAGGTGCGTTCGCAAGCCGGTCTCGCCGCGCACTGGCTGTCGAACGCCGAATGGCCCGACGGCTACGAAATTCACTGACCCGAACGCGAAGCGCCCGCCCCGGCCGCGGTCCGGGGCGGTGGCCGGAGACCTCCCGGAGGAACATCTTGACCGAGGAACGACCGCTGGTCGGCGTCATCATGGGCAGCGATTCGGACTGGCCCGTGATGGAGGCCGCCGGACAGGCGCTCGCGGAGTTCGACGTGCCGTTCGAGGTGGGCGTGTACTCCGCCCACCGGACACCGCAGCGCATGCTGGACTACGCGGGCAACGCCGCCGAGCGGGGCATCCGGGTGATCATCGCGGGTGCGGGAGGTGCCGCGCACCTGCCGGGCATGGTCGCCTCGGCGACGGTGCTGCCGGTCATCGGTGTCCCCGTCCCGCTGAAGTACCTCGACGGCATGGACTCGCTGTTGTCGATCGTCCAGATGCCCGCCGGGGTGCCGGTGGCGACGGTGTCCGTGGGAGGCGCGCGCAACGCGGGTCTGCTGGCGGTCCGCACGCTCGCCGCCGACAGCGGGCAGCGCGGTGCCCGGCTGCGCGCGAGCATGGCCGGGTTCCAGGCGAACCTCGAGAGCGCGGTCCACGACAAGCACGCCGCCTTGCTGGCCGAGGTCGACGAGGGCTGACGGCCCCCGGTCGGTCTCGCGCGGGGTGGCCCGGTCGGTCTCGTGCGGGTGACTCGGTCGACCGGCCGGTCAGCCGAGCTGGTTGACCAGCACGGCCTCGCTGGCGCTACCGACCGGGCCGTGTTCGTCGAACAGCCGTGCCGTCGCCACACCGAGCCCGCTGGGTTGCACGTCGCGGGTCATTTCCATGCCGAGCCATTCGCCTTCGGGCTCGCGGTGCAGGTAGAGCGTGATGTCGCTGTTGATCCACGGCCCGAAGATGGTGCCGAGCGGACTGGCGGCGCTGATGCAGTCGACGAGGATCGAGGTCCTGGCGAGCGGGCTCAGCGGTTCGCCGGGCAGCAGCGGCAGCGGTATCCGCATCCACGCCCTGCTGGTGCCGTCCTCGGTCAGCTGGTTGGCGATCCAGCGGACGTCGATGACGTCGTGCACGCCCCACCGCAGTCCGAGTTCGGCGGGCAGGAGCGCGCCGTCCTCGATGCCCTCCGGACCCTCGAACGGGACCGGTGTCGTCGGGCCGTCACCGTCGACGTCGGTGCGGCGGAGGGCTTGGGCCACGCCGCGGGCGAGCTCGACGCCGTCGGCGGTGAGGACGGCTTCGAGGACCTGCAGCCGCTTGCCCGCCCGCAGGACACGCGTCGAGACGTCGACGGGTGTGCGCGGGACCGGTCGCAGCAGGTCCACGGTCAGCCGGGCGACGACCAGCTGGTCGTCGTCGATGGCGGACTCGACGGCTCGCGCCAACAGGCCCGCGACCGGGCCGCCGCCGGTGAGTTCACCCCACGGGTTGCCTGCTGCCTCGGTCGGCAGGAACAAGTCGCCGTGCGGTTCGAAGAGGGTCCCGATCTCTGACACGCAACACAGGCTACTCGCTGGTAGCTTTCTGTGGTTGTGTCTCGCACCACGTGGCTGCGGTGTGAACCACGTGGCTGGGTCTCGAACGACGTCGCCGCGTCGCGCGGGTCAGACCGGCCGGTCGCCGAGTTCCAACGTCGTCCGCTCGTCGGCCCGTCGCTGGTCCAGCTTGCTCGGGTCCGGATTGGTGCACTGCACCAGGGAAGCCTGCGCCGAGAGCACGGTCAGCAACCCGTCGACGACCCCGCCGGACAAGTCCCAGTCGAGGGTGGACAGCACCCGATCGTTCTTTCCGATGCCCAGCTCGGCGGTTCGTCCCCGTGTCCTGTCGAGCAGTTCGTCGGTGGTGGCGCCCAGCAGTGCGGGAGCACTTCCCGACACCGGCATCAGCGGGGTGAAGTCGTCCCCGTGCACCCGGATGTCCGAAACGTAGTCCACCGCCCCATCGGGTAGGTCGCGTACGGGGCCGCCGAGAGCGTCGAGGCCGACGGCGGCGATCACGTGCGCGCCCGAGCCGGCCCCGGTGTCGGACGCGGGAACGAACGCCACCTCGGCCCCGGTCGGATCGGAGGTCACGTGCGCACCGCACCACCACGCACCCAGCAGGACTCCCATGGTCTGCCAGTGCGCGGGCAGCGCGACCGACACCGGTGCCTCCTGCTCGATGTCCAGCTCGTCGACCAGCCAGTTGGCCGTCTTGGCCGCCCAGTTCGCCACCGTCGCGCGGGAAAGCTCGATCCGGGCGCCGGTCGCGTCGTCGTAGTGCGTGATCAGTGGCCGAGGCGCGCCGCTCGTCAGCAGCGGTCCCAGCAGTGCTTGCGTGACGCTCAACGAAACTCCAATTCGCGGGAGGGAAAGCCCGTGCACCGACGAGCCGACCCGCGAGCGTAGCCGCCGCGCTGCTCGTCTGATGCGCCCGCGTCGGCCGGTGACACCGTTCGTCGGAGGGTTGCCGGAGCGGTCAGTTCACGCACGGCACCCCCGCCGAACTGATCGGGGGCGGTTCGGTGGCGGGCTGCCCAGGCCGGGCGGACCCGTCCAACCGCAGCGGTGCGGACCCGGTGAAGTTGCCTGTCGCGGTCGGCTCGTTCGCCAGTCCGGTGACGAACTCGCGCACTCGTGCCCGGTCGACGGCCACGATGCTCTGCCCCCGATCGTTGCGCGCCGTGGCGTCCTCGACGGGCAGAGTGACGAATTCCACGCTGCCGGTGGCCAGGCTCTGCATCTGCTGCGCGAAACCCGGGATGTCCCAGGTCTCGTCCAGCACCACCGACCGCTTGGCGGCCGACATCAGGTCCCGCAGCTTCGCGCTGTCGGTGAGCGTGCCGCTGGAGAGCACCTTGTTCGCCAGCGCCGCCATGAACACCTGCTGACGCACGATTCGGTCGAGGTCTCCGCGCGGCAGGCCGTGCCGCTGCCGGACGAACGCCAGCGCGTCCCCACCTCGGATCGTCTGCCTGCCCGCGCTGAAGTCCGCCCCCGAGTCCTTGTCGCTGGTCGCCTTCTTGAGGCAGACCTCGACGCCACCGATGGCCTCGGTGAACTCGTGGAAGCCGAGCAGGTTCACTTCCGCGTAGTGGTCGATGCGCGTTCCGGTCAGCGTCTGGACGCTCCGGACCAGCGCGCGCTGCCCGGCCAGTGCCGACTCCCGCTCGATCCTCTCGGATCGGGCGCTCCCGTCGGTCTCCAGCCGGTCGGTGGCGCGGCGCTTGGCCAACCCGTACACGGCATTGATCTTCTCCGAACGGTCCTCGGTGACCGGCACGTACGCGTCCCTCGGGATGGAGACCGCCGTGGGGGTCCGGCCGTTGTGCGGGACCCGGACCAGGATCAGGGTGTCGGTGTTGATCCCGTTGGTCCGCTCGGTGCGGAGCGCCTTCAACACGCTCAGCGGGAGCGGATCGCCCTGCGCGTCGGTGCGGCTGTCGCTACCGACCAGCAGGATGTCGGTGGCGGAGTCGTTGTCGACCGGCGCGCTCGGAGCGGTCTCGGCCAGCACCGTCGAGGTGCTCACCTCATCGGCGATCCGGTCGAGGGCCAGCCACCCCGCCGCGGTGGCGACCAGTACGGCCACCGACAGGAGCGCGAGGGCGGAACGTCCCGTCAGCACCGCGACCCTGCGTCCGGTGTGGCGCCCGGGGGCGTCCGCCGCGGAGGTGGGAGCTTCGGCGTCCGATTCCGGGGTTTCGGGGCCTTCGCGGGCCCCGCGCGGTAGCGGTTCCCCGGAAAGCGGCTGATCCGGCTCGTTCACGAATCCCCCTCTCGCGTGCCGGCGCGTGCTGATCAGCGTAGCGGTGGTGGATCACCGAGGGCAGGCATTCGGGTGCGGTCCGTTGCCGCGGCAACGGACCGCACCCGAACGACGATCAGTTGACGCAGGGGACGCCGTCCGCGGTGATGCGGGATTGCTCGTCGCCCTGCTGTTGTTGCGGTGCCGGACCGACTTGCGGTGCGGGGCCCGCGCCGCGGACCGCGTCCAGCCGCAGTGGCTGGGAGCCGGTGAGGTTGCGCATGCCCGGACCGCTGTAGTCGCTGCCCAGGTAGACCTCGAGGCTTCCCGCGGTGACGTTCGAGCTGACCTCGGTCTTGACCCCGCCGAGGACTTCCGCGGCATCCTTGGCCACCGCTTCGTCTCCCGCCGCGTGGTAGACGACCGAGCTGCTCATGCCCTCGGCGTTGCCGCTGCCTCCCTGGCCGAACCCCTCGTCGGAGAGCGAGTCGAGAACGCGGCCCGCGAGGCCGCCCTCGCCGGTCGTGTTGTAAACGTCCACAGTGGTCTCTGACCGGCGTTCTTCGGCCGCGGCTTGGGCCTGCTGCTTGGCAGCGCGTTCCTGCGGGGGGAGCAGCAGGTTGTCGACGAACTGCTTCACGTCTTGCGGATCGGCTTCGACGTCCTCGGATCCGGACGAACCCACCAGCTCGACCGGGATGGTCTGGAACTCGATGTTGCCGCCCGCGATGCCCTGCATCTGCTGGGCGAACTCCACGACGTCCCAGCCCTGGTCGAGAACCACCGACTTCTTCAACGCCTTCATCAGGTCCGAGAGCTTCGACGGGTTGCTCAACGTGCCGCTGGACAGGATCTTCCGGGCCAGGCCGGACATGAACACCTGTTGGCGGACGACCCGGTCGAGGTCGCCGCGCGGCAGGCCGTGGCGCTGGCGAACGAACGCGAGCGCGTCCGAACCGGCGATGGTCTGCGGACCGGCGGGGAAGACGGCGCCGGAGTAGTCGCTGTCGTCCACGGCGTCGTTCAGGCAGACGTCGACTCCGCCGACCGCCTTGGTGATCTCGTAGAAGCCGAGCAGATTGACCTCGGAGTAGTGGTCGATGCTGACACCGGAGAGGTCTTCGATGGTTTTGATCAGGAACTTCTGCCCCTCGGCCCGGGAGCGCTTCTCCAGCTCCTTCGGGTCGGTGACGCCCTGCTGGGTCAAGTCCTCTTCCGCGCTCGCCTTCGCCCTGCTCAGCGCGGAGTTCAGCTTGTTCTCGCCGTAGCCTTCCATGTCGACCAACGTGTCCCGGGGGAAGGACACCGCGCTGGCCCGCTGGCCACCGTTGGGGATCCGCACCAGGATCATCGTGTCGGTGAGGTCGCCACCTTCGTCGTCGGTGGTGCGCAGCGCGCGCAGCACTTCCTCGGACAGCGGATTCCCCTGGGCGTCGGTGCGGGAGTCGTTGCCGATCAGCAGGATGTCGGTGGCGCCGTCGGGGGAGCTCAGGCCTTGGCTGATCACGTCGCTGCCGGTGAGGCCGGAATTGAGGTTTCGCAGGTACCCCCACGCGATGCCGGTCGAGCTCAGGACGATGACCGAGAGCAGTGCTGCGAGGGTGCGCGCGGCGATCATCCTGCCGCGGCGGCCTCGGCCCCCGCTGCCGCGGCTCCAGGTGTCCTCCCGCGGTGCTTCCGCGGCGGGAATCGGGCTGTCCGGAGGACGTTCGGGCTGGTTTCGCTTCGGCCGACGATGCTCCGGGCCTCCGCCGGGGCCTCCCGCCGGGCCGCCGGTGGGGCCTGCGCCACCCCGCTGATGGGGAGGGGGTGCGCCGCCTCTTCCCGGGTGGGGTTGTCGATTGCTTCCCCGTCCCGGGACGGGTCGGCCGGGCTGCCCGTGGGGGCGGTCAGGCCTCCGCGACCGGTCGTCCACGCCGATTCCTCCTTGTGGGTGACATACGGACGAGCGTTATACAGCCGGAGGGTGGTGCTGCTCGTGTCAGAGAGCAGGCTAACCGTGATCTCAATCGGAGGAACGAGGTCCCGTCGAATTGAGAGTCATCCTCTTGTGAGTGAACCGGTTGATTACTCACAGTGTCTAGGGAGTCTGCTCTGGCGCCCCCTGAAGCGTGTCAGACTGCGGGGTGTCCCCGGTCAGCCGGGACGATCAGCGGACCGAGGAAGGCGCAATGCGGATTTTGGTCACCGGCGGGGCCGGCTTCATCGGATCGCACTACGTGCGACAACTGCTCGGCGGGGCCTACCCGGACTGCGTGCCGTCCGAAGTGGTCGTTCTGGACAAGCTCACCTACGCGGGCAATCAGGACAACCTGCGCGACGTGGCCGACAACCCCGGATTCCGGTTCGTGCGGGGGGACATCTGCGACGCGCCGCTGATGGGCGAGTTGATGCGCGGCGTCGACGTGGTCGTGCACTTCGCTGCCGAAACCCACGTCGATAGATCCATCGCCGGTGCCTCGGACTTCGTCACGACCAACGTCGTCGGCACGAACACGCTGCTGCAGGCCGCCGTCGCCGAGGGCGTGGAGAAGTTCGTGCACGTCTCGACGGACGAGGTCTACGGCTCCATCGACGAAGGATCCTGGCCCGAAGATCACGCCCTGGAGCCCAATTCGCCCTACTCGGCGGCGAAGGCGGGTTCGGACCTGCTCGCCCGCGCCTACCACCGAACCCACCAGCTGCCGGTGTGCATCACGCGGTGTTCGAACAACTACGGGCCGTACCAGTTCCCCGAGAAAGTTCTGCCGCTGTTCGTCACCAATCTTCTGGACGGAAAACCGATCCCGCTCTACGGCGACGGCCTCAACGTCCGCGACTGGTTGCACGTCACCGACCACTGTCGCGGCATCCAGCTCGTGGTGGAATCCGGCACTCCCGGCGAGACGTACAACATCGGTGGCGGTACCGAACTCACCAACCGGGAGCTCACCGAGCGAGTGCTGAAACTCATGGGGCACGACTGGTCGAGCGTCGAGCAGGTTGTCGACCGCAAGGGGCACGACCGCAGGTATTCGGTCGACCACACCAAGATCGCCGCGGAACTCGGTTACAAGCCGGTCGTCGACTTCGACGAGGGGCTCGCCGACACCGTCGCCTGGTACCGCGACAACCGCGCGTGGTGGGAACCCCTCAAGTCGGGAGCGAACTCATGACCAGAACGGCCACGCTGGTCGCGGGCGGCCGAGGTCAGCTCGGAGCCGAACTGGCCCGGTCGCTCGCGGGCGGCCACGGCATCGTGCACGCACCGGGATCGGGAGAACTCGACGTCTCCGACGGCCAGGCCGTCGCGGACGCCGTTGACTCCTTCGCCACCACGGCACGGGATTCCGGGCTGCGCCCGGTCGTGATCAACGCCGCCGCGTTCACGGCGGTCGACGCTGCCGAGGCCGATCCGGAGCGCGCCGCGGCGGTCAACACGGCCGGTGCCGGCGCTCTCGCCCGAGCTTGTGCCGTCGGTGGACTGCCGCTGTTGCACGTCTCCACCGACTACGTCTTCCCCGGAGATGCCGCAGAACCGTACGAACCGGACTCGCCGACCGGGCCGAGAACCGTTTACGGGCGCACGAAGCTCGACGGGGAACGAGCCGTGCTCGAATCCGGTGCCCGGGCCTGGATCGTGCGGACCGCATGGGTCTACGGCGCGCGCGGCGGCAACTTCGTCAAGACCATGGCGAGGTTGGAGTCCGAACGGGACACGGTGTCCGTTGTGGACGACCAGATCGGATCACCGACCTGGGCTGCCGATCTGTCCAGCGGGCTCGTCGAACTGGCGGCTCGGGTGACCCAACGCCGCGGACCGGACCGGAAAGTGCTGCACTGCACCAATTCCGGGTCGGCCAGCTGGTACGAGTTCGCCCGGGCGGTGTTCGCCGAACTCGGCGCCGACCCGGAACGCGTGCGGTCCTGCACCACGGCCGAGTTTCCGCGTCCCGCGCCTCGCCCCGCGTACTCGGTGCTTTCCGGCCGGGCGTGGTCCGAGTCCGGTATGACCTCGCTCCGGCCGTGGCGCGAAGCGCTCACCGCGGCTTTCGCCGTCGACGGAGGAGTTTTCCGCCCGGCCTCGTGACCGGCATGCTCAGGTGGGTGCCAGCGACCGCGGTTCAGTCGCCCGAAGCCCGGCGGTAGGCCGCCACGGTCGCTTCGGCGCAAGCACGCCAGGTGAACCGCGCAGCCCGCGAACGCCGCAACGACACGGCCAGCTCATGGGTCGGCAGCGCGAGCGCGTCCCGCAGGGCGGTGTTCAGCGCCTCCGCGTCCCCGTACGGGAACAACACCGCATGCCCGTCGGTCACCTCGCGCAGCGCGGGAACGTCCGAACACGCCACCGGAACGCCGCAGGCCAGTGCTTCCAGTGCGGGCAGCCCGAAACCCTCGTCCTGGGAAGGCAGCACGAGCGCGGACGCCCCGGCAACGATCCGCCGCAGTTCCTCGTCCGGCAAATACCCGGTCCGGACGATTCCGCACTCGGAAGAAGCGGGCCCGGGGCCGGCGATCACCAGCGGCGGCAGGTCCGGTGTGTAGGCCCGCAGCAACTCCGCCAGCCCCTTGCGCGGACCGGAGTCGCCGACGAAGAGCACGTACTCCGACGGCACCCCGTAGCGTCCGCGCAACTCGGTGTCCGGCGCCTCCGCCTCGAACCACTCGCGGTTCACGCCCAGCGGGGTGCACGCGAGCTTCTCCTCCGGAACGTCGAAGCGCTCCTGGACACGGCGCCGCACGGCGTTCGTCAGCGTGCACACCACCTCGGCGCGCTGCACCGACCTCCGCATCACCGCGGGCATGTCCGGATCCGCCAACTTCTCCGGGGCGTCGAGGAACGCCAGGTCGTGCACGGTGACGACGCCACCGGCTCGCGCCGCGGGCGGTAGCGAGAAGTTGGTGCCGTGCATGACGTCGGCGTTCCCGCCGCCGAGCAACTCGACAGGGGGGAACGCGCCTCGGGACCAGAGCGCCCGCAGCACTCGCGCAGGCAGGGGAGGCCCCACCACCCGTTGGTCGGACGCTTCGACGCGGAGTCGACGCCAGCCGCGCATGGTGAAACCCATCAACCGGATGTCCACTTCGGACATGGCGGTCAGCTCGTCGACGAGTGCCGCCGTGTAGCGACCGATACCCGTGCGGCTGCCGAGCAGCGGTGTGCCGTCGAGCAGCACCCGGATGTTCGCGGTACTCACCGGCCCAGCAACCTTTCCTTCGTCAACCGTCGCAGCCTGCCGGTGGCACGTCTGGCGACCTCCAACGCGCCTCCTGATCGGAGGTATTCCTGCAGCAACGCGACGTCCCGGCGCGCCGAGTCCCCGATCTTGAGCGCGGGGGAGCGCACCAACGGCGCCGCCGCGGGCAACCGGTCGGCGGCCGGCCGCGGGTCGCGGCAGAACTCGGTCAGCGGCGCCAGGGCCGATTCCCAGGTGAACCGCTCCCGAACCTCCTTGATCCGTTCGCGGCAGGACGCGGCGAACTCCGCGTCGTAGAGCACCCGCTCCAACGCGTCGGCCAGCGCGGCCGGGTCCTCGGCGGGAACGACCACGCCGAGCTCCTCCTGGCGCACGAGGTCGGCGAAGGAATCACCATCGGTGGTCACGATGGGCAACCCGGACCACAAGTAGTCCAGCACCCTGGTGCGGAAGGCGAAGGTGGTCTCGACGTGCTCGAAGTGCGTGGTGACGCCGCAGTCGGCATCGAGCAGGTAGTTCTGCCGATCACCGTAGGGCACCCAGGTCTCGTTGAAGAAGACGTGCTTGTCGGTCAGGCCGAGTCGGCGGGACAGGCTCCGGGTCCGCTCGGCCATCCCCATCTCCGGCACGTCCGGATTCGGGTGCTTCATGCCGAGGAAGAACAAGCGGAGGTCGCTGTGCTCGTCGGACAGCCGGTGCACCGCGTGCAGCAGGGTCAGCGGATCGAACCAGTTGTAGACGCCTCCCGCCCACAGCACCACCTTCTCGTCGGTGGCGATACCGGGCCGAACCCCCTTGAGCGCGGGCGCGGTACGGCGGGGTGCGCTGGAGGACAGGCCGAACGGCACCACCGAGAGCAGTGACCGCACGGTCGGGTCGTCGTCGTACAACCCCGGTGTGAGCCTGCCGAGCGAGGCGAGATGCCCGAGCCAGAAGTGGCGTTGGCGTTCCGAGGCGCACAGGAAGAAATCACCGCGCTGCAGCTGGTTGTTGAGCACGTCGGTGACGCCCCGGAGGTCTTTCGTGCGGCGCTCGTCGTCCGAATCGCGGCTCTGCTCCAGCAGTTCGAGGTGCATCGGGTCGTAGATGTCGCACACGACGATCTTGGTGGAGTCGATCTTCTTGAGTGAGGGCACCAACTCCAGCGCGTGGCCCTGCAGCACCACGATGTCGGCCCAGTCCACATGGGACCGCAGCTCGCGGATGTTGGCCGCGAACACGGGGAAGTCCGACTCCGGCGGGTTTGCCCTGACTCGCGCGTTGATGCTGACCAGCCGCACGTCGTGCTCCTGGGACAACATCTCGGAGATGTGCCAGGCGCGGATCGCCGTTCCCGCCATGCGTTCGGTCACCGCATCACCGGTGATCACCGCGATGCGGCGCGGTCGTCCGTAGACCTCGTCCAGCCCGAACACGTCGACCAGCGCTTCGTGGGCGGCCAGGTAGCGAGGCAGCGGGTAGGCGGGTTCCATGGCCTTGCGCATCAGCGGCACCAGGTCGGTGTCGGTGCGCACCCTGGCCCGTTGTTCCACCTCGCGGCTCTCGCGCAACGAGGGCAGCAGCTCCACGAACTGGTCGATGGCGAGCACCCCGGCGAGGGCATCCCGGTCGATGACGACCCCCGACTCGTCGTCATCGCCCTCGGGACGCCGAGTGATCTCCAGCTGGGTCGGGTCGATCTCACCGCGCGCGGTGGACCGGCGCACCGCCAGCGCTATCGCGGCGGGCAGCGCCTTGGCCAGCGTCTCGTCGGAGGCGTTCTTGTAGAGCGCGGCCAGTGCATTGCGTTCGAGCAGGTAGTTCTCGCGGGCGGAGGAAATCCCCGCCATCGACGCGTGATGCCGGTGGTAGGTCAGCGATGCCGGTTCGTAGCGGACGCGCCAGCCGCGCAGGTTCAACCGCCAGCCGAGGTCCACGTCCTCGTAGAACATGAAGAAGCGGTCGTCGAAGCCGCCGAGGGCGGTGAACAGCTCGGCGCGGACGAACAACGCCGAACCGGTGCCGAACAGCACGTCGCGAGCCGCATCGTGTGATCCGTCGTCGACCTCACCGGCATGGCGCTTGTAGCCCATGCCGAACCACGTCAGGCCGCTGTCGACGAAGTCGATGTGGCTGCCGTCCCAATCCAGCACCTTGCTCGCCACCGCGCCGACCGTCGGTTCGGCCCGCAGTACCGCGACCGCCGCGCGTGCCCAGTCGCGGGCGGGGCGGGCATCGTTGTTCAGGAACGCCAGCACCTGACCGCTCGCCCGCTCGGCGCCGAGGTTGCATCCCCCGGCGAATCCGAGGTTCTCGGTCGACTCGACCAGCAGCACCTCCGGGGCGGCCACCCGGATCCGTTCCGCGCTGCCATCGCCCGAGGCGTTGTCCACGCAGACCAGCTCCAAGCGCTCGCTCGGGTAGTCGAGCTCATCGCGGAGCGCGCGCAGGCAGGCAGCGGTGTCGTCGGCGCCGCGGTAGTTGACGACGATCACGGACACGGTGGGTAAGGAGCTGGATGCGGTCGTTTCAGCCACGCGTCCAGCCTGCACTATTGACCTCCGAACGGATCGCACAACCCTAAATAGGGACATTCCAGTTGGATAACCAAGTGGCTGGAAACACAAAGCGGGTTGTACTCCGACTCGTCCAGGATGCTTCGTTGTGGCACACGACAAAGCGAACTTTCAGCGGGAACCGATAGGTCCTGGCCCGCGTCCGAATCGGCACAAGAGTTGGGAGTGCACGTGACAAATCCATCGGCGAATCCGGAAGACATGCTCGCTGGGTTCAGACAGCAGATCGAACAGAAGGTCAAGCAGGCCGAGCAGCTCCAGCAGGCAGCCGCCGAGGTGCGGGTTTCGACGGCGAGCGCCGATGGTTCGGTGACCGTGCTGGTCGACCACAGTGGAAACATGATCGACCTCACCCTCACCGACGGTGCCCTGCGCAAGCGTCCCGACGAGGTGTCCAAGGAGATCCTCGCGACCGTGCGCTCCGCGCAGGCGAAGCTCACCGAACGCATGCAGGAAGCCATGGAGCCCGTCGTGGGCGCCGACAGCGAGACCCTCGGCGCCGTGATGTCGGGATTCCGGGAACGCTTCCCCGAACCGGAGGAACCCGAGCAGTCGGCTCCGGCGCCGGACCGGTCGAACGCGGACGAGGACAACGGGAACGACAGCTGGATGGACGACCGGAGGGGTTGGTGACCCGTGGCTGACGGGTTCGGCGTGCACACCGAGGAAATGCGCGCACACGCACAGAAACTGCAGGGCGTGACCGAGCGCATCGGTACCGCCCAGGACGCCGCCGGGCAGGTGTCGATGAACGGCGTCGACGCCTACGGCATCCTCTGCAGCCCGCTGCTGACCCCGCTGCTCGGCGTGGTCGAGCTGGCCGGTCAGAGCGCGATCGGAGCGGCCAACCTCGCCGTCGAGGCGACCGGAACCGGTATCCGGGAGATGGCGGACGGTTACGACGACGCGGAGAAGGCGCTCGGCGAGACGTTCGAGAAGATCTCCGGCGAACTGGGAGGTAAGTGAGATGGCCGAAAACGCTCTGGTGGCCGATGTCGAGCCGCTGGTCAGCCCCGAAGACGGCATCGTGTTCTGGGACTTCGCCGTCGATACGAAGAACGCGATCGACAACGAAGACTGGGCCGAGGCTGGGATCACCGGTGCCGCTGCCGGGCTCGATGCCCTCGCGGTGGTCGCGGATCCGTTTGGTGCGCTGCTCACCTCGGCCTTCGCGTGGGCGATGGAGCACGTCGATCCACTGCCGGAGATGCTCGACGCGCTGGCCGGGAGCCCGGACGTGGTGCAGTCGAACGCGACCACCTGGGCCAACGTCTCGCAGGAGCTCGCCGAGGCCGCGACCCAGATGGAGCAGGCGGTCAACGCGGACACGGCCGCCTGGTACGGCCCCGCGGTCGATGTCTACAAGCCGGTCGCGCTGGGCGAGGCGAAGATGATCCAAGCGGCCAGCTCGGCGGCGAGCGCGGTCGGCGGCGCGGTGTCGGCGGCCGGGATCGCGGTCTCGGTCGTGCGCACGACGGTGCGCGATCTCATCGCCTCGGCGATGTCCGATCTGGTCCAGTGGCTCGCGCGGTCGGCGGTCGCGGCGGGGTTGACGCTCGGGTTGGCGACCCCGGTGCTGGTGGCCGATGCCATCCGGATCGTGGCGAAGTGGTCGACCAAGGTTGCCGACTGGCTGCAGAAGATCGTGACCTCGATCAAGAAGCTCGCCGAGCTGGTCAAGAAGGTCAAACCGGTCCTGGACAAGGTGAAGGACTCGATGGAGCCGCTGCAGAAGGCGGGCAAGGCGATGCAGCGCGGCGCCACCAGGACGGGGCTGCACGATCTTTCCGCTGGGCAGCAGTTCGCGCGGAACGCGGCCGTGAGCAGCACCACGATCGACGATCAGGGGTACGCGAACACCATGTCGGGGGAGTCGTGAAGGTAGTCCGGGACATGCTGCTCGTCGCGGTGGCGGTATTGATCGCGTTCGCGAGTTTCACTGTCGTTCCGCCGTACTTCGGTGTGAGTGCGGTGGATTCGGAGATCACCGCTCGGGGCGCGGCTACCGCTCAGCAGTGCCGGTTCGCCGGACCGTTGACGAGGTCGAACCATCCTGATGGGCCGCTGCAGACGAGCTGGGGGTGGATGTGTGAGGCGGAGGTGCGGTTCGATGATGGCCGCACGGAGCAGGTGGAGACGCAGTATTCGCGGTTGACCGATGCTGATGTGGGTCGTCCTGTGCGGGTTGTGGAGCGGCTGCAGGCGGCGTCGAAGTCCCAGGACCGATCGGTGATCTATCGGGCGGACTTCGAACCCCGTCCGGTACTGGGGGGCGCGTCCATGCTGGGGACGGTGCTCCTCGCGCTGTTCGTCGGCCTCCTGCCGCTGCAGAGGCTGGTTCGGCGGGCACGTGGCAAACCCGCCGACCCGGATGACTGAGGCGACCGGGAGAGCGTTCGCGGAAACGGAGAGGAGGGCAGTTGCCCGAGCTGGTCGCGATAGCCGAGCAACTGCTCGCCCCCGTGCCGGGCGGGACCGGGCGCTACACACGCGAACTCCTGGGAGCGATGGCCGCCACCGCACCCGACGGCTGGCGGATCAGCAGCGTCGTGAGCAGCAGCGGTGATCCCGCCAGTGCCACCGTCGACGGAGTCGCCGGGCCGAAGGTGATCCGGCTTCCACGGCGGGCGCTGATCGCCGCCTGGGAACGCGGCCTGCCACCGTGGCCCGGCGGAGACGTGGTGCACGCGATGACCCCGCTCGCGCCTGCTGCGCGGCGCGGACGCGGGCTGGTCGTGACCGTGCACGACGCCGTGCCGTGGACCCACCCCGAGACACTCACCCCGCGCGGGGTGAACTGGCACCGACGAGCGATCCGGCGGGCGGCTCGGCACGCCGACGCCCTCGTGGTGCCCACTCGGGTGGTCGCCGACGAACTGGCCGACCACGTGGACCTCGCAGCGCCGGTGCACGTCATCGGTGAGGGCGTGCACCCGCGACTGCTCACCGAACCCGCGCGGGCCACGACGCCCGCACCGGCCACGACGGCGGGACTGCCACCCGCGTACGTCCTGGCGATCGGCACGGTGGAACCCCGCAAGGGGTACGAACACCTCGTCCGGGCGCTGGCCCGTCCGGGCGCGCCGGAGGTGCCACTGCTGATCGCGGGCCGACCCGGCTGGGGAGACCTGGACCTCGAACGGCTCGCGCGCGGACTCGGCCTGCCCGACGGCCGGGTGCGCATGCTGGGTGGCGTGCCCGACGACGAACTGGTCGCGCTGCTCCGCCATGCCACCGCTCTCGCGGTGCCGAGCCTCGCAGAGGGGTTCGGGCTACCGCTGCTGGAGGCGATGGCCACCGGGATACCCGTCGTGCACTCGGACGCCCCCGCACTGGTGGAGGTGGCCGCTGACGCCGGGTTGGCGGTGCCCAGGGCTGACTCGGGTGCGTTGGCGAGCGCGTTGCGGGTGGTGGTCGACGATCCGGCACGTCGGGCGGAACTCGCCGAAGCCGGCCTCCGCAGGGCCACGCGCTTCACCTGGGAGAGCGCCGCGCGCGCCATGTGGAACCTGCAACTCGATGTAATCAAGAAATGAACATGTTTCCGGCAAACCGGCCACGGTCACCCGATCGTGCGCCGTACGCTACTGCCGTGCACAACAGCGAGCCGCACGTTCTCGTCGACGCGACCGCGGTCCCGGCAGACCGGGGCGGCGTGGGCCGGTACGTCGATTCGCTGCTCGCGGCCCTCGACCAGGACGGGGCCAGCGTCACCGTCGTATGCCAGCCCCGGGACACCGACCTGTTCAGTCGGATCGCACCGCGCACAGAGGTCCTTCCCACCGCGGAAACGGTCACCACCCGCACGGCACGGCTCACCTGGGAACAGACCACCTTGCCCCGGCTGGTGCGCAGGCACGGAATCGATGTGCTGCACTCACCGCACTACACGACACCGCTGGCCAACCCGGCCGCGTCCGTGGTGACCCTGCACGACGCGACCTTCTTCAGCGATGCGCCCCTGCACTCACCGGTCAAGGCGAAGTTCTTCCGCGCTTGGACCCGGACCGCGCTGCGCCGCGCGACCCTGTGCGTGGTGCCCAGCGAGGCCACCGCGAACGAACTGGTGCGCACCGTCGGTGCCGAACGGCAGTCGATGCACGTCATGTACCACGGTGTCGATCCCGATCGGTTCCACCCGCCGACACCGGAAGAGGAGGACGAGGTGCGCAGCAGGCTCAGCCTGCACACCCAGCCCTACATCGCGTTCCTCGGCGCCCTCGAACCCCGCAAGAACGTGCCCGCCCTCATCCGAGGCTTCGCCATGACCTGCGGCGGCCGCAGGGACGCCCCCGCGCTCGTGCTGGCCGGCCAGTCCGGCTGGGACGCCGAGATCGACCGGGCGCTCGAAGCCGTTCCACACCGCACCCGGGTGATCAGAACGGGGTACCTGCCGTTCTCGCTGCTGCCGGGATTCCTCGGCGGGGCTCAGGTGGTGGCGTATCCGAGCTTCGGTGAAGGCTTCGGGCTCCCGGTGCTCGAAGCCATGGCCTGCGGAGCCGCCGTGCTCACCAGCCGGCGGCTGAGTCTGCCGGAAGTCGGCGGCGAAGCGGTCGCCTACACCGGTGTCGGTGCCGGGGACATCGGCATCGGGCTCAGCGGGCTGCTCGACGCCCCGGACAGGCGAGCCGCGCTCTCCGCCGCCGCCCAGCGCCGGGCGAAGGAATTCACCTGGGCAGCCTGCGCTGCCCAGCATCGGGAGTCCTACGCCCGCGCCCACCACCGGCACCGACGCGCCCGATGACACCGTGAGGGACATGCGGCCACGGGCCGCCACACCCGCTTCGGCAGAATGTTCCGGCGTGACCGTCTCGCACACCTACGGCGACGATGTCGCCGTCGTCATCGTGACCTACTCGCCCGGTGAAACCCTGGAGCGGTTTCTCGACACCCTCGCCACGGCCACCTCGCGCACACCTCGGGTGGTCCTCGCCGACAACGGATCCACCGACGGCGCGCCGGAGAAGGCCGCCGAGCGTCCCGGCGTGGACCTGGTTCCGACCGGCGCGAACCTCGGCTACGGCGGGGCCGCCAACCGGGGCGCCGCCGAACTGGACGACAGCTATGGCTGGATAGTGGTGGCCAACGCCGACCTCGAATGGGCGCCCGAATCGCTGGACGAACTGCTGAGCGCGGCCGACCGCTGGCCGCGAGGCGGCGCGTTCGGGCCGCTGATCACCGAACCCGACGGTTCGGTGTACCCCTCGGCCAGGTTGCTGCCCTCGGTCGGCCGGGGCGCCGGGCACGCGCTGCTGGGCAAGGTGTGGCCCGGCAACCCCTGGACCCGGGAATACCGCCAGTCCGAGGCGCGGCCCGCCGAGCGCACCGCGGGCTGGTTGTCCGGTTCCTGCCTGCTCATGCGGCGGGAGGCGTTCGACTCGATCACCGGGTTCGACCCGCGGTACTTCATGTACTTCGAGGACGTCGACCTCGGGGACCGGTTGGCCAAGGCCGGTTGGCTCAACGTGTACGTGCCCAGCGCGGCGATCATGCACATCGGTGGCCACTCGACCTCGCAAGCCTCGACCCGGATGCTCGCCGAGCACCACCGCAGCGCCTACCGCTACCTGTCCGACCGCTACCGCGGGCTCAGGTGGGCACCTCTGCGGCTGCTGCTGCGTGCGGCACTCGCCGTGCGGTCGCGGATCGAAACGCGAGCCGCGCGACGTGCGAGCTGACTCACCGGGCCGGTGGCGGGAACTGCTGCTGGGCGGCCTGCGAGCCCAGCGGCCCGAACTCGTCCGCCCCTCGCTGGGCCCGGTACGGATTCGGCGGCTCCTGGCCACCTTGGTCGGTGGTCGGCCACATTTGCTGCTGGTCCGTCTGCTGCTGACCGCTCTGCTGGGGCGGGTGCGGGATGACCACGGTCGAATCCGGGTCCGTGCCCTCCGGGACCGAACCGTCGACGACCTCCCGCGGGATCCGAACAGTGGTCGACGCGTCCATCGGCGAAGTGGCGTTGTCTGGCGTCACGACGAACGCACCACGTGCCCGCGCGCGAGCAAGCGTTTCATCGGCTCGGAGGCGGGGGTCCATAGGATGCCCTCTCAGTACTTCACCGGTCATGGTGGTCGGTCGTGGGCTTCGGCTGCGGTGGGTTCGGTCCTTCGGCACAGGCCGCACTCGGCGTCTCCGGCCCGGTCACCGCGTCCGGAAGGAACGGGGGCCGGTCCATTATGACGTCGACCCTGCAAGAGTATTCCCCCCAATGGGTTTTTCGTCAGGGGGAAGGTACCGATCGAGGAAGTTCCGATCGGTGAGAACGGTAGCCGAGTGAAGGAGAGGGACCACCGATGCCGGAGGGGTCGAGAGAGCCGAACGCACCGCTGCGGGGAGTCGAAGCGGTGGTGCTCGTCGGAGGTCAGGGAGTGCGGCTCCGGCCGTTGACGCTGTCGGCACCCAAACCGATGCTGCCGACGGCGGGCGTTCCCTTCCTCAGCCACTTGCTCTCCCGCCTCAAGGCGGCCGGTATCACCCACGTGGTGCTCGGCACCTCGTACAAGGCGGAGGTCTTCGCCGACCACTTCGGGGACGGTTCCGAATTCGGCCTGGAGCTCGAATACGTCGTCGAGGAAGAACCGCTGGACACTGCCGGAGCCATCCGCAACGTGGCCGATCGGCTGCGGGCCGACGACGTGCTCGTGTTCAACGGCGACATCCTCTCCGGAGTCGACCTGCGCGGGCTGGTCCACACCCACCGATCAACGGCGGCGGACGTGACGCTGCACCTGGTCAAAGTCGCCGATCCGCGCGGATTCGGCTGCGTGCCCACCGGCCCCGACGGCCGGGTGACGGAATTCCTGGAAAAGACCTCGAATCCACCCGTGGACCAGATCAACGCCGGTTGCTACGTGTTCCGCAGGGAAGTGATCGAGTCGATCCCCAGCGGGCGCCCGGTGTCCGTGGAACGCGAAACCTTCCCCGGCCTGCTGGAGTCGGGTGCTCGGCTGCAGGGGTACGTCGACGCGTCCTACTGGCTCGACATGGGCACACCCGCCGCTTACGTGCGCGGATCGGCGGACCTGGTGCTGGGCGAAGCACCGTCGTCGGCACTGCCGGACCGTCTCGGAGACGCACTGGTCCTGGACGGCGCCGAGATCGACGCGGACGCATCGGTCACCGGGGGCAGTACCGTCGGGGCCGGGGCCGTCGTGCGAGCGGGCACCGAGATCGCCGGGTCGACGCTCTTCGACGACGTCCGAATCGAGGCGGACGCGGTCGTCGAGCGCAGCATCGTCGGAGCGGGCGCCCGAGTCGGAGAAGGAGCCGTGGTGCGGGACGCGGTGATCGGCGACGGAGCGGTCATCGGAGCGGGTTGTGAGCTGCTCGACGGCATCAGAGTGTGGCCGGGTGTGGAACTGCCGCCGGGCGGCGTCCGCTTCTCCGGGGCGAGCTGACCATGCCCCCCACTCGAACGCCCACCGAGGGCGTGCCCGCGGACGGACTCGTCCGCACCTGGCACCCGCCGTATCCGCTCGACCTGCTCCGGGCACTCGATCCGCTGCGGCGCGGAACCGGTGACCCCACCGTGTTCGTGGAAGCCTCCGGAGTCTGGTGGCGAACCTCGACCACCGCGGACGGACCGGCCACCCTGCGGCTATCGAAGAACGCGGACGGGGAGGTCACCGCGACCGCATGGGGATCCGGCGCCGAAACCGCGCTGACCGGCGTGCCCGACCTGCTCGGAGCATCCGACGACCCGACCGGATTCGTCGCCGCCCACGACATCGTCGAGCGCGGACGACGAGCCTCCCGCACGGCGCCGCTGTGCACCTCCGGCCGGGTGTGGGACGTGCTCGTACCGGCGATTCTGGAGCAGAAGGTCACCAACCGGGAAGCGTGGCGCTCCTGGCGGGAACTGTGCCGCCGGTTCGGCAGCGCGGCTCCCGGACCCGCGCCGCGAGGGCTGCGGGTCGTCCCGGACGCGCGGCAGCACCGCGCCGTCCCGGACTGGGAATGGCACCGGGCGGGCATCGACGGTGCACGGCGTCGCGCCCTGCTCGCGGCCGCGTCGGTGGCCGGGAGGCTCGAACACGCCGCCGAACTCGGCGGACCGGACGGGCGCGAGCTGCTGCAGCACGTGCCGGGAATCGGGCCTTGGACGGCTGCCGAAGTGGCCCAGCGGGCGTGGGGCGACCCGGACGCCGTCAGCGTCGGCGACTTCCACCTGCCCACCATCGTCGGGCTCGCCCTGCTGGGGCGTCCTGTGGACGACGACGGGATGCTCGAAGCCCTCGAACCGTATGCGGGCCACCGCCACCGCGCCGTGCGTTGCCTGCTGGCGGCGGGAGCGAGCCGCCCCAGGTTCGGCCCGCGCATGCCCGCCCGCGACTACCGGCGGATCTGACTACCGGCGGATCTGACTGGCGACCGGCTGACCGGCGACCGGCTGACCGGCGACCGGCTGGGACATCAAGCTCGGATGTCGCCGCGCCGCGCCGAAACCGCGGCCGTTCGGTCCCGGACCGCGGACACCAGCGGCCCGAGATCGGTTCCGTCCGGGAGACCGCCGAGGGGCCACCAGGCCAGATCGTCCGACTCCTCGCTGCGGACCGGCTCCGCGCCTTCCGGTGCGCGGACGACGAAACGCACGTCGAAGTGCCGGGTCGGCACCCCGAGGGAACACGTGATCGGGTGCACGTCCAAGTGCACCGGATCGGGATCCACCGTCAGCTCGCTCACCCCGGACTCCTCGACAGCCTCCCGCAACGCGGCATCGGCGAGGGTGGCGTCGTCCGGCTCGCAGTGCCCGCCGAGCTGCACCCACCGCCCGACCCGCGGATGCAGGGTCAGCAGCACCCGCTCGCCGGTCGAATCGAGCAGCACCGCCGAAGCCGTGACGTGGCCGGGCTCGCACCCGCGCGAGCACGCATCCGATCGTGCCGAGAGCAGGGTCAGGAACGCGTGCCGGATCGGTTCCTGGCGAGGGTTCGCCGGACGCCAGTCACCGAGCACCCGGACGGCGTCTGCGTGCGGTCCGTTCAAAGCTCCACCAGACCGTTCTCGTCATCACGAGGCGGCCGCGGTCCACCGGCGGCTTCCGACGGCACGCCCAGCGCGACGGAACCGAGCGGCTCCCACGAATCCGGCAACGCCAACGTCGATCGCACGACATCCGGGCAGAACATGGTCGACGACACCCAGCACGAGCCCAGTTCCTCGGCTGCGAGCGCCACCAGCAGGCCCTGCACCGCTGCCCCGCCCGCAACCGTGAACATCGACCGCTCGGCCTCGGAGCGCCGGGCGTCCGGATAGTCGTGCGCCCCATCCCGAACCAGGAACGGCACCACCAGTTCGGGTGCGGTGTGCAGCAGGTCTCCGCGCCGCACCCGACGCTGCGCGGCCTCCTCGCCGAGTCCGTCGCCGCGCAGATCCGCCAGCCAGGCCTCGCGCATCGCATCCAGCAGCTTCTCGCGGAGCGGGCGATCCCGCAGCCACACGAACCGAACCGGCCGAGTGTGGTGGGGTGCGGGCGCGGTAAGAGCAGCACCGACAGCTCGGCGCACCGCCTCCGGATCCACCGGCTCGTCGCCGAACGCGCGCACGGAACGGCGCATGAGCACCGCTTCCCGGCGCCCCTGTGCGAGTGCTTCCGCGGTCCCCAACCGGAACAGGTCGTCCTCCACGGAGCGAACAAGGTCACGTGCGCACGAACCGTCGTCCGTTCCGGCGAGTCCGCGGACCACCCCGACCGGGACGCCGCCGAGCTTGCCCTTGACCAGGTCGGCCGCCCCCGCGACCTCGTCGGCCACCGCGATCTCGGTGACCGCCAGCTCGTTGCCCTGGCCGTCGCTGCTTCCCGCGTAGCGATGCAGGACCGGCAATCCGGCCGATCCGATCGCCACGTCGGTCTGACCGTTGCGCCAGGCTCGGCCCATCGTGTCGGTGACCACCACGGCCACCTCGACGCCGAGCTGCTCGGCCAGTCCCGCCCGCAGTCGAGCAGCCGACTCGTCCGGATCCTCCGGCAACAACGCGATCTGGTCCTGCGCCACGTTCGAGGCATCCACACCCGAAGCGGCCTGCACGATCCCCAGCTTGTTCGACGTGATCAGGGTGCGCCCCCGACGCGCCAGCACGTGCGTGGACTCGGACAGCACGAACTTCCTGCGCAGGGTGTCGCGTTCGTCGGGATCGCTCGGGGCCCGGACCATCCGGCCCTCGACCTTGGACACGATCTTGCTCGTGACGACCACGGCGTCGCCGTCGGCGAGCCACGGAGCGGAGGAGGCGATCGCCGCCGCGAGATCGTCACCGTGGGCGAATTCGGGCAGGCCGGGAACCGGGAACACCCGCAGTCCGTCCGGTGCGGAATGGTCGGTCACGAGGTCACCTCCGGCAGTCCCGCCAGGTCGAACGCCGCCCTGGCCATCTCCGCCGTCGCGTCGACGTCCGACATCAACAGCGGGACATCGCGAACGCGGACGCCGTCGATCTCGGCGGTGTCCCCGGTGTGGACCAACCAACCGTCCAGGATTCCGTCCGCCGACTCCGACCGTGAACCGTAGTGCCTGCCCACGGCCTCAGCGGTGGTTTCGACCCCGATCGCGTTCAGGCACGCGTCGGCCATGCCGCGCAGCGGGCGTCCGCCGATAATCGGCGACACGCCCACCACCGGTGCGGAGGTGGCGCGCAGTGCTTCCCGGAAGCCCGGAACGGCGAGCAGGGTTCCGACGCTCACGACCGGGTTCGACGGTGCGATCAGCACGAGATCGGCCTTCTTCAAGGCGCTCAGCGTCGCGGGCGACGGTGTCGCCTCCTCGGCGCCGACCGGCACGATCGCGCTCGCGGCCGGTGCCGCGCGGTACCGCACCCACCATTCCTGGAAGTGCACCGCACGGGGGCCGGTGCCTTCCGGATCGTCGATGGCGACATGCGTTTCGACCCGGTCGTCGCTGACCGGAACGAGTCGTGCACCAGGGCGCCAGCGGTCGCACAGCGCTTCGGTCACCGCCGAAAGCGGGTAACCGGCACGCAGCATGCGGGAGCGGACCAGGTGGGTGGCGATGTCCCGGTCACCGAGTCCGAACCAGGTCGGTTCCGCACCGTAGGCGGCGAGTTCCTCCTTGGCCGACCAGGACTCGTCCAGCCGGCCCCAGCCCTTCTCGTCGTCGATTCCACCGCCCAGCGTGTACATGCAGGTGTCCAGGTCGGGACACACTCGCAGGCCATGCATCCAGGCGTCGTCGCCGATGTTGACCACGGCGGTCACCTCGTGCGACGAGGGCTGTTCGGGTTCGCCGACGGCGGGGAGACCCAGGGCTGACTTGACTCCGAGCAGGAAGCGCGCTCCGCCGACCCCGCCGACCAGTACTACGACGTTCACGCTGTCGATCCTCGCACGCGCGGTCCCTACCGGGTCGGTGAACCCTCGCCGTTCTCGCCGGGTGAGAGCCGAGCTCGGTCGCTTCGGAGGAACGTCCCGCGGCCGGTCGCGGCAGCCCCAGGCCCGGCAGCCCCCGGCTCGGCGGCCCCCGGCTCGGCGGCCCCCGGCTCGGCGGCCCCCGGCTCGGCGGCAACGACTGTCGAGCGCGGCCCGTTGAGCGCGGTCCGGCTACTCCCAGAACCGGAACGTGGACTGGCCGATCAGCACCTGCAACGAGTCGCCCCCGAGGAGGTCGAACACGAAGTAGCCCAGGCCGAAGAACATCCGGCCCAGCATCGGCACGCTGATGATCAACATGAACAGGACCAGCGGTGCCCACGGCCGCGCCTGCTCGCCGAACCTTCGTGCGGGACCGGACAGCCACGGTTCGATCACTCCGTAACCATCCAGGCCCGGAATCGGGAGGATGTTCAGCACGAAGGCGATCACCTGCAGGAACGCGAGGTACGACAGGCCGGAGGTCAGGCCGGGCGGCATCGGAACGGTCGCGACGGCGGTCGTCAGCAGCAAGCCGAGCAGCAGGTTCATCGACGGTCCGGCGAGGGACACGGCCGACTCGGTGCGTCGGGTGCGCAGGGCGGAGTGGTTGATCCAGACCGCGCCGCCCGGCAGTGGGATGCCGCCGATGGCCACGAAGAAGAGCGGCAGCACGATGCTCAGCACCGGATCCGTGTAGTGGCGCGGATCCAGGGTCAAGTAGCCCTTGTTGCGGACTTCGAAGTCACCGCCCCGGAAGGCGGTGATCGCGTGCCCGAACTCGTGCAGGCACAACGAGGTGGCCCAGCCGCCGAGCACGATCAGCACGATCCCGGTGGTGCGGGTCACGGTGCTGTCGAAGGTGGCCATGAAGCCACCGAGCACGGTGGAGCCGAGAAGGGCCAGGAACAAGGGGCTCACACCTTGGGGGGAGTGCATCACCGCACCAGTCTCCCCGCCTTCGCACTGCGGGGAGAACGGCACGGTGGTATTTATTGATCAATTCACTGTGGAAGCAGCCATTGGACGCATCGAATTGGACGCCGAATGTGCTTGTTCGACTGCACTGCGTGGGGGAACTGACCATGTCCCTCTACGGATGGTTTCCGCTTGACCGCAAGGAGCTACACGGGTGTAATCACAGTGGCGTCATTCACGGCGAAAATGTTCGTCCCAGTGCGTATGAGGACGCAAACGTGGGCGATCCGGACGCTGTGGACGGTGCTGGAACGGGCCCGGTCGAGGAGAACGCCGAACCATGCCCCATCGGTTGGTGAGAGGGCCGGTGCGGTGCGGTGTCGGCGGCGACGACAGGTGGAGTGTCGTCGTTCGACCGGGATGCAATACCGGTCGTGGGGCCGGATCGATCTGAAGGAGTGCTGCCCGCCAGCCCTGGGGAGGGCGAACGGGAATAAGGGAGAGATCGGGGGATGACCACTATGTGGGAGATCGGGGAGGGGCGTCTCATGGAACGAGCCGGCCCCCAAGTCGCGGATCTGGACATTTTCGCCGACCTGTTCGAGAACGAGGACGAAGAACAGGAGTGGCAGGAGCGCGCACTGTGTGCGCAAACGGACCCGGAAGCGTTCTTCCCGGAGAAGGGCGGTTCGACCCGCGAGGCGAAACGAATCTGTGCGGGTTGCGAAGTTCGGTCGGAATGTTTGGAGTACGCCCTGGAGCACGATGAGCGCTTCGGTATCTGGGGAGGTCTGTCCGAACGGGAACGCCGCAAGCTCAAGCGCCGCGCCGTGTGATCACCCTGTTGATCCGGCAGGTACCGGATCGTTGTCATGCGGAGGTTCTCTTCCGCCGTTGGTCCATTACCGTCTTGCGGTAAGTGGATCACGGTCGGTGGGAGGACGTCTTGGTAGTTTCCGCGCCCTGCCCGAGCACCGAACCGGTGCTGGCGGTGCTGGTCTGCCACAACGGTGAAAAGTGGCTTCCGGAAGTGCTCGATGCGTTGCGGGAACTCACAGTCGGGCCGCGACACCTGCTCGCGGTCGACACCGGATCAACGGACAACACCCCGCAACTCCTCGCGGAGGCCGCCGAGGGAGAGGAACCGCTCCTCGGCGGGGTGTTGACCGTTTCCGGCGAAACCGGATTCGGGGCGGCCGTGGCGCAGGCCCTCGAACACGCCACCGAGCACTGGAGTGATCCAGGACGGTGGCTCTGGCTCGTCCACGACGACTCGGCACCCGAACCGGACTGCTTGGAGAACCTCCTCAGGATCGCCGACACGGACTCGACCGCGGGGATGCTCGGACCGTTGGCTCTGGACTGGGCCGATCCACGTCTCGTCGTGGACGCCGGGCTGTCCACCGACGCCGCGGGCAATCGCCAGACCGGCATCGACCCGGCCGAGTTGGATCCAGCCCTCGGAGGGGAGCTGACTTCCGCACCGGTTTCCGAGGTACTCGCCGTCTCCACCGCTGGCGCGTTGATCAACCGCGACGTCTTCGAGCGGCTCGGCGGGCTGGACCGCGCACTGCCGTTGGCAGGCGACGACATCGACTTCGGATGGCGGGTCAACGCGGGAGGACACCCGGTCCTGTGCGTACCGACCGCACGGATCCGACACGTGGCGGCCCTCCGCGCGGGCCAACGCGATGCGGAAGCGGTGGTTTCCCGCGGGTTGCGCACCCAGCGGATCGCCGAACGCAGGCACGGGGTGCGCACCTTCCTGGTGAACACGACCGGATGGTCGTTCGTATTCGGAGTTCCCAGGCTCGCGCTGCTCGCCGTCGCGCGCGCATCGGGATTCGTGCTGCTTCGCCGGTTCCCGGAAGCTTCCGCCGAGATCGCCGTGCTCGGCGCACTCCTCAACGGCCGGATGGGGTTGCTCGCCGCGCGCGCCACGAGGCGGACGCGGAAGTCCACCGGAACAAACATGCGCGGTCTGCTCACCAGTCGACTGACCCGGTCGCGCAACTGCCTGCGCGCTGCCTTCGCCGGTGTGATCCGCAACCGCATCCAGCGGGACCTCGTGCTGGGCAGCCGGTCCGCCGAGGAACTCGTCGCGGTGCCCGCGCAGACACCTCGCCCGGTAGGGCGGGACGCGCCGCCCGCCGGGGCACCCGGCGAAGGACGCCGTCGAAGTGTCGCGGGACTGCGCAAGCCGGCCGCCCCGGTGGTCGTCCCGGTCGAAGCGACCGCCGTCGACGATGGTGAAGAAGCGCTAGCTCGCCCGTCGCCGGTTCCGCGCGACGAGCCGATGGCGGGACATCGACTGCTGCTCGTGCCGGTGGACCGGTGGCGGATCGTCCGGGAGGTCCTGCTTGCGCCGCCCGTCCTGATGGCCTCGGCGCTCGTGCTGCTCGCGCTGCTCACCCACGGCCTCGCCGATGCGTCCCGGCTGGGTACGGAACTGCACGGTGGCAGGCTCCTGCCGGTTGGGGACCTGGCGCGGACCTGGTCGGACTACCTCGAATCGTGGCACGCGGTGACCGGCGGTACTGGCTCGCCCGCGCCGGTGTCACTGCTCGTGCTGGCGCTCGTGGGGACCGTGCTGCTGCCGATCGGTGGTCCACCCACCGCGGTCGCGTTGCTGCTGCTGTTCGGAACGCCGCTGGCCGGGCTGTCGGCGTACCGGGCCGCCCGTGCACTGCCTGTTTCGGCGACGTGGCGCGCGGCGGCAGCCACCGGGTACGCGTTGCTGCCGGCCGCGACGTTGTCGGCCGGACAGGGCAGGCTCGACGTCGTCGTGGCCCACATCCTCGCTCCGGTGCTCCTCGCGGGAATCGCTTCGGTCGTGGGCCTTTCCGGACGTGCCACCGTTCCCGCCCGGTCCGGGCACTGGATGGGCACGGCGTGCCTGACGGCCCTGGGCATGGCCGTGGTGGGCGCGTTCTCTCCGACCACCCACGTGACGCTGCTGGTGCTCGCGCTGGTCGGTTTCGTGCTGGTGCCCGGCCGGCCCGGCGGCGCGCGGCGGCGCGTGGCGGGACTCGCGGCGATCGTGCTGCTGCCTGTCGCCTGCCTGCTGCCGTGGCCCGTCGTACTGGCGGAGAATCCGCAGATCCTGCTGCACGGGCTCGGTGCGAGAGCAGCGGAGGCATCGGCGGGCGCCTGGGTGTTCGTGCTGAGCCCCGACGGGTCCGTCGCGAGCTCGGCAGGCGGCCTGCTCGTGCCCGCTGCCGCGGTCGCGATCTGGGCGGCGCGCGGTCGCCGCCGGACCGCCGTTCCCGGCTTGGTTGTCGCGGGCGCGGGTTGGGCGGCCGCTTTGGTGCTCGCCCACGTGCGTGCCGAACCGATCGGCGGGGGCCCTGCCACACCGGGTTGGACGGGAGCACCGCTGGTTCTGGTCGCCGCTGGGCTGATGTGGGTCGTGCTGTGCGGCAAGCCGCGGTCGTTGCCGAAGTGGGCGGGACCGGCGCTGGCGGCGGCTCTGCTGGTGGTCGTCGCGGGTGCGGTGTTCGCAGGCCGGTCGGGACCGCTGTCCACCGAAACCGGACGGACCGCCCCTGCGCTGGCCGCGGACCTCGCCGCCCCCGGTGCCCTGCTGACGGTCGAGCCGGGAGACCGGCCCGCGCGGCTGGTCGACGGTGTCCGGCCGAGCTTCGGCGATGACGATCTCGTTCCGGTGGGCACGGCGGTCGACTGGCTGCACCGGGTCCACGTCGATCTGCTCTCCGATGACCGCGAGCGCATTCGCGAGGCGCTCGCGGCGGCTGCCGCACGGGGAGTTGCTTTCGTGGCCGCACCCGAACCGGCCGCCGACCGGATCAGATCGGCGGCCGGTGATCTCGCCATCGGGCAGGGCAGACTCGCCGATGGCAGCGCGGCATTGCGGTTGCTGGTGCCGAACAGCGAGGTGGAGCTGCTCGGCCCCGACCTGGCCCGCAAGGCTCGTGCCGAGCAGGCCCCGGCAGCGCAGGACCGCCCGCTCCCGGTGCGGGCGGAGCTGCCGAACGTGGCGGTGCGGGTTTCGGAAGGCGGCGCGGGGCGTGCGCTGGTGCTCGCGGCCGAGAACGAGCCCGGTTGGCAGGCCACCATCGACGGTCGAGCGGCCCCACTGGCCTCCGCGTGGGGGAACCAGGTCGCGGTTCCCCTGCCGCAAGACGCGAGCGAGGTGCGGATCACCTACACCGAAGTGCCCCGCACGACGCTGCTGGCGATCCAGGCCGCCGCGATCCTCTTCACGGTCATCGGCGCCCTGCCGGAACGCAGGCGGCTCCGGCGGGAGCGCCCGTGACACGCCCACCGGTGGGTCCGTTTGGAAGCAATGGCAGCCTGGTAAGCCACTGGGGCAGGAGTCGCGGGTTGGTCGTTCACGTCGTCCGGTGCGCCGTCGGGTGCGGACAGTCGATCCCGCGTCGCCGGGCGCCTCGGGAATGCGGGAGGTGAGGTTACTGACCCTCGATGACGTCGGGATCCAGGCCGAGGTAGGTCGCGACCTGCTCGATGAGCACGTCGTGCAGGAGGTCGGCCATGTCGGATCCGTCGCGTGCCCTGGCTTCGAGCGGACGGCGGTAGAGCACGATGCGTGCGCGGGTGGGCAGGCCACGACGGTCGACCCCGGCCGGGATCAACCGGGCGAGCGGCACGTTGGCGTCGATGACCATGTCGTCTTCCCAGACGACCTTGTCCGGGGCGGTCACGTTCACCTCGGGAACCTCGTCGACGGCCACGTCGAGCTGGGTCAGCTCGGCGTGCCAGCGCCGTTCGATCGGTTCGAGCGCTTCCAGCACGAGACCGTCGAACCGCTGCGAACGGCTGCGGGCTACGGGGACCGAAGACGGGTACAGCGGCCCGCGCAGACCGCGGCCGCGCCGGTCCCGCCGGACCCGGTTACGACGTCGAGATCCACGTGCGGTTACCACGGGGTGAGGGTACGCCTTGCAGCCGTCAGGCGTGAAAGCCTACACCGGTGGATGTTCGCCCGTTGGTCAACCACTGTGGTCAATATGACTCAGGAGGTCGCAAAGTAATGTCCTCACCTGCGGAGAGTCGTTTTTTCTCCGGGCGTGCCGGGTCAAGATCGCCGAAGTCGGCCGAGCACGTTCGCGTTGGTTTCCGCGTGCCTGCGACGCGGGTCGGAGTCGGAGCGCTATCGTGCCTGTCGTGCGGAGCGTGAGGCGTTGTTCGCGGGCCGGGTGTACCAACCCGGCGGTCGCGACGCTCACCTATGCCTATGCGGACTCCACGGCCGTGGTCGGGCCACTCGCCACCTATGCCGAGCCGCACAGCTATGACCTCTGCGAGGAGCACGCGATCCGGCTCACCGTCCCGAAGGGGTGGGAAGTCGTCCGGCACGAAGGCGAGTTCGCGTTGCCGGAACCCTCCGCGGACGACCTGACCGCGTTGGCCGAAGCCGTGCGCGAGGCGGGACGTCCGGGGCGACCGGTCGATACTTCCGACTTCTCCATGGGCAACGGTCGGCGCGGGCACCTCCGGGCGCTGCCCGACCCGCAGGACGACTGAGACCGTTGTGGCGGCGCCGCGGGCTCGTGGACGGCGTCCGCCGCTCGTCCTTCCGGGGGCGGCGGGGCACTGGTGGGCGGGCACTGGTGGTGGGGCAGTGGCGGCAGGCAGTGACTGGGAATCGTTCGGTGCGAATGGGAAACTGGCAACAGCGTGACGAACCGCTCGCACCGGGCGATGTGCCGTCACGGTGTCGTCGATCGCCGGTAGGCTTCACGCCGTCGTAGACGACGCGACTCCGGGGTCGCGACATTGGGGAGTGTGCAGCGTGCGAGACCTGTCCGGGATCGTCAAGGCCTATGACATCCGTGGCCTGGTTGGCGAGCAGCTCGACACCGAACTCGTTCGCGAGTTCGGTGCCGCGTTCACCAGGCTGGTGGGTGGTCCGGCCGTTGTGATCGGTCACGACATGCGGGATTCCTCCCCGGAGCTGGCGGCGGCGTTCGCCGAAGGGGTCGTGGGGCAAGGGGTCGATGTGATCGACATCGGTCTGGCCAGCACGGACATGCTTTACTTCGCCTCCGGGAAGTTGGAGCTGCCCGGCGCGATGTTCACCGCGAGCCACAACCCGGCCGAGTACAACGGAATCAAGCTCTGCAGGGCGGGGGCAGCGCCGGTAGGCCAGGACAGCGGCCTGTCCGAAATGCGGGAGCTGGTCATGCACGGGGTGCCGGAGTTCATCGGCGCCCGGGGAACCGCGTCGGAGCGGAACATGGTCGACGACTACGCGTCGTTCCTGCGCGAGCTGGTCGACCTGCGAGAGCTCCGGCCTCTGAAGGTGGTCGTCGACGCGGGCAACGGCATGGGTGGGCACACGGTGCCCACGGTCTTCGACGGCTTGCCGATCGAGATCGTGCCGCTGTACTTCGAACTGGACGGGAGCTTCCCCAACCACGAGGCCAATCCGCTGGACCCGGCGAATCTGGTGGATTTGCAGGCCGAGGTGCTGCGAGTGGGTGCCGACCTGGGCCTGGCCTTCGACGGGGACGCCGACCGCTGCTTCGTGGTCGACGAGAACGCCGACCCGGTGGCGCCGAGCGCGATCACCGCGCTCGTGGCGTCGCGCGAGCTGGCCAAGGAGCCGGGTGGCTCGATCATCCACAACCTGATCACGTCGAAGGCGGTGGCGGAGATCGTCACCGAGCACGGCGGGAAGCCGGTGCGCACCAGGGTCGGTCATTCGTTCATCAAGCAGACGATGGCCGAGACCGGCGCCATCTTCGGCGGTGAGCACTCGGCGCACTACTACTTCCGGGACTTCTGGCGGGCCGATTCCGGGATGCTCGCCGCATTGCACGTTCTGGCCGCGCTCGGCGGACAGGAACAGCCGTTGTCGCAGCTGATGGCCGTGTACTCGCGCTACGTGGCCTCCGGCGAGATCAATTCGACCGTGGAAGACCAGCCGGGCCGGATGGGGGCGGTCAAGGATCACTTCGGTGGCCGGAACGGTGCACGGATCGACGAGCTCGACGGGCTTACCGTGGTCCTGGCGGATGGTTCGTGGTTCAACCTGCGTCCTTCCAACACCGAGCCGCTGCTCCGGCTCAACGTGGAGGCCGAGGACACTAACGCCATGAACGCTTTGCGCGATGAGGTACTTGAGGTCGTTCGATCCTGAGCGAGGCAGCATCGACACCCGCCCGGTGTCGAAGGGAGCGAGGGTCGTCCACCCGAGGTCGGCCTTGGGAGGAAAAAGTGGCTGTTGTCCTGGAACCGCGGTTGCTGGAGATTCTGGCGTGCCCGTGCCCCGAACACGGTGCCTTGCGGCCCGGTTCGACCGATGAACCGCAAGCCGATTGGTTGACCTGCACCGTGTGCGGGCGGTCCTTCCCGGTCCGTGACGGCATCCCGGTGCTGTTGTTGGAGGAAGCCGTCGGCGGTCCCGCTGCCGGTGCTGCTGGTCAGGAGTGAACGGCGGTGCTCGACGACACCTTGTTCGACGACCCGACTCGCTTGTTCGACAGCGACTCGCGTGGTCTGCTGCGCGCAGCCGCTCTGGCCGGGGCCCAGGTGCGCGCGGCCGTGGAGTCGGTGGCTGAACTCGGCTGGGACGACGTCGCCGGGTACCGGCCGCGCGCGTTGGTGCTGATCGCCAGACCAGGGGTCGGACCGGGAGCGTGTCGAGCGCTGGCCGCGCTCCTCGGATCGTCCTGCCCGGTTCCCGTGCTGGTCACGGATGAGGCCCCGACCTGGATCGGTCCGTTGGACGTGGTGTTCGCCCATGCCGACGATCCCGGTGACGCTCAGCTCGCCGAATCGGTGGCGACGGTGACCAGGCGAGGGGCGACGGTGGTGCTGTCGGTGCCGCCCGAAGGACCGGTGGCGGCAGCGGCCTCGGGCCGCGCGAAGCTGGTGTCGCCGAAGGTGCCGGTTCCCCCCGAACTGCTGTTCGCGCACGCCTTCGCGGTGGGCTTGAGCCTGCTCGACGCGCTCGGTCTGTTGCGCGTGGACACCGAACTTCTCGCCGACGAACTCGATCGCGAAGCGGAGCGGGCCCACCCGTCGCACGAGCTGGTGGTGAATCCGGCCAAGTCGCTGGCGCTGCGGTTGGCCGAGCACGCCCCGCTGCTCTGGGGGCTCGATCCGGTATCCACCGCGATCGCCGAGCACGGTGCTTTCGCGCTCGGTTGCCAAGCCGGGGTTCCGTGCGATGTCGCCTCGTATCAGCAGGCCGTGGCCCGACGTGCGCTGCACCGGGTGGCTGCGGGCATTGGTTCGGAGGCCGATCTGTTCGCGGATCCGCAGGACAGCGCCGGGGTCGATCCCCGGGTGTTCCTGCTGAGCGCCCGCTACGACTCCCACTCGGGGGCGGGCGAACGCGCGGCCGTGCAGGCATTGCCGGGTGCGGACCTCGTGACTCCGGGCGAGTCGGTCCGGGACGACGCGGTCGTGCGGGCGGCGCTGCTGGCACTGCGGTTCGACCTCGCTTCCGTCTACCTGGGGCTCGCGTCCGGAACCTTGAACGGGCCGGGGTGGCAGACCCTGGCCGTCAACTGAGGCGGAGGAACCGTGGTGAGACTTTCGCGCATCGTCACCGAAGTGCCACCTCGAGCGTTGTCTCGTCGTGCTGGGGTGGGAACGGGACGCGGCTGGTAGTGCGGGAACGGGCCGCAGTACATCGGGGAAAGCTCGGGGTTCACTCCGATGCGGACCCCCGTCCCGGCACGATGTGCTGGGGCCGATCGTGGCATCTCGCCGGGGCGTGAACGTACGCGAGCGGGCGGAAAGACCAGGAAGCGAGAACGACAGTGGAGTTACTGCGAAACGCGGTGCGTCCCTACGCGTGGGGCTCGCGTACCGCGATCGCGGACCTGCTCGGTCGACCTGTCCCTACCGCGCACCCCGAGGCAGAGCTGTGGATGGGTGCGCATCCGGGAGATCCGTCCAGGCTGGTTTCCGGAGATGGTTCCGAGGCATCCCTGCTGGAGCTGCTCGATGACAGCCCGGATCACCACCTCGGTTCGGTGTGTACCGAGCGGTGGGGCACCCGGTTGCCGTTCCTGCTGAAGGTCCTTGCCGCGGACGAGCCGTTGAGCTTGCAGGCGCACCCGTCGGCGACGCAGGCGGCCGAGGGGTTCGAGCGGGAGGAACGCGCGGAGATCGAGCGCAATGCCCCGGATCGGAACTACCCGGATCCGACGGCGAAACCGGAACTGATCTGTGCGTTGACCGAGTTCCACGCGCTGGCCGGCTTTCGAGAGGCGGGCCGGACCGTGCGGTTGCTCGACGAGCTCGACGTGCCGAGCCTGCGCGCGCACGCCGGACTGCTCACCGAGCAACCCGATGCCGCCGGCATGCGGGCACTGTTCACCACGTGGATAACGCTTCCGGAACGCAGCCTGCGGGAACTGGTGCCCGAGCTGCTGGACGCGTGCGCGCGTCACGTGCGCAAGCGGGGCGAGTTCGAACTCGAGTGCCGGACGGTGCTCGAACTGGGTGAGGCGTATCCGCACGATGCCGGGGTGTTGGCGAGCTTGCTGCTGAACCGGGTCGTGCTGCAACCCGGCCAGGCGATCTTTCTGCCTGCGGGGAACCTGCACGCCTACCTTCGCGGTACAGGGGTGGAGATCCTGGCCAACTCGGACAACATCCTGCGTTGCGGGCTCACGCCCAAATACGTCGATGTGCCCGAGCTGTTGAAGGTGTTGGACTTCGCCTGTGGGGACATGCAGGTCCTCAAGGGGGAGTCGCTGGATGCGAACCTCACCGTCTACAGCACGCCCGCGGAGGAGTTCGAGCTGTCCAGGGTCGACTGGTCGCCAGGTGCTTCCGGTGGTGTCCGCCTGCATTCGGAGGGACCGCAGATCCTGCTGTGCACGGAGGGGAACGTGCGGCTGTCCACATCGGACGATTCCGCTGCCGGGGTGAACGGGTCTCGCCGTGAGGTGGAACTCGCGCGGGGACAGTCGGTGTGGCTGCCCGCTTCCGACCCGGCCGTGATGGCCCGCCCGGCAGAGTTGAGCACCGACGGTTCGGCTCAGCTGTTCCGAGCCGCGCCCGGTGTCGCCTGAGGATTCGTTCGTCCCGACAGCTCCTCCCGGTCGATGCCGTGCGTTGTGCCGGGCACGTCCGGAATTGCTCACTCCGGTTGGTCGGAATCGGTGGTTCGGTCGGTTGATCGGCGATAGGTTTCCCGGTGCCGATTCGAACGCCGAACATCGGAAGAACGGACGGGCGAGCGCTCTTCCGCTTCGATGCGGCGGTGATGCCCGCGAGTTTCGCGGGCGACCAACCACGACCGGGAGTGCAACGTGTCAGCAGGAGGCGGTACCAAGGCGATCCTCGCCGCGCTCGGTGCCAATGCGGGGATCGCGGTGGCCAAGTTCGGCGGATTTCTGTTCACCGGGTCCTCGTCGATGCTCGCCGAGTCGGTGCACTCGGTCGCTGACACGTCCAACCAGGGATTGTTGCTGCTCGGGAAGAAGACGTCACGGCGCAAGCCGACCGAGGAACACCCGTTCGGTTACGGCCGGGACCGCTACTTCTATTCCTTCGTCGTCGCGTTGCTGCTGTTCAGCCTGGGAGCGGTGTTCGCGCTCTACGAGGGTTTCCACAAGATCCAGCACCCCGAGCCGCTACGCTCGCCGATGATCGCCGTGGCGATCCTGGTGGTGGCCATCGGGCTGGAGACCTACAGCTTCCGTACCGCCATCGTCGAATCGAGGACTCTCAAGGGAGAGCAGACCTGGTGGCAGTTCGTCCGCCGGGCGAAGACACCGGAACTGCCGGTGGTGCTTCTGGAGGACGCGGGCGCCCTGCTGGGACTGATTCTGGCGCTGTGCGGCGTCGGACTCACCGTCCTCACCGGCAACCCGGTCTTCGACGGCGCGGGCACCTTGTCCATCGGTGTGCTCCTCGCGGCGATCGCCGTGTTGCTGATCATCGAGACGAAGAGCTTGCTCATCGGCGAGGGCGCCGACCCGGCGGTGTTGAACGACATCCTGCGGGAGCTGCGAACCGGTCAGGTGCGGAAGGTCATCCACATCCGCACCCAGTACCTGGGTCCGGACGAACTGCTGGTCGCCGCCAAGATCGAGCTGCCGCACTCGATCTCCGCCGCCGAGGTGGCTACCGAGATCGACGAAGCCGAACGCCGGGTCCGAGCCGAGGTGCCCGCCGCGCGTCTGATCTACCTGGAGCCGGACCTGGAGCGCAGCGTCGACCCGGCAGGGGTCGAGAAGTAGGAGTGTTGTCCCACACCCACCGGCGGAACGTCCGGTGGGTGTGCGAGCACATCCGGTTTGAGGGACCCCGGCATGTCGAGTGATGTTCGACCGAGCATCACAAGGCGTTAACGAATCCGGCCCAGCACACTGTCCGGAGTATTCCGGTGCGAAACTGCCGCGCTAGGGGTGCGATCCACTCTTTCGGGGTAAAGGAGGAGGCGACGGTGCCAGGTACTGGGCTGTGGCGAACGAAATCGGTCGAACAATCGATCCTGGATACCGACGAACCGGACACCAAGCTCCGGAAGAACCTCGGTGCTTGGGACCTCATCGTCTTCGGTGTCTCCGTGGTCATCGGAGCCGGAATCTTCACGCTCGCTGCCTCCACGGCAGGCGACGTCGCGGGGCCGGCGGTGTCGTTGTCGTTCGTGATGGCGGCGATCGCGTGCGGTTTGGCTGCGGTCTGCTACGCCGAGTTCGCCTCGACCGTCCCGGTCGCGGGTAGCGCGTACACCTACTCGTACGCGACGTTCGGCGAGTTCATCGCGTGGATCATCGGGTGGGACCTCATCCTGGAGTTCGCGGTGGCCTCCGCCGCCGTTTCCCAGGGATGGTCGACCTATCTGCAAGAAGTGCTCGGCCTGCTCGGTGTGGAAATGTCGACGGTTCTCTCCCTCGGGGGGTACCTGACCTTCGACTGGGGAGCCGTGCTGCTGGTCGCGGTCCTGACCACCGTGCTGGCGCTGGGGACCAAGCTCTCGGCACGCGTCAGCCTGGTGATCACCACGATCAAGGTGTTCGTGATCCTGCTGGTGATCGTGGTCGGGCTGGCCTACATCAATCCCTCCAACTACACGCCGTTCCTCCCGCCCGCCCAGCCCGCGTCCGAGGGCGGACCGGTGCTGGAGCAGTCCCTGCTCTCGATCCTGCTCGGTGGGGAGACGAGCAACTTCGGCGTCTTCGGCTTGCTCGCGGGCGCGTCCCTGGTGTTCTTCGCGTTCATCGGCTTCGACGTCGTGGCCACGACCGCTGAGGAAACCCGCAATCCGCAGCGCGACGCGCCGCGCGGCATCCTCGGCACGATCGTGATCGTCACCGTCCTCTACGTCGCGGTCGCGATCGTGGTGACCGGCATGGTCAACTACACCGAGCTGGCCAGTGCCGAGGACGGTACTCGCGCCACACTGGCCACCGCGTTCCAGTTCCACGACGTCACCTGGGCTGCCGGGATCATCACCGTCGGTGCCCTCGCCGGTCTGACCACCGTCGTGATGGTGCTCTTCCTCGGCCAGGTTCGCGTCCTGTTCGCCATGTCCCGGGACAACCTCCTGCCGCGCGGGTTGGCGAAGACCGACCCCAGGCACGGCACTCCCGTGCGGGCGACCCTGCTCGTCGGCACCGTGGTCGCGCTCGCGGCCGGTTTCTTCCCGACCGGCAGGCTCGAAGAGATGGTCAACGTGGGCACGTTGTTCGCGTTCATCCTCGTCTCCGCCGGTGTGATCGTGCTGCGCAAGTCCCGGCCGGATCTCCCGCGTGGCTTCCGCGCGCCGCTGGTCCCGCTGGTGCCGATCCTGGCGGTCGTGGCCTGTTTGTGGCTGATGCTGAACCTGACGGCGCTCACCTGGGTCCGGTTCCTCGTCTGGATGGCCGCCGGTGTGGCGATCTACTTCCTCTACGGGCACCGGCACTCGCGGCTCGCCCGCGACAAGGGAGTCACCGAAGGCGGTTCGGTGGAGTAACTCCGCACGCACGCGTTCGAACGAGCGAGCGGCGCCGCCCCCCCGGGGTGGCGCCGCTCGTTTCTGTTCGCCGGACCGCTTCCCCGCTGCGCGCCGGGCGGCAGTGGTTGCCTGTGGCCCGAGCCCGAGCCCGAGCCCGAGCCCGAGCCCGACGGTCAGTGCCCGACGGCCCGAGCTCGACGGTCAGTGCCCGGAGGTCAGCGCCCGGAGGCTCGGAGCGCCACGCTCCGCTCCCAGGGAGCCATCCGGCCGCGTGGTTCGACGATCTCCGGCAACTCGGTCGGCTGGGCCCGGACTGCTCCATCGTCCGATTCCACGGGCTCCGGCTCGACTTCGCAGTCCGCGGACTCGGCCTGCCCCGCTGTCGAATCGGGCACCTCGGCATCCGCGTGTTGAGCCGAACGCTCACCCGTCGGATCGCTCAGCGAACCGCCATCGCTGCCGTGCGCGTGCAGCTGGCCGGAGTCGGGGGCCGCGCCCGCGAGGTGGGTCGTCGCCGGGGTGAACAACGGCAGGCTCGCACTGCGCACCGGGGCCTCCAGCCCGGCCGCCATCGCCACCGCGCGATCCCACTCCGGGTCACCGCTGTAATCCGCGTGTCCCAGGACGCCGGGCACCCAACGCCGGAACGAGAACGGGCCGCGCTGCGGATCCGGCAACCAGTGGTCGCCACCGAGCACCAGTGCGCCGGTTGGCCCGCGAACGGCCGCGGGCAGCGGCCCCTCCGTGCCGTCCGTGCGGAACCCGACCCCGATCAGCATTCCGTCGTAGACCTGCCGGTTCCAGGTAGTCACGGCCCCGCCGATCGGATCGGTCCCCCGGCACAACGAACGCCAGCGGCCTGCGAGCGTGCCGCTGAGCGTGCTCAGCGCGTCGTGCGGCACCACCCCGGGGAACGCCCTCGGGTAGGCCCACTGCAACTGTGCACCGGCGGTGACCAGCCCGATCCGATGGTGTTCGGACTCGGGCAGCGTTTCCAGCAGTCGAGCGGTCGCGATGGTCGCCAGCAGACTGCCCTGGCTGTGCCCGACCAGGACGACCCTGGTATCCGGTTCGGCGAGGTGCTCGGCCGCGCGGGCGGCGAGTTCCGGGACGATCTTCGACGAATGGCACGGCGGCACGATCGGATGCGCTTCACGCGGCCAGAACAACGTCAGATCGCACAGGATCCCCATGTAGCGGGCCGTGTCCCGGGATTTCGCCGTCAGGTACACCATGCGCAGCAATCCGGCGGCCAGCGCGCCGAGCGCGACAACCCCCACGCTGCTGAGCCAACCGACCCAGGAGCGCACCGGAGAACCGAGCATGCCGGACACCACCGACAACGCGAAGCTCACCGCGAGCACGGTCGCCACCAGGAGCAGCACGTGGTGGGCGTAGCGGCGTTGCAGATCCGCCCAGCGCCAGGCCCGCCCGGCACGTCGCTGATCCTGCTGCCGCCCGGCGTGCAGCAGCGCGACTTCGGCGGGAACGGAAGCTTCGGAGTTCGCCGCACGCCAGATCGTGAAGACCATCCACGGCAGGGACAGCAGCAGTGCGACGGCCAGCAGGACGGTCGCAGCGCCCCAGTAGAGCGTGACGTCGTCGAAAGTGGCGGGCAGCGTCAGCTCCGGCTGGTTGAGCACCCCACGCAGGGTCAACGCCAACCCGGCTCCGAAACCGTCGCCCAGCAGGCAGGCGATGAGCAGCACCGGGGCTGCCATCCAGCCGCCTGCCCACGGTCGAAGGCTCGTGGGCACCGATTTCCAGCGCGGACGCGCCAGCAGTGCCGCGGGGACGAGCAGCAGGCTCACGGCGATGCAGATGACCAGCAGTAGCGTGGTGATGGCGCTGAGGGTGCTGCCGGACCCGGGCAGTGGCCCGGTCAACGGCGGCGGGGCGAGCGCGACCCCGACAACCAGCAGTGCCGACAGCGAGATCAGGATGCGGCGGGGAACCCGCGCGAACAGCAACCGCAGCGCCGTGGAACGGCCTGCAGGCCGTTTGCCGAGCGGGTCGTCCATGCCGACCGCGCTGATCAGCGAAATCGCCAACAGCGCGGCGGCGGTGAGCCAGCGCGGATCGGACGAGGCGGGGAACGGGCCGCCCAGTGCCAACAGCACTGTGGTCGACAGCGCGGTGACCACGTGTATGGCGCGCAACGCGGGAGCGTCCGGGTCGGACACCACGTTGGTCCCGGGCAGTGTCGGTACCTGCTCCGAAGACCGCGCCCGGAGGTCCTCGCCGGTGGATGCCCGCCACGACACGGTGGAGAGTCGGTGCATCATCAGCACGACCAGCCCGACCGGCAGCAACGCGATCGACGCTCGCAGGACGTCCACATCGCGAAGCCACGACGGGGCGAAGCCCAGGCAGGCCGATTCCGGCCCCAGACACTGCGCCGCCACCAGATCCAGACCGAGCACCGTCAGCTGCGCCGCGAACAACGTGGTCAGCACCAGTGCGGCCAACCGAAGCAGCGCCCGCAACGTGCCCGAGAGCACCCTGGAAGCCGCGCTGCCGGGACGTGGTGCGGGCAGCATCCAATGGGCCAGATTGGCCAGCGCGAACGGGAACAGCAACGCCCAGGCCGTCCTGGCGGCACCGCCGGAGGTCATCCCGCTCCAGACGTAACCCTCGACGATCCGGGGAATCTTGCGTTCACCAGCCGAGAGCATCGGACCGGGAACCGGGCGACGAAGTCGGTCGGCCGGACGGACGATGCGGCCGACCCCGTCGCCCGCGACGTCGACGGACGCGACCGAATCGGTGAGCGCGTCCCCGGTAGTCCCCAGAATTCCGTGCACCCGCAGCTCCACCACGCGGGTGTCGGGCCCGGGTATCTGCACTGTTCCTCCCCGCTCGCGGCTCTGTCGATCTGTCGTATCGCCGGTGATTCTCCACCGCAGATCGACATCGTGCGACCTCGTCGACACGCTTCGTTTGCGGAGCCGCGCTTCGGAAACCTCGCGGGCGGCCCGGTCGGCTTCGCGCGGGCGAGGCGTGCGGGGCCGTACCCCGCTCGCGGACAGTGCCCTGACCAGCCTCGGTCGTGGTTCGCAGGGCACCACCGCAGGCGTACGTCGGTACCCGTGTACGGCGCCATCGGCGGTCGCGGACAGCGCTGGCCGAGGTCGTGATCACGATCACCGAACCCGCGTGATCGTGGATTCGGGCGCCCTGAGTATCGTTCTCCTCCGTGGGGCGGCTGATCGTGATTGAAGGGCTGGACGGTGCGGGCAAGCGCACGCTTGCCGATGCGTTGTCCGCCGAGCTGGATCGCCGGGGCCTGTCCGTCGGACGTGCCGCGTTCCCGCGCTACGAAGCCGATGTGCACGCCGAACTGGTCGCCGAAGCACTGCACGGTGGTCACGGTGACCTGGGCGAGTCCGTCTACGGAATGGCCGTGCTCTACGCGCTGGACCGGCGGGCGGCCGCCGACGACCTGCGAGCCGAACTGCGAACCCACGACGTCGTCCTGCTCGACCGCTACGTGGCCTCGAATGCCGCCTACGGCGCGGCCCGCTTGCACCAGGACGCCGCGGGAGACTTCGTCGCGTGGGTCCATGGTCTGGAAGTGGAGCGGTTCGAACTTCCGCGGCCGGACGTGCACCTGCTGCTGCGGGTTCCGCGCGAAGTGGCGGCCGGGCGCGCGGAGCACCGCGAACGCATCGAAACCGAGCGCCGCCGGGACAACTTCGAGTCGGACGCGTCCCTGCAGGAACGCTGCGGTGCGGTCTACACCGGACTCGCGGAGCGAGGTTGGTGGGCGCCCTGGATCGTCATCGACGGGGTGAGCCGGGTCGACCCGGTGCCGCTGGCGGACCGCGTTCTCGCGTAATTCACGCCACCCTGGTGGATTCCGCGCCGGATCCACCACGGCAATCGCCCGTTCGGCGGTATCGGAATGTTCTATGTGGTGTTTGTCCGAGTACCGGCCGTGACGAGTGACGGGTGGTCGGAAGCACGACAGTGACAGGTGCAACCATGTGGGGCATGAAGGCGCGCGTGCTCGTGGTGGACGACGATCCTGCCTTGGCCGAAATGCTGACCATCGTGCTCCGGGGTGAGGGGTTCGAAACCGCCGTGGTCAGTGACGGAACCAAGGCGATGCCCGCGTTGCGCGAACTCAAACCCGACCTGGTCCTGCTGGACCTGATGCTGCCGGGAATGAACGGCATCGACGTCTGCAAGGCGATTCGCACCGAGTCCGTCGTGCCGATCGTGATGTTGACCGCGAAGAGCGACACCGTCGACGTCGTCCTCGGACTCGAGTCCGGGGCCGACGACTACGTGGTGAAGCCGTTCAAGCCGAAGGAACTCGTCGCCCGGTTGCGCGCCCGGCTGCGCCGGACCGACGCCGAACCGGCCGAGATGCTCGCCATCGGCGATCTGACCATCGACGTTCCCGGCCACGAGGTCACCAGGGAAGGGCAGCCGATCGCCCTCACACCGCTGGAGTTCGACCTACTCGTCGCGCTGGCCCGCAAACCCCGGCAGGTGTTCACCCGAGAGGTTCTGCTGGAACAGGTGTGGGGTTACCGGCACGCCGCCGACACGCGATTGGTCAACGTGCACGTGCAGCGACTCCGGTCGAAGGTCGAGCGGGATCCCGAACGCCCCGAGGTGGTGCTGACCGTTCGCGGTGTCGGGTACAAGGCCGGACCACCATGATTTCGCCGTGCTCCCGCGGGAGACGGTTGCGGTGAGCCTCTGGGCGAGTCGAGGTCGTACCGCGCAACGAGTTGCGGTGCGCGTCCGTGACGAGGTCAAGGCGCGCTGGCATCACTTCGAGGCCATCTGGCGACGTTCGTTGCAGTTGCGAGTGGTGGTCAGCACGCTCGCGTTGTCGTCCGCGGTGGTGTTCGCGCTGGGAATGCTGCTGCAGACGCAGATCACCTATCGGCTGCTCGAAGCCAAGGAAACGGCCGCCATCCAGCAGGTCGAGGGCAGCCTGCCGATCCTCGAACGGGAACTGACCGCGGTCGACCCGAATTCCGACGGCGTCTCCGAGCAGCTGGCCGCCGCGCTCAACCGGCTCACCACGACGTCTTCCGAGTCGTCCAACAGCGACTCGGCGGCGGGTGCCTTCGACCCCGTGCTGGTCGACGGCCACTTCCCGGCCGAACAGCGGTTGCAGCCCTCGGCAGGCCCGGTCGGCGATGTACCGGACCCACTGCGCAGGATCGTCGAACAGGGCCAGTTCGCCAGCCAGATCACCACCGTTCCGCGCGGACGCGAGATGGTCACCATGCTCGTCGTCGGCACACCGGTCGGCAGCTCCACCCAACCGCTGCAGGCCTACCTGTTGTTCCCGCTGGCCGCGGAACAGCGCACCCTGGGCGTTGTGCAGAGCACGTTGCTGCTCAGCGGAGCCGTGCTGTTGCTGCTGCTGGGGGCAACCACGAACCTCGTCACCAGACAAGTCGTCCGGCCGGTGCGGCAAGCGGCCGGGATCGCCGAGCGGCTCGCCGACGGCGACCTCGACCAGCGGATGCGGGTCATCGGTGAGGACGACGTCGCCAGGCTGGCGGAGTCGTTCAACGAGATGGCCGACAGCCTCAAGCAGCAGATCAAGCAGCTCGAAGAGTTCGGCCAGCTGCAGCGTCGGTTCACCTCGGACGTCTCCCACGAACTGCGAACACCGCTGACCACGGTCCGGATGGCCGCCGACGTTCTGCACGCGTCACGGGACGAGTTTCCGCCAGGTCTCTCCCGCTCGACCGAACTGCTCGTCGACGAACTCGACCGGTTCGAGTCACTGCTGGCCGACCTGCTGGAAATCTCCCGGCTCGATGCGGGTGTGGCCGATCTCGCCGCGGAACCGCTGGACGTGCCCGCGATCGTGAACCGCGCCGTCGACTCGGTTCGGGCCATCGCCGAGGGCGGCGGAGTCGAGATCCGGACGGAAGTCCCGACCGAACAGATCGACGTCGTCGCCGACGCCCGCCGGTTCGAGCGGATCGTGCGCAACCTGCTGGGCAACGCGATCGACCACGCGGAAGGCGGACCGGTGGAACTCCGGGTCGGCAGCAACGAGGAGGCGGTCGCCGTGCTCGTCCGCGACTACGGCGTCGGCCTGCGTCCGGGGGAGGCCGAGCTGGTGTTCACCCGGTTCTGGCGGGCCGACCCCTCCCGCAACCGACGCACCGGTGGCACCGGACTCGGCCTGTCGATCAGTGCCGAGGACGCTCGGCTGCACGGCGGCCAGCTCGACGCCTGGGGCGAGCCCGGCAACGGCGCCTGCTTCCGGTTGACGCTGCCGCGCCGCCCGGAGGCCGAATTCGCCGAAAGCCCGCTGGCGATGCCCGCGACCCGGCGCATCGCCGCCCCCGGAGCCCTGCTGGCAGTGGCCTCGGACCTCCACCTGGACACCGAAGCCGACGTGACCGGGCCGGAAGCCAAGGACCAGGGCCCCGCGCGCTTGAGCGAACCGGAGACAGCCGGGCCGGAGACGGCCGGGCCGGAGACGGCCGGGCCGGAGACAGCCGGAGCAGAGACCACAGACCCTGAGGGCGAGTACCCCGGACCGGAGACCGCCGGACCGGAGACCGCCGGACCGGAGACCGCCGGGCGGGAAGGCGAGTACACCGAAACTAGCAGCAGGTGGGAGGAGGCGTGATGGGTCCGCGCAACCGAGTCCTGGCACTGATCGCCGTGCTGACGTTCCCGCTCTCGGCGTGCGCCGCCATCCCGGAAACCTCCGACCCGAAGGTCGTCAAACCCGTCGAGCAGGGCAACGGCACCACTCCGGTACCCCGGCCGCCCGAAGGCGTCGACGCGTTCGCCCTCGTGCGGAGCTTCATCGACTCGGCCGCCGCGCCCGAGAGCGAACACGCCGCCGCACGGCTGCACCTGACCGAGGACGCGCGGAAGACCTGGCAACCCTCGCGCGGGATGCTGATCGTCAACGAGGTGGACACGATCCCGGCGCCCCAACCCCAGGGCGCACCTCCGAACGTCCAGCACGTCGTCGTGAAGGCGGACAAGGTCGGACGACTGCTGCCCGACCAGTCGTTCGTTCCGGAGACCGGTGAGTACGTGACGCGGATCCGCGTCGAGCGCAGGGCCGACGGGCAGTGGCGGATCACCGACCCGCCGCGCGAACTCGTCGTGGGCCGCGGTTCGTTCGACGTGAACTACCGGTCGGTACCGATCTACTTCCTCGACCACGAGCGGAAGAGCGTGGTGCCGGATGTGCGATACGTGGTCTCCCAACCGGAAAGCACCTTGCCCCGGCGGGTGGTCGACCTGTTGATGTCCGGCCCCTCGGCGGGGATGCGCAGCGCGATGGGCACCGCGTTACCCGACGGTGTCTACCCGAAGACCAACACCAGCGAGGCCGACGACGGCGCCCTGGTGGTCAACCTCAGCGAACTCGGCGACCTCCCGGACGAGAGTCGGGGACTGCTCGCCGCGCAGGTGGTGCTGTCGCTGCAGAGCGTCAGCAACGCGCGCGTACGGCTCCAGGAGGAAGGGGTCCCGCTGCTCCCGGATGAGCAGGAACTGCGCCCCACCGACGTGGCCTCCTACAAGGAGGACGTAGCGACGCGGACCGATCTGCCCGGGTTGGTCGTCGTGGACGAGCGGCTCGTGACGCTGAACAGCCAGGCCAAACAGGTTCCCGGGCCGACGGGGTCCGGCGAGTGGGATGTGCTCCGGGCCGCGCGGTCCCGCGACGGCGAGAGGCTGGCGGCAGTGGTTCGCCGCCCCGAAGGCGGGGTGCAGCTGCGCGTCGGATCCTACGGCGAACGGCTCCCCGCTGTTCCGGTCGTCGGTGCGGACATGGCCCGGCCCACCTGGCGCGGTCGTTCCGAGGCGTGGACCGTCGTGGACGGGCGCGAGGTCGTGCGCGTGTTCGAAGGCGAGAACGGGTGGGTTCCGCAGCACGTGGACGCGCGCGAGTTCGCAGGCGGTCAGCCCATCAAGGGGCTGCGGTTGTCCAAGGACGGCACCAGGGTGGCGGGTGTGGTCGACGGCCACATCGTCGTGGCCGGGGTCTCGCACGAGGGCGACAACGTCGTGCTGCGGGAACCGACCGTGCTGAAGCGGGGGTCCCATGATCTCGAGATCTCCGAAGTCGAGTGGCTGGACGGGGACTCGCTGGTAGCGATCACGACCAGCAACACCTCGCCGGTGGTCGAGGTCTCGGTGGACGGCTATGAATGGTCCTCGTACACCTCGACGAACCTCATTCAGCCCGTCCAAGGGTTGACCGTCGCCCCGGACGGGCGGGTGGTGGTCTCGGACGAGAGCGGGGTGTGGGCAGCCGACGGTGCGCAGGACCTGTGGGGATGGATGGAGGCGCCGATCTACGGCCCCTCGATCCCGTTCTTCCCCGGTTGACCGTCGGTTCCGAGCCGACATGCGCGGGTGAGTCGGATCGAGGATCGGCGCACGCTCGGCGCATGACGAGATTCGCGGAACCGCTCTCCGGCCTGCTCGACCTGGTGTTCCCGCTGAGTTGTGCGGGGTGCGGGTGTGGCCGCACCGGCTGGTGCGCGGACTGCGGACGCGAGATCGGCGTCCTCCGCCGGATCGAACGTCCGCTGCTCACCTCCGGACCACCGGTCTACGCGCTCGGCCGCTACCGCGGACCCGCGCGGCGAGCAGTGCTCGCGTACAAGGAATCCGGTCGGCGTGACCTGGCCGAACCATTCGGGCGTGCGTTTGCCGCGGGGCTGCGATCGGTTGTCGCACCGTCCGGTGAGCCGTGGTGCCTGATCCCCGCGCCCTCCCGTGCGGCGGTCTCCCGCAGAAGGGGAGGGCCGCACCTGGTTCGCGCCGCGGGGCGAGCCGTTTCGGCGCTCGCCGACGCGGGGTGGCGGACATCGGTCGCGGACTGCCTGCGGTTGCACCGGGGAGCACGGGACTCGGCCGCGCTGAATCCCGCTGAACGGGTCCACAACCTGATTGGCCGAGTGTTCACGCGAACCGGTCGACTTCCGCCGGAAGGCGTCCCGGCAGTGCTGATCGATGACGTGATCACCACGGGCGCCACCGCCAGCTGCTGCCTGCGCGTTCTCGAAAGCGCCGGTGTGCGGGTCGAACTGGTGCTCGGGCTGACCGCGACCGCGGGGCTCTACCGTTGACCCGGGACCGTTGACCCGAGACCACGAATCCGCGATCACGAATCCGGGGTCGCTTACCCCGGGGGCGAGGCGTCGGGCGCTCGGGTGGGTGAAGCACCGTTCGGTCGCCGGGTGCGGGAACTACGGCCACGCCCCAGTCGTTCCACCAGTATGAGCAGGACGAACCCGCCGCGAGCGGACCGTAGCCGAGCTCTCGCCCGACCTACAGCCGAACGGGTGAGGCATGGAGGTTTCTCGGTCGTCGCCGGCGGGGACGAGCCTGCCTGGTCGCTGGCTCGTGCGGCCGCATCGGCCACTCTCTGTGGCGGCTTGACGTCGCCCGTCCCGGGGGCTGTCCACAGCCGCCAAAGAGGGCTAACGTGCCAGACATTCAGCATCCCCGGCCGCGGGAAGGAGTGACGAACATGTCCCAGGCGCCGGAAGTGAACTGAATGCCCCACTCCGCTTCCGAGCGTCTTCGGCTGTCTCCCCCATGGACGTATGCACGAACGGAGGTCGTGAATGGACATCGTCGTGAAGGGTCGCAACGTCGAGGTGCCCACGCATTACCGGACACACGTCGGCGAGAAGTTGGCCCGCCTTGAACGGTACGACAGGAAGACCATCCGGGCGGACGTGGAACTCATCCACGAACGCAATCCGCGCCAGGCGAAGAACTGCCAGCGGATCGAGATCACCCTCAAAGGCCGCGGGCCGGCAGTGCGTGCTGAAGCAGCCGCCGGTGACTTCTACGCCGCGCTCGATTCCGCCACCAGCAAGCTGGAGAACCGGCTTCGCCGCATGCACGACCGCAGAAAAGTCCATTACGGCAGGCACAACCCCACTTCGGTGGCCGAGGCGACGGCAGCGAACGCGGCACAGCGCGTGAATGCGGCCGGAACGCCAGCGGGCGGGGCACCGGCAGGCCAGACCGCACTGCTCGAAGCGCCGGCAGAAGTCGAGCCCGCCGAGACCGAATCGGCCGAAACCGAATCGGCCGAGGCCGGGACCGCCGAAGACGCCGAGTTCGAAGCCGAACAGCCCGCGGGGCTCGCGGACGTACCCGAGCCACGCTCGTGGGGCGACGACGGTTATGAGCCCGGGCGAATCGTTCGCGAGAAAGAGCACAGCGCCGAGCCGATGACCGTGGACCAGGCGCTCTACGAGATGGAGCTGGTCGGGCACGACTTCTACCTGTTCTCCGACGCGGAGAGCGGTCGGCCCAGCGTCGTCTACCGACGCCGTGGATTCGACTACGGCGTGATCGCGCTGGCTGGCTGAGGCGAGTCTGCGCCAACATCAACGCGATCAGCTGTCCCCCGCGTACGGTGGTACGCGGGGGACAGCTGCCGTCCGGGTCGCGGTCCGGGCGGATTGTCCCGCCACGGGTGCGCCGGCCCCGCACAAACGGGGTGCGCCACCCCGGACAACAAGCCGTGCTCAGCGCTCCGACCACGAAACCGAGTCAAACGGTCGAGTGAACGGCTGTGCTGGAAGCAGGCTTTTATACGATGGCCGAAAGCGTCCGTGACGGACGCGTCACGATCAGCTAGTGAGGTCGACCCGGATGGTCCTGTCCCGACTGCTCCGCGCCGGCGAGGGCAAAATGCTCAAACGCCTGCGCGCCATCGCAGCGCACATCAACGAGCTTGAAGAAGACCATATCGCGCTGTCCGATGCCGAGTTGCGGGCCAAGACGGAGGAGTTCAAGTCCCGCTATCACGATGGTGAGACCCTCGACGACCTCCTGCCCGAAGCGTTCGCCGTGGCCAGGGAAGGCGCGCGGCGCACGCTCGGCCAGCGGCACTTCGACGTGCAGCTCATGGGTGGCGCCGCGCTGCACCTCGGCCAGATCGCCGAGATGCGTACCGGTGAAGGCAAGACCCTGACGTGCGTCCTGCCCGGTTATCTGAACGCCATCGCGGGTAAGGGCGTCCACGTCATCACCGTGAACGACTACCTGGCCACGCGTGACTCCGCCTGGATGGGGCGAGTGCACCGCTTCCTCGGGCTGGAGGTCGGTGCGATCACCGCCGACATGACCCCCGACCAGCGTCGGGAGGCTTACGAGGCGGACATCACCTACGGGACCAACAACGAGTTCGGTTTCGACTACCTGCGCGACAACATGGCGTGGAGCCTCAACGACTGCGTCCAGCGCGGGCATTTCTTCTCCATCGTCGACGAGGTCGACTCCATCCTCATCGACGAGGCCAGGACCCCGCTGATCATCTCCGGGCCGGCCGACCAGTCCTCGCGCTGGTACCAGGAGTTCGCTCGGATGGCCCCGCTGCTCACCAAGGACGTCCACTACGAGGTCGACGAGCGCAAGCGCACCGTCGGTGTCACCGAGCAGGGCGTCGAGGTCATCGAGGACCAGCTCGGCATCGAGAACCTCTACGAGGCGGCCAACACGCCGCTGGTGGGGTACTTGAACAACGCGCTGAAGGCCAAGGAGCTGTACAACCGCGACAAGGACTACATCGTCCGCGATGGTGAAGTCACCATCGTCGACGAGTTCACCGGCCGCGTCCTGCACGGCCGCCGCTACAACGAGGGCATGCACCAGGCCATCGAGGCCAAAGAAGGCGTGGAGATCAAGGCCGAGAACCAGACGCTGGCCACGATCACCCTGCAGAACTACTTCCGGCTCTACGACAAGCTCGCGGGGATGACGGGTACCGCCGAGACGGAGGCCGCCGAGTTCCAGGCCACCTACAAGCTCGGGGTCGTCACCATCCCGACGAACAAGCCGATGGTCCGAGCCGACCAGCCCGACCTGGTCTACAAGAGCGAAGAAGGCAAGTTCGAAGCCGTCGCGGAGGACATCGAGGAGAAGTTCAACAAGGGCCAGCCGGTGCTGGTCGGCACCACCAGCGTGGAGCGTTCCGAGCACCTCTCGAAGCTGCTCACCAAGAAGGGTGTTGCCCACAGCGTTCTCAACGCCAAGTTCCACGAGCAGGAAGCCGGCATCATCGCCGAGGCCGGTCGCAAGGGCGCGGTCACGGTCGCGACCAACATGGCCGGTCGCGGTACCGACATCGTGCTGGGCGGCAACGTCGATTACCTCGCCGACGCCGAGCTGCGCCGCCGCGGGCTCGACCCCGTTTCCCACCGCGAGGAGTACGAGGCCCAGTGGCCCGAGGTGGTCGGGAAGATCACCAAGCAGGTCGACGCCGAGGCGGACGAGGTTCGCGAGGTCGGCGGGCTCTACGTGCTCGGTACCGAACGGCACGAGTCCCGCCGAATCGACAACCAGCTCCGTGGTCGGTCCGGGCGTCAGGGAGATCCCGGCGAATCCCGGTTCTACCTCTCGCTCGGCGACGAGCTGATGCGTCGCTTCAACGCCGCCATGGTCGAGACGGTCATGACGCGGATGAAGGTGCCGGACGACGTACCGATCGAGCACAAGATGGTGACCAAGGCCATCCGCAGCGCTCAGACCCAGGTCGAGCAGCAGAACATGGAGATCCGCAAGAACGTCCTCAAGTACGACGAGGTGATGAACCAGCAGCGTTCGGTCATCTACACCGAGCGTCGTCGGGTTCTGGAGGGCGAGGATCTGCGCGAGCAGGTTATGCACATGCTCAACGATGTGATCACCGCCTACATCAACGGAGCCACCTCCGAGGGCTACGCCGAGGACTGGGACCTCGACAAGCTCTGGACGGCGCTCCGGTCGCTGTATCCGGTGGGCATTGACTGGGAGGAGGTCGCCGAGGACGAGGACGACCTGAGCAAGGAGATCCTCGTCTCGGCGGTCCTCGATGACGCCAAGAACGCGTACGCCAAGCGGGAGGCGGAGGTCGACGGCAAGGTCGGCGTCGGCGCGATGCGTGAGCTTGAGCGCCGCGTGGTGCTCAGCGTCCTCGACCGCAAGTGGCGCGAGCACCTCTACGAGATGGACTACCTCAAGGAGGGCATCGGGCTGCGCGCGATGGCGCAACGCGATCCGCTGATCGAGTACCGGCGCGAGGGCTTCGACATGTTCCACGCGATGCTCGAAGCGCTCAAGGAGGAGTCGGTCAGTTTCCTGTTCAACGTTCAGGTGGAGAGCGCCGAGCCCGAGCCGGCCCCGGAACAACCCGACATGCCGGTCTCGGTGAGTCGGGAGGGCGTCCCGGACGGCGTACGGCAGGCCCCCGATGTCCGGCAGCAGGCGCCTGCTGCCGCCGAACCACGAACGAAGCGGTCTCGCGCGGCTGGGCCGGCCATGAGCCAACTCGGTGGCGCCTCCGCGGACGCGAACGGGCAAGCCCCCGCGGCGTTGCAGAACAGCGGACTCGACAGCCCCAGGCAGCAGCGGATGAACTACTCGGGACCTTCGGAGTCCGGAGGGGTTCAGACGAGTAGTTCCGGCAACGCGGAGGGCAGCTCCGGCGACGGTGCGACCCGGCGTCAACGCCGTGCGGCGGCGCGCGCGGAGGCGAAGAAGAACAAGCGGGGTTGATGGGGTTGCGCGCGGCGACTCACAGTTCGGTCAGCAGCGCGCACACCCACCCGGAAGTTCTGCGTTCCAAACGGACCACGAGGGCCCGAGCCCGGCGTGAGGTCTCGACGATCGCACAAGCTTCGACCGTTCTGGTGGTGGTCGGGCAGGTGTGGACGGACCGAAGCCGGTAGCTCGGGCCTTCGGCTTGGGACGGGATGGTCGTCAACAGCAGTGCCACGGGTCCGGTCACCCGGTGCCGGACGTGGTTGAGCGGTTTTCGGCCGGCGAGCACCTCCAGCAATACGGTGACGATTCCGGTGACCAACGCGTGGGAGCTGAGCTCAGCCGGGTTGTCGGGTCCGGCGGACATGAGTGTCGTCGAGTGCTGACGCGGTTCGGGCGACGCAGGGGTGTCACGAGCAGTGGTGTCACGAGCAGGGGTGCCGCGAGATCCGATGGGTGTGGGATCGGTGAGCGCGGGATCGGTGCTTGCGATCCGGGTTCGGGCCGGAGAAGCGCTGTGTGCGGTTCGATCCAGTGTCTGGTTGGGCAACTGATTTCCCTCCGGGGCGTATTCGATGCGCGCATGAGGAGAAGCGCAACGCACACCCGGTCGGGAGTGCGTACTGAATAGAGGGCGCGGCGAGCGGAATGCGGACACTTCGTGCGGATCTGAACCCCATCGTGTGAATGAGGATGTGAATGCGGGATGTGCTGGGGCTTCGTTGTTGGGGTGGGGGTGGTGTTGAAGCGGTTATGCGGGGTGTGTAGAGTTTTCGATGTCAGCACGGAACAGGGCGGATTGCTTCGGACTTCGGGTTCGGGTTTTCGGACTGGGTGTTGATG